>JACZQN010000142.1 GCA_022545705.1 Nitrospirota bacterium | reverse complement strand
TGTCCGTCTTGGACGCGTGACGAAAGACGGAGCATTGGTTCGACCGCCGTGCGTGTGGACAGAAACTATCATTGGGCCGGACTCCTTCTATGGTGTTGCGCCCTTTGGGCAGCGCCGGCACCTACCTACGCGTGGGGGCCGGAGGGGCACCGCATCGTGGCTGCCCTAGCGGAAACTCGACTGCAAACGCCTGCCTACGAGCGTGTTGTGGAATTGGTGGGGGACGGCGGACTTCGATCGGTCGCCACGTGGGCTGATGAGGTTCGGAAGGATCGCCCCAAGACGGCTCCTTGGCACTTTGTCAATATCCCGGATGGTCAGCGTAATTACGTCCCCTCACGCGACTGCGTGAATCCCCGGGAAGGTGATTGTGTCGTGGCTGCCATCCAACGCTTCCGATCCATTCTGGCTGACACGAAAAACGGCAAGCCTGAGCGAGCAGAGGCGTTGAGATTTCTGACTCACTTTGTTGCCGACATCCATCAGCCCCTCCATTGCATCAGCACCCAACAGGGTGGCAATCAGATTCGCGTGACGTTTTTGGGTGAGACGGTCAACCCATTTCGTGAGAAGCCATGGAATTTGCACGCGGTATGGGATACGAGGCTCATTCAGGAGGCGCGCCTGAGTGAGCAGGATCACTTCGAGAAACTGCATGCTTGGCTGAAGGCTCACCCACTTTCAACGCAGCAGCGAGGAACGGTGGTGGATTGGGCGTTAGAGTCCCATCAGGCGGCTGTCGAGACCGCTCTCGATGTGCACGACGATGGGAGGCTGGGACCTGACTACGTACAGAGAGGCCTGTCAGTGGTAGAGGAACGGTTGGCCAGAGCAGGGATGCGATTAGCAACACTGTTGAATGAGGCGTTAGTGGGAGGAGGCCTTTAACCCTCGCTTGCCACCATTTGCGACAAAGTGGGTCTTCTACACCCCCTTGATGATGTCTGGAATGGACAA
The DNA here is from genome assembly GCA_022545705.1 of Nitrospirota bacterium. Lineage (GTDB taxonomy): Bacteria > Nitrospirota > Nitrospiria > Nitrospirales > Nitrospiraceae > JACZQN01. The sequence continues at coordinate 1,733 of JACZQN010000142.1, read as the reverse complement.
CAGCCTCCAACCCTTACGGGGATGGTGCTCGTATGCTAGAATCTGGGGCCGCATTTCATGGAAACCCACAGGATGCTGGAGTAGTGCCAGATGAACCACGGCAACGTTTATGTGGGTTGTAGTACTTACATCAGGCTGGTGCTTGGCTGAACGCCTTGCTCGCCAGGAACCCGTCAGATTCGGGAGAACCCGCGAGCTTGCTCATCAGGAATGCTGGTCAGCCTCAAGGCTTTTCTCGGATAAACCTGAGTGCCCACCATCAGGCGAGGCGAATGTGTGTTGCCTCTCTCGCTTCGCTGGATGAGGGCCCCGCGGGGACAGAGGTTGCGTGCCAGCCATCCGGTCCAACCAGAGCGCCGTTGCGTTAGACGAGCCTGTACAAGAGGGTCACGCCGATGGCTCTACGAAGTAACACCCGCTTTTCGGTTCGGTGTCCTATCGCCTTTTCCGGGGACGACATCAAAGGCGACGGTGCCGTGATCAATATCTCACAGACAGGGTGGATGGTCGCGAGCAACCAGTGGGTCCAACGAGGGACTTATCTGACGCTGCGGATTACACTGCCTGACCAAGAGATCCCGCTGGAAGTGGACCAGGCCGTCGTGAGATGGTCCACTGGACGGGAGTTCGGACTGGAATTCCTGAGCATGCAGCCTGATGCGCAGGAGCGCCTGAACCGATTCCTGAGCACGCTTGAAACCAGCCAGAACACTTAGTTGACTATCGTTCATTCAGGAATGTATCCACGCAAAGCCGCATGACGATCGGGATGGTTCTGAGAACCCGCCTAGGGAGACCTGAGACACCTGCTTCCGATCAAGTGGGGTCCTCTGCTCTTTCCGCTCTCTTTTGACCGCTCAAGCGTACCCGGCGTCCGGGGGCCTGCTGGGCGCTCGTCTCCAGCAGGGCCGGCAGATGTATGGTCGCCTCGGATCGCCCAGAGGTCTAAGCCATTTTCGTTCAGCAGTTCGGGACCCGAAATCTATGGCTGATCCGATCGGTCCGAGTCTATCTTCCCTTGAGCCTGGTCACGTTGAATAGGGCGTGCGCGAGATTGAGCAGCTCAGAGCAGTCGGCGGACCAAGCCGAGCGCACAAGCGGACAGGTCCTTCCCCCTCTTCACGACTCGGAGTAGAGAAGCAACTGAGCTCCGACGAGCAAAACAAGCGTCGCCTAAGCTATCATGCCCTTGGATTGCCGGCTGGCCATTTCCCCCGGGTGCTGAGCTGGACGAGTATACTGTGATGCAAACCAGCAGCTCCCGGCTGCAACGGCCAACGCGCCCATAATCGAGTGATGCATAGCAATCTTGTGCGCGGCGGGGTGCGGGCCGTGCATGTGTATGAACAGCAACATCCCCCCGATGATGGCGAATGCCGGGGGCGGTACTCTCCAGATGGCTTGCTGGATTCGTCCCGTGTACCGTAACAGCTCGGTGAAGCCAATAGCTAACAGGAATACCGCATAGATCTTGTGCTGAAACATCTCAGGATCGCCACCGAAAAGCGTCTCGGTCAGGCTCAGCGGGCCAATCGGCCAAGCCGCACGATCGCTCCAGATCGTCAGGTAGGCCCCGAGGCCGAGCAGGCTGATCGGCAACAAAAAGCGTGACCACGCGAGGGCGGTTAGCCCGACCCCGGTGCGCAATTCACTCAGGCCGACCAAAATCACAGCAAATCCGGCAAGCCGATGGTTGAACAAAGAAAAGGCAATCCCCTCAGGGGAGCCTTCCC
>JACZQN010000019.1 GCA_022545705.1 Nitrospirota bacterium | reverse complement strand
GTTGACCCATCTCCGAGCTGGTGAGATGGCCGCAGCGCCAGTGCCACTGGTGTTGCTGAACTTTGCGGGGCTGATTGCCTGGGTCAATCGGCCGCGGAGGCCGATCGGAACGACCCCAGACCGGGGGAAGGAATGACTATGCTCCAGCTGTGGCGAGAGGCTGAGGGCTACTGCAAGACAAAATGCGCCCGGCGGTTCTGCTGCCAGCATGATTTGCCCTGGCCCACACAGAACGGCTTGTCTTTTCCGTAACTGGCCATCTCGATTAGGTGGGACGGAACGCCAAGGTCCACCAGATACCGTTTGACGGCTTGCGCACGTCGCTCTCCCAACACGTGGTTGTATTGAGCCGTGCCGCGCTCGTCGCAATGCCCTTCAATCACCAGCTTCCAGCCATTCTGCCTGGTCAACTGGCTGGCGTTGGCCTCAAGCACAGTCATCGCGTCGGCGCCGATCTCATAACGGTCGAAATCGAAATACACGTCAGTGAGGATAATGGGCTCAATGGCTGGCGCTGGCTCCAGTGCTGCGACCATTGGCAACAGGGACGGTGGTTCCTCGGCCGGGTCGAATGGAGGCAGCTCGACCCGTGAAGGTTCAGGGGTCCCCATCAGAGGAGCAAGTGCCTCAGCCACCATCGGATCCTCCGCAGGGGGTTCTTCAACGGGCGCTTCGGTGGGCTCCTCAGGCAGTGAGGGCAGTTCAACAGTCGCTTCCTCAATCATGGATGCTTCGGGCTCGATGCGCTCGAGCGAACTCAGCGTGCCCACGGTCGGCCCAGGCAAGAAGGTTTCCTCGTCGACCGAGGTGGTGATTGTACGGCTGCTGCAGTTGACAAGCAGCAGCGAGAGCGACATGCATGCGAGCATTGAGAGGAAACGATGTGACGACCGTGTGACCATGGGATCTCCCTCCGGCTAGCGGCCACGAATCGAGTGGGAAAAGCTGTATATAGTCTTTCGGCGTTTCTATCCATGTCCTAAAGCAAGCAAACACTGTGCCTGTGTTAATGGAGTGGCACAACGAGTTGAAAAACTAAAGACTTGGCAGTGTGTCAGAGTGCTAAGGGGAAACGGAACGTGAACCATTCTTGGACAATAAATGAAGAAAGTGTCCCAAAAGGCTCCTTAGTGACGAGTTGCAGCTCCCAACTGCTGGGGGTGAATTCGCCTTGCTGATCACTCCTGGCGAGTTACTCTCCTTCGCCAGAAAGCCCTGCGCGGAAGGGCGGGGATGAATGGCGAGGAGAGCTACGGAGAGTTCCGCCATCCATGATCGGGAAGCCCCGTGCGGGAGCGTGGGGAGCTTCACTAATCGCCATCCAGCACCGCGCGGATCTTTCTGAGCAGCACTCCTTGCGTGAAGGGCTTCTGGAGGAAGCAAGTCCCCTGAGTCAGACTCTCGAGAATCGTGTCGTTCATGCACCCTGACATATAAAGGGTCTTGAGGCCCGGATGCGGGTGTCGCGAGCGGGCGCTCAGCTCTCTACCGCTGAGATCTGGCATCAGGACGTTGGTTACCAGGAGGTGAATGGGCCCGGTGTATCTTTGGGCGACCACTAATGCCTCGACAGCCGTACAGGCTGCCAGTGCCTGGTATTGATGACGCAGGAGCGTCAAGAGGGAGAGCAACCTGAGGATTTCGTCTTCTTCCACCAACAGCACGGTTTCGCATCCCTTGGCTTGAAGGTCTGACCCCTCCGCTTCGTCTTGTGACTCGGCTGCCAATTTGACGCGTGGCAGGCAGATTGTAAACAGTGTTCCTTGCCCGGGCTTGCTCTCGACGCCAATGTGGCCGCCACATTGCTTCACGATGCTATAAACTGTGGCCAACCCAAGCCCTGTCCGCTCGTCACGGTCCTTCGTTGAAAAGAAAGGTTCAAAGAGGTGAGCCTGGGTGTTGGCGTTCATGCCGCGGCCCGTGTCGCGCACCGTTAGCATGACGAATGACGCAGCATGAGCGCTGTCGTGTTGATTGGAGCAGGAAGGAGCGTCTACGCCGTGATGCGTTTCGATCGTCAGTGTGCCGCCACCGGGCATGGCCTCCCTGGCGTTGACTACCAGGTGCAGGATCGCCTGCTCAAGCTGCCCTCGATCAACTCGGATTGCCCCCGATTCCGGATTCAACACGACACGCAGGTCTATGGGGGGACCCAGCGACCCGCGGAGCGTCTGCTCTAGACCAGCCACAATCGCATTCAGCTGCAGCACTTCTCGCTGGTAATCCTCCGTTCGACTAAACACGATGAGCTGCCCAGTGATGGCGCTTACTCGGTCGCCCGCCTTGAAGATCTCTTCAGCGTGCTGACGCAACGGGTCATGCTGCCCCAACTTCGTTAGCAGGACCTCGGTGTGGCTTGCGATGACGGACCACAGATTCTGGAAGTGCTCTACGACGACCCCTGCGAGGCGGCCGATCGCTTCCATCTTCTGGGCCTGGCGAAACTGACCCTCAAGCCCCTTCCGCTCGAGCACACCAGCTTGCAATTCCTCCCTGACCTGCGCCAGTTCAGCCTTGAGGTCCCCGACTCGTCCTTCAAGTTCGTCGCGGGCCTCTTCGAGCGCAAGCTCTTCCTTTTTCAGCGAGCCGATGCGCTGAAGCAGACCAATGTTCTGTTCACGCTCCTTGAACACAGTTTCGATTGCCAGTCCGTAGAAAACCGCCATGACGAGCAGGACGGGGATGCCGAGCAGGTGACCAGTCGAAACCATCCCCGTTTCGAGGACGCTCTCGTAGAGCAGGACCCCATAGCCGATGCACACGATGATCGATAGGCCGAGCATGTGCGTCAACGTGTGAACGGAGGCGGCAATCAAAAGGAGAAGAAAATACGCAAGGTAGAGGTCTGAGCTGGCATTCCCGGCGACGTAAATGATCGTGGTAGTGATGAGCGTGTCGGCCGAGACGAGTGCGCCGGGGAACCAGGATGCACCAATGATTCGGGGTGGCGTCACCATGAGGGCGCCTACCATGAGCATCAGGCCGAGGATCATGCGCTCTTCGACGGCGCTGGTAAGGAGCACTTCATGACTGAACAACAACTGATAAGAAAGAACAATGGTGACCAGCGTCTGGAGCAGCACAAAGCGGGAGCGCGGCGAGGTAAAGATGGCTCCGGCGCCCGTAAATGCGACGGTCGGCAAGGGTACCAGGGCTGAAACGCCGTTGGTCATCGGAAGTGTCCTCGCTCGTGCCCAGAGGTGAGCACAAATCGTGCCGTGACCACCAAGAACAGAATGACAGAAGTGCCTCACTTGACAGGGGAATCTAAGGCGGGGAGGCCGAGAAGAGTCTCTTGTCTCACCTGCGCACAAAAATGGACAACCACGGGACTAGAACGCGATACAGGGTGAAGGCAAGGCCCCTGTCGTTACCTCAGCTGATATGTGTTCGGAGGTGGCTGATGCCCACCCCGGCTGGGAGAATTTCCGGGATCTCTGGAAGAGGCAGGAATGAGGTTCTACTGGGCGGCGGCTGAACTTCCTGGAGGACTGAGGAGGAAGAAACTTGAGTGTCCTCCGGGTGCCTGAGAGTACTGAGGTCTCAGGCACCCGAATGAACTTCGATCCCCTCCAGGTGGAACAGTCGGATGCTACCCTTGCTTCTTAAATGGCTCTTTGACAATCACCTTTACACCGGCGATTGTCCCCGTCACGGCGTTACGCACCTGTTCGGCAGCGGTGGCGCTGATGTTCCCAGCAGCTTTGATCGCGCCCGCGGCAGTGGCAGAAGCAGCTTCTGCCGTATCTACGCCTATATCCTTTGCCGCCTCGATTGTTCCTTCAACTGCCTTCTTAGCTGTGTTGGCGATGTCGGCGCCGGTCTCCGCCGCAGCCTTCACGACAGCACTGGCACTGCTACTAAGCGATTCAACCACACTCTCGCCGATCTGCTTGGTTCCGTGCACGACGCCCACGAGCGCAGACTTGGCCGTGGCTCCGACTTCCGCGCCAACCTTGCTGGCGCTTTGGATCACCGCCGTGGCGGCCGCTGAGGCCGCAGCCGTTGCGCCGACGCCTACGTCTTTTGCTCCGACAATCGCGCCCTCGACCGCGCCCTTGGCCGTTGCGCCGACATCGCCGCCGACCTCGGCCACACCCTTGATCAAGGCGCTGGTGCTGCCGCTGATGGTCTCAACGGCCTTGATGCCGACCTCCTTGGTCCCGGTCAGCACTCCGACGATTGCCGATTTGGCCGTGGCTCCGATTTCCGCGCCGACGGTGCTGGTGCTTTTGATCACCGCTGTGGCGGCTGCTGAGGCGGCTTCGGTCACGCCAACGCCCAATTCCTTCGCGCCGACGATGGCGCCCTCGACCGCGCCCTTGGCTGTTGCGGCGACATCGCCGCCGACCTCGGCTGCGCTCTTGATTAAGGCGCTGGTGCTGCCGCTGATGGTCTCAATGGCGCTGGTGCCGACTTCTTTGGTGCCCTTCAGGGTGCCGATCAGGACTCCTTTCGCTGCCGACCCCATTTCCGCGCCAACTTCGGCCACCCCTTGCACGGTGCCCGTAACCGTATCGGCCACAAGAGCGCCGACCTCGCTCCCGACAGCCCTCGTCCCTTTGAGTGTCTTTATGAGAACGCCACTGACGGCGTCCACAACGGCGCCGGCCACATCTCCCACCCCACGGATCGTCCCGACCACTCCGTCCTTCACCGATGCGACAATGCTCGCCTTTTCCTGTTCCGTCATGTCTTCCTCCTCTTGAGTCTTTTGAGAGCTTGCAACGCCAAAACGGCTGGAGTCCCGACGTAATGGGTGCGGGACGGTGCGACGCTCATTGCTAGTGTTCATGCTATGTGGCAATCTAAATCTTGTCAAGTTGAACGGGAATTCCGCGGAAGGCGATTCTTGTCAGGGAGTTGGAGGTAGGGCTTGCGCTAGCCCCGATCCGAAAATAACCTGGGACCTGAATCGGGAAACCGGGGCCAGGTCAGGGGCAAGGGCATTTGTCGCGCTGATTGGATGCGCCACTTCTCCTGCGTTGAGCAAAGAAGCGGACAGGCTCTGCAAGACCCGGTATTCCCAGTGCCGTTCCAACTCTTTGACGCGATGTGACGCATCGAGCGGATTCGTGGTCCTGGGCGTACGCCAATGGGTGAAGCGTGGCGGGGCGACTGGCGTTCCCACGGGAAACGTCATCGGTCTTTCTCTCTCCTGTCCACGACCTCACGCGATCGGATCAAGTCGTCGAGCGTACAGAGGCGACTTTCCACCAGCAGGTGCTCCAGAGCTTCGATGCGGGCGGCCAGCTCTGACAACGTAATGTCCAGCGCTTCAGCGAGCTCGTTTAACCGATTCGTCGCGATGGTCGCCGGGCTGGATGCCCTCGGATCTGACGGTTCGCCCACTGATGCCCGATCCCTTAGCGGTCTTCGCGCGGCCTTCCTTGTCGGCGGCATACCACCCTCCAGGTAGTGTCTCAGCAGCACCCGGCGTGGTCAGGCCCGGCGCCTTAGATTACGAGAGTCGCTCGATACAGGCTTCCTGAACCCTGTTCATTCTTGTCGCTCGCGAGAGCCATACGCTTAATTCTTCAGGAAATCAACTGGGCAAGGCCTGGGAACTCGGCCTCAGATATGGACGGACCGGCACGTCGTTGTGTGGGGTGGAGCGGGAGGGGAATTTCTTGGTGCTCTAAGGCTGCGAGCTCGCCACCTGCTCCTTGCTTGAGCCCTGGCATTCTGACGCATGGCCTTCTTGTAAGAGGATTGAGAGTTGCACGACAATGCCCTTCTGATCTTCTGGCGAGTCTCTCGTGGTGATCGCCTCGATGTTGAGATCGGTTGGGTTCAGCATGAGACAGGCATTGCCTAGTTTGATGGGGAAGTGCGATTGAGCCTCTTCGAGTTTCTTATTCAGCATCGGTTTTAGATCCAGGCGTGCCGCAGCCTGGACTTTCGCTCGTAGTTTGTCTCCGTACTCTTCCGAAACGTACTTTACGAGATCATTCCGCGATTTTGCTTCGATCGCGACACTCTCGAGAAAGAGCACATTCCGTGACACCTTCGGAACACCACTGAGATAGATCTCCCCTGCCACCTCAAGGTTGAAGACTTTCCAAAGTTTCGCTGCGCCTGCGAGTTGCGCTTTCAGGATTACCCAAGCACCCTCGATAGAGAGTTGAGGCTGTTTCAGGTATACCAGACTGGCTCTCGCTCCGCATTCATCGTCCGGCTTGCACGGATAAAACCTTCCGTCTTCTTCGTTGAACAGCCCGTTCTTGAGTTCCTCCTCGAGATCCTTCACCGAAACAAAGACCGGAAAAGGAATCTTGAACGAGGAATGCAATGCGTCGCCGAAGCCGAGGGCAAGCGCATCACGCATGCTTTGAACATGCACGGTCACGCTTTTGCTGATTTCGCCGTCACAGGTCGGGCAGTCGCCGGAAGCCGACACTTCGGCGCTCAAGCTTGCTGTGATCTGATAGGGGCCCCGTTTGGGGAGTTCGGCAATGAACCCCTTCCCGTCATGTTTCTTTAATCGCAAGACATGACCGGAGACATCTTTGACTTGAACGTTCGCCTCATGGGCATGGGATCCCTCGATTCTGATGATGAGTGACTCTTTCGACGCCACCTCGCCGTTAAAGGTCACCTGGATGACTCCCTGCGCATCCGCTCTGGCTATTCCTGTTGTGTCTACACCTTCTCCACAGATCGGACCGATCGACTTTTGGCGGAACCATCCTCCGTGAGCTCGCGGGTCAACGAGAAGCGAAAAGCCGTAATCGCGGACCACAAGCGTGTGCTGAGGTGAGAATCGAGCCACAGACTGCGATTGGCTCCCTCGCCACATTGGCCCGCAGTGCTTGTCTTCATCGCCATACGCGCTATGACTGATTTCTACGGGTTGATCGCCGCCGGCGCTTGAGGCCACGAGGTTGTATCCGTCGTTGCGCACACTTCCCGAAATGTGGACCGTGCCGTAACTGTGCGCGGTAATCGAAGGGGTATACCGGGTAAAAGCAGGTGGCGGGGTAGCAGGAGGGCTGAGGGCGCCTGGCACGACTGTATTCGTGCAGCCAGCCAGGGCTGCTACCATCACGGCAAGTCGAACCGCGAAATCGATTGGAGCCCGCCAATTGATCTGACCGACCGGGTGGCTTGCAGAAAAAGTGAGATCCATCGATTTAGCTGGTGGTGAAATCACGACGCGATGGTGCTGCTGGTGACGAGACTGCATGCCTGGCGCTGGCGCGTACGGGGTCTCTATAGCTAAATTGCACGCAAAACACAGACCGTTCTATAAGCCATTGATTCAGCATTCGATTCCGAGTTGTAGCGCGTGCCGGGCCAGTCTTCGTGCGCCGAAAAATGAACGGAGTGGGCGCAAACTGGCATGGTCCTAAGCTTGGACCTGAACAGCCGGGCGCTGCTCCCGCGGTGAAATCGGTCAAGGATTCGCGGCTTGCCTGTGGTCGGTGTCAGACGGGTAGCCCCGGTCCGAAAATATCATCACAGCTACAGCCCACTGGGAACGCTGAGCGAGCGCCATGCGCGCACAGCTTCTCCAGTTCCTCATGGCCCCTCCAGGGGCCCAACGAATCCGACCACCCATGGCAGGACACTCAGAAGGACTGACCGTGTTTGTGATTCCGTGCTCGGGCTTTTTTCGGATCGGAGTTCGGTGGAAGGGAATAGGGCAAACGAATGGAGAGGAAGTCCCTTGAACGGGATGACGGTCAGTACAGGACAGACGGCGCGGGCGAGGAAAAAACTAGGTCGGGCACGGTTCGTCAAAGACTACTCGGTACACACCTTTCCAGAACTCATGCCAGGCATCAGCGGTCTCTCGAGCTCCGGCCGCGACCCGTGCGAGCGCGTTCGGCGTCGTGGCGGTCTTGCGTACGGCTTCCGTGATCCAGTCGCTGTGCTGTTGTTCTTCGTGCACGTGCAGCTCGAAAAACGCCAGGTCGTCGGTTGTGAACTCCTGATACTTCTGCAAACCTGGATAGAGATACCGAAACTCCGCCGCCGCCGTGGTTTCGACAGCTAGCTCTGCTCCAAGGGCCGCCAGATAGTCCGTTTCCATAAAGAGGCGATGGAGGACTTGGAGGTAGGCTTCCACCTCGGGAAGGGGTCGCGTGCACCTCAGCTCGGCCAGGCTGACACCCAAGCGCTGGAGAAAGCGCTCAAGCTGCCTGCCGTGCGCCTGCTCGACCGAGCCGGAGCCGAGCTCGGAATACAGAGTCTTGACGAGCTCAACGCGCATCTCAACTTCGTCAAGAGGGGTTGTATAGAGCAGCCCTTCCAAGCGTTGAACGAAGTGATGGCAGAAGTAGTGGTACTGACGGAAAAAGACCTGCAACTGCTGGCGGCTGAGCCGGTGATCTTTGAAGCGCCTGAAAAACACGTTGGAGTTGACTGGGTGATGCGCGAGTTCCTCAATCAATAGCTCCACTGAAAGGCGGTTGGCTTGGGCGCCTTGCATTCCGGCGTCCTCCTTGAGACGCGAGGCTTTGGGTTTCAAATTATTTCGGCAATCAAGGGAGAGTGAGTCCTCCTGAGCGCCACCGATTCCGCCTCGGGTAAACAGAATTCGGGCACGCTCTTGGTGCCCTTAGTTCACCGCGCCTAAGCGTCGCCCCCACTGCGCTGCTAACCGCGTTCCGATTACATGGAGCCGATGCATCTCCTGTCGCAACAGGGGGATGCGGCTCGTTTGACATAGGCAGGCTTTCCCAACGGCCTATCCTAGCACGGGCGAAGACCCAACTGCTCGGCTACTTTACATTTCTTGCGATCCTGCTAGCTAGGTCTATACTTGTTGGATATGAGTAGAGACATCTGCACGAATTCCGCAGGACACAAATTGAGCCAGCTTGTCGGGCTCGTTGTGCTCGGGTGTCTCCTCTGCAGTTGCGCACGGCTGCCACAAGAAGCGGATCTCAATGGAAGGCCCGTGTTGGGTCAGAGGGAAGCCCGGCTGGGGACGACTAGCGTTCGCCCTGGGTCCGGGGAGGCTGAACGCGCTTTGGTTGCGATCAGGAAGAAGGAGAGAAACCGACGGGCCTGTTGTTCTGCCACGACGACGGCGGTGAAGCCGCAGGCGCTCGCCGGGACTGCCACCCGCTTCGTCGGCGTGCGAAAGATTGTCGTCAAGGGTCAGCGCTTCCCCTTCGACTGCTCGGGGCTCGCAAGGGCAATTTACTTTTCCCAGGGGGTCGATCTCTATCACGGGGTGAAGGTCAACAAGGGAGCCAATGGGGTCCGTTTTATTCATCGGTATGTCCGAAAGCACGGTCGGCTGTATCCTGGCCCAGCTGTGTCTCCGGGCGACCTCGTCTTTTTCCACAATACCTGGGATTCCAACGGCGATGGGCACGTGAATGATCCGCTCACTCACGTCGGCGTCGTGGTGGGGGCCGAGGCAGACGGCACTATTGTCTTCGTCAGTCGGGTATCACGCGGGATAGAACGGTACCGGATGAACCTTGCCAGCCCGAACGTTCATCGCACGGCTGATGGTCGGGTGCTGAATGATTTCATGCGCCGCAAGCGCCCCTCAGACTCACAACGCGTTCACCATCTGACCGGACAGCTCTTTGCCGAATTCGGCACGCTCACCAGTTGACGATCCTCTAGGCTCCTCCTAACGCCGCTTCCGGCGGCTTAGCACCGCATCAGGGTGCGATGTATTCGATGAACTGAAATTGAGCCAGGTCAAAAGTTCTTGTGGCTCACCTTATGCGGTAGGGGGAAAGCCAGCTAGATGAAATAAGCAGGGCAAGTGGGACTTTGATCTGGGGTAGGAGATTGGCCGCCGGCCGAGGGCCGCACGGCCAATCCCGCCCGCTCATGACTCATGCGTGTTACTTAGCCTCGATCGGAATGGCCCTTGGCTTGACCTTTTCCTGCTTCGGGACGGTGATGGTCAGTACGCCCCGATCATAGGTCGCCTTGGCCTGCCCGGGATCCACGTAGGACGGTAAGCTGAAGCTTCTGGCAAACGTCCCATACCGGGCTTCCCTGAAATGGTAGCCGTCTTTGTTCTCTTCATGCTCCACCTTCCGCTCACCGCGGACCTGGAGCGTGTGGTCGGAGACAGAGAGCTCAATGTCCTTCATGTCAATGCCTGGCAACTGCGCTTCAATGTGCAGCGTATCCTTGTCTTCATAGACATTCACAGCAGGTCGCCAGTGGGCTGTCTCCACATTTTCCACATTTCGGTCGTCCCACAGAGGGCGGAGAAATAGCCCTCGGTCAAACAAGTCATCAAAGGTTCGCTCGATCTCTTTGTAAGGGTTCCATTTCACTAGCATAGCTCTACCTCCTTGTCTCGAATGCGTTCCATTGTTGTGTCTTCTCAGCTAAGCCGTCACGGTGTTTTAGGTAACCCCGCTCTCAGCAAAGTCAAGCCCCTGGCCAGATGAGCAGGGCTGATGGCGAAAGGACGAAGGGAGTCATGTTCGCGGGGCCATGCAGGATCCTGAAGAAATGCTTTGACTGGACGGTCTTGGATGACTATGTTCTCCGCGGTCCTCCGGAAGGACGGCACTATGAAGAAACTGCTGCTCGTCATCGGAATCCTCTTCCTCCTGCTGGTTGTCCTCGTCCTCCTCTTGCCGTTCGTCGTCGACCTCAACTCCTACCAGGCGCAGTACCTTCCTCTCATCGAAGATGCCCTGAACCGGCAGGTGAAGCTAAAGGATATTCGGTTGACGATTTTCCCCCGCCTCGGGGTGCGCATCGCGGAGTTCACGGTCTTGGACGATCCCGCCTTCAGTCACGGTCCGTTTGCAGAACTCGCGTCACTTGATGTGAGCGTGAAGATCGGGCCGCTCTTGGAGAAGCGGATCGAGGTGCAGGAGATCACGCTTCGAGACCCTGTGATTACCGTCATCAAGAATCGGCAGGGCGTGTTGAACACCTCAACGTTAGGTAAGGCAACGGCGCCAAAGGAACAGGAGCAGCCGGCACAACCTGGGTCAGTTGGGGGTCCACGTCGCTTGTTGGCCTTGCTCGCAGTGGATCGGGTGTCCATCACAGGGGGGGAGCTCACGTACATCGATCAGTCGGAGGAGAAGCCGAAGGAGTACGTGCTGGGGGAACTGGAACTTCTCCTCCACTCCGTTCGTCTGGGCCAGACTGCGAGCCTGCACATAGCGACGACGGTCCACCCCCTGGGTCTTCCGGTGACCGTCGACGGCACCTTTGGACCGCTTGAGGAAACGTTGGACATCAAGGCCTTTCACGTCGACCTCAGCTTGGGGAAGAGCGCCCTCACGATCAAGGGGAGCGCCATCGGTGGGAAGATCAGCGCCGCGATCACCTCGCCAGTGATCAATACGGCGCATCTTCCGATTACGCTGCCCCTTACGAAACCGATTCAGGTGAATAAGCTACTGGTCACTGCTCATGCGACCTATCCATTCAGAGACGGCGCAGCCATTCAGGACGTGGTTGAGGTTGAGAGGCTGGAGCTTGACCTCGTGCTCGGCAACTCTGTCGTGACGGTGGAGGGCAGCGCAAGGGACGGTCATGTGAAGTTGTTCGCAACATCACCAGCCGTTGAAACGGCTGATCTGCCTTTCGAGATCCCGCTTCAAAAGCCGTTCAAGGCCACGGACCTTATACTGACGGCTGAAATGAAGAACCGGCGGCTTCGGCTGCCCAAGCTGTCGCTCAATCTCTTTGGTGGTCACATGGTCGCATCGGGCGAGCTCAAAATCGGACTCACGCCGGCTCCCTTTTCGGGCAAAGCGTCGCTGCAAGGAATTCGACTCGAGCAGGTTCTGGAGGCGATGGGATCCCATACGATTGCAGTCAGTGGTGCGGCCGCGGCCGAGCTTACTGTAAAGGGGAAAGGGTTCTCCAAGCCGGACCTCGCCAGCGCGCTGCGAGGAGCGGGACACCTCGTCGTCAGCGATGGGAAGATCGAAGGGGCCAATCTGTTGAACGAAGCGGCTGCGCTTCTGCAAGTCGTCGGGATGCCGCTGGGCTCTTTGAAGGAGACGGTCTTTTCGTCCGTGGACGCAGACTTCGTGGTCAACCAGGGGGCCATCCAGATCAAGCGATTATACCTGGTGAGTCACGATTTTCAGGCGACGGCAACCGGCACGATTGGGTTCGATCGAGCCCTCGATATCAAAGCCGACCTGCACTTGTCCGAATCCGTCAGCCGGAACCTCCTCAGCAAATCTCCGGTGGCCAGGCTAGCCATGAAGAGCGGCCGACTCACCGTGCCGATGTTGATATCCGGGACAACACAGTCCCCTTCCTACGCGCTGGATCTCAGGGCTGTGGGTACGAGGGTCAAGGAGCAAGTGAAGGAGAAAGTCGGCGAGCTCCTGAAAGGGGAAGGTGGACCCGCTGAGAAGCTTCTGCAGAAGGGTAGCGAAGCATTGCGAAAACTATTCGGACAATAGCCCATAAGTTCGTGTTCCCCTTTTGGCGTGGTGATTCTAACCCGCTTCGAGGGTGGCAACAAAGCGGTGTAAGCGTTCGTGCTCCTCAGGCTGCATCCGGAGGAATTCCAGCCCAAACTCCCTAGGCCCTGTCCACCGCACTGCCGCAAGATCGACCTTCATCGGAAAATCTGGAGCCAACATGAATACCCGCATTTCCAGATATGTACCCGCCTCTACGCTCGCATAGCTGCCAACCCTGCAACCGTCTGTAGACAAGTTGCTCATGATCCCGATTCCGGCGATCTTGGTCCCTGAGTAAGCGACGGTGCATTGAACCGGAAAACGTGGGGAACGGCGTTGGTCCACGGCCACCTCACTTTTCGAATGGGTGAAGCTCAGTGCGTCTGGGCTTGAAACCTGAGGAGCCTTAGGACGCTGCCGCTTTAGGTGGCAAGTAACATGCCGTGTCGAAAATTCAATCACTTGTAATTTGCGGGGGGAGCAGAATTGTACAGAGGGGAGAAAGAATGTAAAAACACGGGTCCGATGGCCACCGCTTTTATTGGAAAGGCCGGTCAAGACCTTGAGAGGGTGATCTTCTGACCGATTCCCCGCTCGCCTGAGGGCTCAGACGCTGCGTTCTTTATCCTTCTTCCGGGGAACCACTCTCCACACGATATGCATCAATGTCCACTTCCGTTTCGGATGGAGGCCCCGCTCACACCCGATCCAGCCGCCCGTCATGACCAGAGCGAGTGCGACCTCAGCCCGAGTTTTGCCGCTCGCGTCTCCGCTTCTAGGTCATTCAAACTCTGGTGATCGGCATAGCGCAGAGATATCCACGCCAGCCCTGAACAGACCAACTCGGGATTCAAGTTCCTTTAGAACTACCTGTTCACAAAGCGCGATTCCTCTGATTCCAAGCAGGCTTGGCGCGCGGTGCTACACTCGTTAAAAGAGGCCGCCTGCACGACGCTAACCAGAAGGCTGATCGAGGTCACCGCGTGAGGAAAATCCATTTTTTCCTAACACTCTGCTTAATCCTGACACTGGCACTCAGCATCCTGACACCTCGACCGAGCAGCGCAGAAGACACGCACCTGATAGGCGTAGGGCCGCGGATAGGCATAGGCGGGGATTCTCCGCTCGGGGAGGAACAACAGGAAGACTTTTATCTGTACGACGTAGCTGCGACCTTTGGGCTGCCATGGAGTTGGCGCAACGGTTCAAGCTGGGGCCTCGAAACGAGGCTAATTGCCAGCGCAGGCCAGCTCATGGCTGCAGGAGAAACCGGCTTCATCGGCACACTCGTCCCGGGCATCGCCCTGGATAGCGAAAATTGGGGGATAGCAATCGATATAGGACTCGGAGGAGGCCTTTTCAGTGATTACACATTTGGAGTTCAGGACTTCGGGGGCCCGTTCCAGATTGTTGGTAACACAGGCATCTGTTTCCGACTCTACCATCCTTTTGTGGCGGGGTATCGGTTCCAACACTTTTCCGACGCCGGCATCTATGGTGATGGCACTTTGGGGGCGGATATGCACCTGCTCGAGCTACGCTACAGATTCTGACGTGGTGGCGCCTCGTGCGGCTCATCGCTGCGCCTGATCGTCGGCACTTCGAATGAGTATCCGAAACAGCTCGCCGCAGGCTGGTCCGGATCGCCCTGCTGGATCTGCGCGAGTTCCTGCCACAAGGTTTGGATGCCTGGCTTGATCCCATCCGTACCCTTTCCCCTTCGGCAACCCCCCTTCGCTCCAGCTCCTGCCGGTGCTCAAACGGAAGCTGGATGCGTTGCAGGCACAGGACAATCGGGCGGCGGCTTCACTCGGAGCCTGCTCGAGTGGGAACTCACGCAGGCCTCGGCGCGGCGGAAGGGGCGGCAAAGATGCGGCACTCGAATACCACCCATCAGAGCACGACCGATCCGGAGGCGCGCCCGGACGGAACAGTACGCGCATCTGGTGGGGGCTGCCTACGACCTGCTGCGTATCTGTCGGTCCAAGCCCAGATGGTCGGGCCGTGGCCGCGCATGGATCGATAAAAACGAGCGCGTGGGTGAAAGTCATCTTTTGGCACGCCCGCGCATCGTCTGAAGATTTGAGGTAAAGCAGTTAGGGGCCGGCAGAGCTATTGTTCGGGACCCCGGCTGGTCTTAGTTCCGTAAAGCAGGACTTCCCAACTTCATAACGCCAGCTTGCGCAGCCGCAGCGCATTGGTGATAACCGATACGGAGCTAAAGGTCATGGCTGCGCTGGCAATGATCGGGCTTAGGAGCACCCCGACGAGGGGATACAGCACGCCCGCGGCGACAGGCACTCCGAGCGTGTTATAGATAAACGCGAAGAAGAGGTTTTGCCTGATGTTGCGCATCGTGGCTACACTCAGCCGGCGAGCTCGAGCAATCCCACGGAGGTCCCCTTTGACCAACGTGACTCCCGCGCTCTCCATCGCCACATCTGTACCTGTGCCCATCGCAATGCCCACATCAGCCTGAGCCAACGCCGGCGCGTCGTTGATGCCATCGCCGGCCATCGCCACCCTATGGCCTTCGGCTTGGAGTCGCTTGACCACCTGTCCCTTACCCTCGGGAAGCACCTCTGCCATCACCTCGTCAATGCCCAGCTTGCGCGCGACACTCTCTGCCGTGAGACGGCTATCGCCGGTCACCATGACAAGACGGACTCCATCCTCGTGGAGCATCTGGATAGCTTCTGGAGTCGATGGCTTGATGGGGTCGGCCACACCCAATAAGCCAGCGGGTCGGCCGTCAACAGCGACAAACATCACCGTCTGGCCATCCCGTCGCAAGTCATCAGCTCGGCCATTCAGGTCATGCAACGCACTGGAATCAATGTCCGGCTCTTCCTCCAGGAGTATTCGGGTACCAAGGGCCACGAACCGTCCGCCCACGTTGCCGGTCACTCCTTTTCCGGTCAAAGACCGGAAGCCTTGGACTTCTGAAAGCTCGATCCCTTTTTCTTGCGCGCTCGCCACGATGGCCGCCGCGAGGGGATGCTCGCTTCCCCGTTCGAGGCTCGCAGCCAGACGCAGGAGTTCGGTCTCGCTGAGACCAGCAACAGTCACAATCGAACTGAGTCGCGGTCTTCCCTCTGTGAGCGTACCGGTCTTATCAACGACAACAATGTCGACCTTTTCCAAAATTTCGAGTGCTTCAGCATTCTTAATCAGGACCCCGACAGTCGCCCCGCGTCCCGTTCCCACCATGATGGACATCGGCGTGGCAAGGCCGAGCGCGCAGGGACAGGCGATGATCAACACTGCCACCGCAGCGAGCAGGGCATAGGCCATCCGGGGCTCCGGGCCGATGAGGCTCCAGACGATAAATGCAAGCACCGCCGCAAGCACGACGAGAGGCACGAAGTATGAGGAGACAACGTCAGCCAGACGCTGGATTGGGGCACGGCTCCGCTGCGCCTCGCTCACCATGCGTACGATCTGGGCGAGCAGTGTCTCACTCCCAACACGCTCTGCCCTCATCACGAACATCCCTGTCCCGTTGACAGTTCCCCCAGTCACCCGATTTCCCACAACCTTTTCTACCGGGATAGGTTCACCCGTGATCATGGACTCATCAACTGCACTGCTGCCTTCCAGTATCAGCCCGTCCACCGCCACCTTCTCACCCGGACGGATTCGAACCCGATCACCTGGCCGCACCAGTTCTAAGGCGACGTCTTCTTCTTTGCCATCGTCCCGCAGCACACGGGCCGTACTGGGGGCCAGGCCGAGGAGTGCCTTGATGGCACTGCTTGTCTGACTGCGGGCGCGCAACTCGAGAACCTGGCCCAAGAGCACCAGTACCGTGATCACTGCAGCCGCTTCGAAGTAGACCGCTACCTCACCTTCGGGCCCTCGGAAAGAGTCGGGAAAGATTCCTGGGAGGAGAGTTGCGACGGAACTGTACACATAGGCAGTCCCGGTCCCAAGTGCAATGAGGGTGAACATGTTCAGGCTTCGATTGACAATGGAGGCCCAGCCCCGCTGAAAAAATGGCCAGCCACCCCAAAGCACCACTGGAGTGGCAAGGACCAGTTGAATCCAGGGTATAAGATTCGCGCCGAGCATGCGCTGAACCGGCTGGCCCGGGATCATTTCCGTCATAGCCAGGATGACCAACGGCACAGCCAGAACCAGACTGATCCAGAATCGCCGCGTCATATCCACCAGTTCCGGGTTGACTTCTTCTTCCAGCGAGATCGTCCGGGGTTCCAGGGCCATACCGCACATGGGACAGGAACCGGGTTCGTCCCGAACAATCTCTGGATGCATCGGGCAGACGTACTCCGTCTTGGTGGCTTTCGGCATGCTCACCGCCGGCTCCAGCGCCATGCCGCAGCTCGGGCATGAACCCGGCGCCGTTTGATGTACCTCCGGATGCATCGGGCACGTGAAGTCCCGCGCTGCGCTGGGTTTCTTGGGCTCTTGGGTAGCAGGACCTAGATACCTGGCTGGCTCGGCGCGAAACCGCTCCAAGCAATGCGCGCTGCAGAAGAAATACGTCTGCCCGTCATGCTCATGCGTTCCTGCTGCGGAAGTGGGCTCCACCTCCATGCCACAGACAGGATCCGTCGCTGTTGACTTACTCTCGCCATGTAGAGCGCTATCCATGTTAGCCTGGCCTCTCCTTATCTTTCTCCGCAATTACTCTGGCAGCTTCAATTCAGTGATCGGTGCCACTTTTCAGCCGGATAAATCCCGTCAAGCTGGCCGGCATTCTTCTATTTCAACCCGGAGGTGATCCCTGCCGGGATGCGGGAACGGCTCTTCTCGATAGATCCGTTGACGCCCTCACATCGTGCTGGCGAGAAGGCGCCGAACGGTCTCCCGCGCCATCCAAGTTTCTTTATCAACCGGGATGACAAAAGCAGACAGCGTCGCTTTGTCGGTGCTGATCTTCCAAGTCTTCTCGGCCGGGATCCCGACGGCGGTGGCATTGCGATCTGGATCGAGTTCAAGCCCGCACCATGCCATGCTAGCACAGATCCGAGCCCGTATCTCTGGCGCCTGCTCCCCGATTCCGCCGCCGAAAATCACTGCGTCAGCCCCACCCAGCACGGCAAGGTATGCCCCAAGATATTTGCGAGCTCGGTAGCAGAAGAGTTCAAGGACCAATTCGGCACGCATGTCATGACGCTGCTCGGCGGCAGTCAGCAACTCCCGCATATCGTGGGAGAGACCGGATACACCCAGAAGTCCTGACGGCTCGTTCAGCCATCCCTCCACCTGCTCCGCCGGTACGCCCTCTTTTCGCGCAAGATAGCTGACCGCTGCGGGATCCAGGTCGCCGGACCGGGTTCCCATCACGAGCCCCTCAGGTGGCGTGAAGCCCATCGAGGTATCTAGAGATCGACCCCCCTGAATGGCTGTGGCAGAACACCCGTTCTCAAGATGAAGCGTGATCAGACGGACTTCTTCCAGAGAACGACCAGTGCAGGCAGCGTGTCCGGCTGCTAAAGAAGCATGGGCAATGCCGTGAAAGCCATAACGCCGGAGCCGATGCCTGTCAAGACATCAGAAAATCTTTCCCAGGGGTAGATTTTACATGACTCAATTCGGAGGATGCATTGCGGTCGATGTGACGGTTACATGGTGATTGACTATTTCATTGACATGCAGGATGACAGCGGTCATCTCTGGCTACGAGCCTGGCGTTGTGTGAACTGTGGAGAGGTTGTCGAGTCTGGAATTCTGGCTCGCCGACGGGCTGAGCGGTATCGCGCTGTCCATCTCATCGAGCGTGTGACCAGGCGAGCAGCCAGAATGTCTGAGATGCTGCCGCTGGCCATCTGACTCATGCATCGGACCACGGGGAACCGCAATGGTCGTGCGAGCCCAAAGTTGATCGATGAGCAGTGGCCGATGGGAGAGCATTGACACGAGGGAGCATCAGATCGTGAAGCAGGATTGGGGATCCGAACGTGAGCGTCAGGTGACGGTGAAGGCAGGTGAAGTCGGGCTTCATGGACTCTTGGGGGTGCCGGAGAAGGCGGAAGGCGTCGTGCTATTCGCACATGGCAGCGGCAGCGGACGGCTAAGCCCACGGAACACGTTTGTCGCGCATACGCTTCAGGAGGGTGGGTTGGCCACGCTCCTGCTTGATCTCCTGGAAGAAGAGGAAGCAGGAGACCGGCGC
Source organism: Nitrospirota bacterium (assembly GCA_022545705.1). Lineage (GTDB taxonomy): Bacteria > Nitrospirota > Nitrospiria > Nitrospirales > Nitrospiraceae > JACZQN01. Next base: position 12,069 of record JACZQN010000019.1, on the reverse strand, counting down.
AAGGTGTTTGACATTGATCTGCTCGCAGAACGCGTGCTGATTGTCACGGACTGGCTGACGAAGGATCCTCGAACTCGAGGGATGAAGGTCGGCTATTTCGGTGCCAGCACCGGGGCCGGTGCGGCCTTGCAAGCGGCAGCCCGTTCCCCTACCTGCGTGGCCGCGGTGGTCACACGCGGTGGACGGCCGGACCTGGCTTCCGACTATCTGTCCAAGGTCACAGCCCCCACTCTCTTGATCGTTGGGGGAAACGACGCCCCGGTCATTCAGATGAACCAGGAGGCGCTTGCGTTACTCGCTTGCCCCAAGGAACTGGTCATTGTGCCGGGTGCCAGTCATCTCTTTGAAGAACCCGGCACTCTGGAGCAGGTTGCTGACCTTGCGCGCCGATGGTTTCAGCGCCACCTGCAGAATTGATCCATTGCGCCATCTGTCCATGGATGGCATTGTCTCGTGTGCTTCAGTGCCTGTTGCCCCTGTAATAGGGAGATCTTCCAATAGTCCTCTGGAGCCCGACATGAACGCGGACACCGATGGAGATTGGGCAGAAGCCTATGCTCTCCAGGCTTGCCACATGCCCTATCGAGGTAGGTCGAAATCACTCAAGGTGACCGACAGGCTGCTGCTGAAATTTGCACTCGCCATTGGTTCCGGATGTCCTCGCTCAAGCAGGTGAATGAGCCAGACGCAGAAGTTGACGAAATTGCCTGGGTACCGGTGAGCCAGGCGATCGGCCAGCTTACGTACAACGCTGACCGGAAGCTGCTGCAAATTGCAGAGGGGGCCAAGGAAGGGAATGGTGAGTTGTCCCGCCCCCGGCCCTAGAGGCCTAGGCGACTCCGCAATGGTTCATCGGCGTGAGAAGCTGATTAGCATGCTCATACCCAGATTGCCATGACTGTCGGCCTCGGACTCGGAAGCGTGTCCGAGAGGGTGGTTAGGTACGCACTCTGTTCCGTTCGGCAAGAGCACGGCCCGTGATACGAGTCTGGATCTGCATCAGCCTTCTCGTCCTCACGTTCGGCTGCGCCAGCCCGGTGCGCGAACTCTGGCCTCCCCAGGAGGGGGCCCGTGCCCATACCATCATCGTTTCGGTCGATACCTGGCACGCCATGATCGCCTTTCCGCAGGAGGCGCCCGGTGAAGTCTCTCGCCGGCGGCCACTCTTTGAAGAATGGGGCTATGCCGAACAATCCTGGTACCTCGAAGGCCGCCAGGGTCTGGGCGGAGGGCTGCGGGCGCTGTTCTGGCCTTCCGCTGGAGTCATCGAAGTCGGGCTCCAGACTCAAGTGTGGGCCGAGCGCACCTCGCAACCCCCTTCAGACCGCTTCACCTTTCACATAAGCGAACAGGGCTACATCCGGTTGCGCCGGTATTTGCAATCATCGATCGCGGCGCTTGACCCGGTCTTCACGGCGGGGAACACCAATTTCTACCCCGCGTCGCGCTCCTACCATTTTTTTCATCAGTGTCACCAATATAGCGCACGCGCGCTGCGTGAAGCCGGCCTGCCGGTGTCTGTCTTCTGGGCGTTCAACCGAGGAAGCTTTGCGGCACAGCTCCGGCGCGCCGAACGTATAGCTGCAGAGGGGAAACCCTAGAGCGGGGCCTAACGCCAGCTCGCCGCACGAAGGGCCGCCCGTTTCGGCACAGTTCCCTTTCTTCCAGCCGAACGATGAGTGCCAGTCCGGCCACGGACAAGGCAAACACACCATAGGCGGCGAGGTAGTTCGTGAACAGGGCATGCGCGAGCTTGCCGAGCAGCATTTCCACATACCTGGGATGCCGCACGCGAGAATAGATTCCTTGTGTCACCAGCGTGCTCTGGTGTTTCTCCGGGGCCACCTCCGGGAGGCCAATTAACCCCGATCTGAACACAGCCCGAGCACGGAATCAGAAACACGGCCAGTTCTTCTGAGTGTCGTGCCATGGGTGGTCGGATTCGCTGGGCCCCTGGAGGGGCCATGAGGTACTATACTGACGGAGAGGTGCGCGCATGGCGCTCGCTCATCGTTCCCAGCGGTCCGTGGCTGTGATGATATTTTCGGACCGGGTTAACACCTGACACTGGACATATTTTTCGGCTGTCGTGATGATTCATCACTTCTCCAACATGCTTGGATGAAAGCCGATGCCGGTGATTGAGAGGGTATGGTCCTCTAGCCTCACCTCAGACCCAAGAAATGTCTTTGCCAACCACGCGCTGGTCAGGAGATGTTCTGTCGTCGCTGGCACGCGGAAGCGACTCTCCCCGTCTGCCAGAGCAGCAAACGGAATGATCTGATCCGCAGTGAAGCGGTCCAGCGTCGCACCGGTTTTCAAATCCTCAAGAAGCTGCTTGGCGACATGCTTCCCGATCGACTCAGCCGTCCGTCGCAGAGCGCCGGCTCGGTCTGCCCCGAGGCGGACCTCCCCGCCCAAATCTGCGAAGGCAGCCAACGCGGCTCCCGGCTGCAGGGAGAGCGTGTCGTTCCTTATCTCGATGTCGGCTCGGTGGCCCGCGGCCACCAGGGCCTTCTTCGCGGCCTCAGCCATACGATGGCTCACGCGCCGCTCCTCAAGATGGGACGCGAGCGCAATGCCCCAGATCCTCTCCACCACTCCGGCTTCCTCAAGACTGAGGCTTTGAATCGCCTGCCTCAGCGGCTTGACGGTCAGGTACAGAATGCCCTCTCCTCTCGGCACGTAGCCCGGGCGTCGCATTTCCACCTCGGCTTCAAGTCCCATTCGCCGAAGGAGGGGCAGGATCACCTGCTGCAAGTGAAAGGCAGATGGAGCAAAATCCTGGAAGAGGCCACCTCTCAACTCCACGCTGACCTGAGCAGAGCCGAAAGCCAACACCGGCAGAACAGCCAGCGCGAGCATGGTGGTGGATCCGGCAGAGCCGATGTCCCAGTAATAGTGTCTGCCTATCCTGAGCGTGCCCGGTCGAAAGGTCATCTCTCGAGATCCCTGGAAGAGACCTTCAGCCTTGCCGTTCACCAGTTGTGCAAGGGCCTCAACGACACGGACGTGCTGGCGGCGAAGGCCCGGCTTTGGACGCCGAATGCGGGCGTTCACGATATGGACCGGCTGACCGGTGAGCGCGGAAAACGCGACCGCCTGGCGGACGATCGTCCCGCTTCCGGAGTATTGCGATCCATCGATTTCCACTACGCTCATACGGACTGCCTGTTGCCGTTCAATCGAGCACTGGAACAGTGCCCACATCCCGGAGGGAAAACGCGCGAGTCAGCGGCTAGCCCGTGGCACCGCCTATCTGGATGGAACTTTTTGAGCTTTTGGAATCCGGCATGCGTATTGACTTGGTGCGGACAGTCTGGCCATCATCCCCACCCAGGCTGGGTGAATCGTTACATGCTGCCCTCTGCGCTTATGCAACATCTCCAGGCGTGCGGCCTGATACCAGCGGCCTCCATCGAGGCCCTTGGGAACCGACGAGGTTGTTATCTCCTGGTCATGAGAATCCCGGCCATCACTATCGCGGTTGGGGCCCTCGGCCCGCTTACCTTTCAATCGGCAACAGCGACATGAGGCGCAAGACACGCGGGCACCTGTTTCTGTTACATCCCGATAGCCAGCGTGATGCCTATCGTCCGTGTCGCGCTCCCAGCAGCTCAAACGGCGCTGTGAAAAGGCGCACCATTGGCGGCTCATAGACTGCCCGAACTCCCTTTCGGCACTCCCGTTGGCGAAACAGGTGGAGCATGCCGCCTTATTTGAACAGCATGTCCTCGTGCCCTTCTATCTCACTCTCAGTAGAAGATCAAGGCAGTGCGCTCGCGAAGCGCGGACATGTGATCACCTCCCAAACGCATGATGCGCGCCTGTGGTCGCAGTGTGAGAGAATGCCGGTGGCGTGAACATGAGCCACATCCTGATTACTGGACTGCCAGGCGTCGGCAAAACCACGCTGATCCGTAAGCTGGCTCAGCGGCTTACGGACTACCAACCAATCGGGTTTTACACGGAAGAAATTCGTGTGCGCGGCATCCGGAAAGGATTTCAGCTTGTGACCCTAGATGGCCGCCAACAGATTCTCTCGCACGTTGATCACCACAGCTCCCACCGAGTTGGTCGCTACCGGGTTGATGTGGTCGGATTTGAACGGTTGCTGGCGGAGCTCAATCTGAGTCACCTACCATCGCGTGTGATCGTGATAGACGAGATCGGGAAAATGGAATGCCTTTCGAGGTGGTTTGTTGAACAAATGAGGACCCTCCTCGATTCATCAAGAACCGTCATTGCCACCATTGCCCTCAAAGGCATGGGATTCATCCAGCAGGTCAAGCAGCGACCGGACTGCCGCATTGTGACCGTCACCGTTGAGAACCGGGACTCGCTGGCCGAGACATTAGCCCGGGAGATCGGCGCGGCAATGAGGGAAACGCAGTGAGTTGGAAACTTCTCTATTGGATCCTCGGAGTAATCGCTCTGCTCCCCCTCCTCAACTTGATCCTCGGTGTTCACCCACCGACGTTTACGACGCAAGATGACCCTGGACGGTATGGTTTACGCTATGAACGGATCTCCTTTCCAACCGCCGATGGCCTGACGCTGCGCGGCTGGTTCATCCCGGCTGCAAGGACAAGAGAGTCTCCGAACGAGCACAGCCGAGCAGGTGGCTGCGCAACGATCTTAGTGGGACATGGCTACCCGTTTGACAAAGCCAACATTCTCGGCCACACGATTTTTCTTCACAGCCGATTCAACCTTCTCCTTATTGACTTCCGTTATTTCGGCGAGAGCGACGGGGCCTATACGACAGCCGGTTTACTGGAGACGCGTGACGTAGAGGGGGCGGTCGCGTATCTGAAGCAGCGGGATGATGTCGATCCTAAGCGAATGGGGGCGATGGGCTTCTCCATGAGCGCGGCGGCGTTCATACTGGCACAGCATCCGGACATTAGGGCCATTGTGGCGGATAGTCCCTACGCAAGACTTGAGGACGTGATCGCGCACCAGTTCTTCTTTCTCCCCGGGCCCACCAAATGGCCCTTTGTGGCGCTCACGAAGCTGTATGCCCGTCTCATCCTCGGGGTGAAGGTCACCGACGCCGCGCCGGCGGAGGCGGTGCGGCACATGACGACCCCCTTGCTGCTTATTCATGGAGAGAACGATTCCCAGATTCCTGTCGAACATGCTCACCGGATCCAGGCCAACGCAAACCCGGCTAGCACCGAGGTCTGGATCGTCCCGGACGCTGACCATGGCTTGGCCCACGCGTTCGAGGGACATCAGTATGAGTTGCGGGTCGTGCAGTTCTTCGAGCGTCACCTCTGTGGGCCCTCTCCCCGAATCACCGACGAAGAATAGCCCCCTACAAGGCACCTGTAATGCAGGTTCCAGCCACGCGGCTATTTGGGATCTCTCCATGGATGCGCACCATGCCACACAGATGTCAGAGATGAGTGCCTCCGCGGGCACCACACACTTTGATGAGAAAGCCTCGGCTGGGGCGCACTCAGGAATGCATAGCCTTGCTCAGAGCTAAGGCGACCCAGATTCCCAGGACTTTCGATACACGCCCAACTTCTGCAGCCAAGGGTCAAACTCTGACACTCCATCGGGCAGGGATTCCAAGCTGCCGATCACGAGTGCTCCGCCCGGGTGCAGCTTTCCCTCGATCGTGTTGAGCGTTTCACGCTGTAACCCATCGTCGAAGTAAGTGAATGCGAGATTCCGGCACAGGATGAGATGAAACAGATCAGTCGGCGCCGTCACGCGAATATCCTGCTCTCGGAAAGTTACGAGCGCCCGATACTCCGCGCTCACGCAAAACCTGTCTGATGATGGGATGAAGGCCTTTGCCAGGAGATCCGCAGGAAGATCCTTGATGCTGCTTCCCGGATAGCAGGCCCTCTCGGCACGTTCGATCGCTTTCGGGTCAGAGTCTGTGCCCAAGATCCGCAAACTGACTGCAGGGAACTGAGGCGCGACGCCGAGCGTCCACAAAATCGCCAGCGTGTAGGGCTCTTCGCCGGATGCGCACCCAATACTCCAGCACCGCACATCGTTCTCTCCTTTGGCGGCTGCCCTCTGGGCCAACTGAGGCAGGACTTCTCGTTCCAGATACTGGAAGACTCCCTTGTCGCGATAACACCGCGAAATGGAAATCCGGCACAGCGCGTCCAATACCGGCCATTCGTCTTGGTGCCGCTCGAGGTAGGATCGGTAACTGGCCACGTCCGATAGATCCAATTCCTTCAAGCGACGGTCGATGCGCTTATAAACCTGCCGCCGCACTTTGCGGAAACCTGGCCAGCGCATGCGCAGCTTTGGCAAGCACCACTGCAACAACTGAACTCCTTCAGCATCTTTCATCGCCTCACCGTTCGTGGCCTGACGGATCCAGACGCATGCTCCCGAGCTGCAAGATCCGAACGGCTGATGCGTCTGTCAGAGGCGTCCGCACGTCAATCTCGCGCCCGTCATTGCTCACGCCGATTCCCGAGTGGTGCTTCCTTTTCTACTACGAAATGCTGAAGTATTTCCGAGGTCCGTGGGAAATTGTTGGCACCGTTGTGGTTGCGGTGCTGTTCTATGCCCTATTATTCCTCCTGCCGTTCTTGGACCGGTGGCCTGAGCGCCGGCCGTTCTCTCGAGCGATCGTCATTGGAGCTGGTGGTCTCCTGCTCACCGTCGTTTTTACCTTCCTCTTCATCTCGCTGAGGACGGTTGTAAAGATGCCAGTCACCGACCCCTCGGTGGTGCGGGGCAAGCAACTGTATCAGACTCTCGGCTGTGCCGCTTGTCATCGCATTCATGGAGAGGGTGAGATGATCGGACCGGAGCTTTCCTACGTGGGAGCCCAGCGGGACGCTGACTGGCTGATCCGCCGGTTGAAGGATCCGGAATCCGTCGCACTGGGGTCCATCATGCCCGCGTTTGCCGGTCTAAGCGAGGCTGAGCTCACGGATCTGACGAATTACGAGATGAACTTGAAGTGAGCAGGGTCCGGTGATCCAGTTTTACCTTTTGCCTTTCACCCTTCATTCAAGCGAGAATAACGCAAAAAGCTGGACTGAGCTATTGAGTCATTGAATCATTTTGTCATTGGGTCGATGAATCAATGGCTCCATCGGTACATTCTTCCTGGGAGGGTCTGCATGCAGGAGTTTTCCCCTGGCCTCGCGGGCGTTGCCGCAGCTAAATCCAAGGTGAGCTTCGTGGACGGTCAGATCGGGCTGCTGGAGTACCGCGGCATCCGGATTGAAGAGCTGGCCGCGAAGAGCTCCTTCCTGGAAACCACGTACCTGCTCCTTTACGATCGGTTGCCCACGCAAGCAGAACGCGACCGGTTCTTGAGCGATCTCGTCCACCACCGGCGGATCAAGTATCGGATCATTGACCTGATCAAATGCCTCCCTGAGCACGGGCATCCGATGGATGCCCTCCAGGCAGCCGTGGCGGCGCTTGGCATGTTTTACCCGGCCCGGCAAGTGTTGGATCCCGAGGTGCAGTACTGGTCGGCCGTGAGACTCATCGCCAAGGTCCCGACCATCGTCAGCGCTTACTACAGGGTCAGACGGGGCGATGAGCAGATCCAACCGCGGGACGATCTGGACCATGCCAGCAATTTTCTCTACATGCTGACCGAAAAGGTGCCCAACCCCGCCATAGCCAAAGTCCTGGATACCTGCCTGATCCTGCATGCCGAACACACCATGAACGCTTCGACCTTCAGCGGCATGGTGACTGCCTCCACGCTTGCCGATCCCTATACCGTTGTCTCATCGGCTATCGGGACCCTGAAGGGGCCTCTGCACGGGGGAGCGGCACAGGAGGTGGTGGAAATGCTGGAGGAGATCGGCTCGCGTGAACATGTCCGATCGTATCTCGAGAAGAAGCTGGCCGCCAAACAGAAGCTGGTGGGGTTTGGTCACCGGCTCTACAAGGTTAAAGATCCGCGGGCCGCGAGTCTTCAAGCCATTGCCCAGCAACTGTTTGCCCAGTACGGGCGTTCTCCCCTCTACGACCTGGCCGAAGAAGTGGAGCGGGTGGGGGAAGAACTCTTACGAGGGAAGGGCATCCATGCCAACGTGGATTTCTACTCCGGCGTGCTGTACAAGACGATGGGCCTCGATCCCGACTTCTTCCCAGCCGTGTTTGCAATGGCCCGCGTGTCCGGCTGGCTGGCTCACTGGGTGGAGCAGCTTCAAGACAATCGCCTCTTCCGGCCGGGTCAGATCTACGAAGGTGTACACGGACGGGCCTATGTCCCGCTAACCAACCGTCATTGAGAATTGATTCGTTGGCCCAGACCCTTCATGTGCCAGGGAAGGAGCTGGCCAAACGAGACATCTTCCAGACGCACCATGTGAGGCTGGCCACCGAGGAAGAATTCAAACGATCCAGGCGACGGCCGCCAGGAGGTGAACCCAGACAAGAAAGACCGTCATGAATGACAGAAGGCGGTCTGGGAAGCATCAGCCTGCAAGTTGCCTAGTCTTCCTGCGGGAGCGGAAAGGAGATGATGATGCCTCCCATCACATCGCCGAGCTTCCGATCGCGCTTTGAACTAAGAATGTGGCCGTTGTGACAAATCACGCAAGCTTTGGAAACCGCCCTATCCGCGTAAATGGCTTTGAAATAACTCTTGTCCCCTCGTTTGATGATTCCCGTATAGGGCTCGCTGGGATCCTCAGCCACCACCTCCAGTCCTGTCCGTTCGAAGTCCGTGGTCGGCCCGTTTTTCTCATAAATGGGCCAGAGACTCGCGAGCCTGTATTTAAGGCCGGTCCCTCGCTCTTCCACATGAAGCCCCGCGAGCAGCAGCATCTGAGCCGGAAGGGGAAGAGCGTTCCGCCTCTTCCAAGCTTCCGCTGCGATCACGATCCCGCCCTCCTGCATCCGTTGCACGACGTGCGTAGTGTACAGGGTCCTGTCCGCTTCAATGACCGAATGGATATAATCGGCAACCACCTCCGGTGAAACACCGACTGTGTCCCTAGATTCCTCCGAAGCCAGCGAAATCCCCACGTACGAGATCAAACAAATCACCGCGAGAATGCTCGCCCATATCACACCTGTTTTTCTCATGGTCGCACCTCCTCTGCCCCTTCTAGGGAATTGGCTGAACGATAGTCTCAGCCTGGACGGGCCGTCCCCTCTGTGAGTCGGGCTCAGCGTCAGGACTGTCTCTTGCGCAGCGAAAGCCCAGCCAGTTCATTCGAGTATCGGGATCAGCTCCATTGCGCTGGGCAGCCCGAACCATCGGGGTACTGTCGATCCAGCCCCCACCCCGAAATGCCCTGTGTGTTCCCCCTTCGGAGCCCTTAGGGTTGCGGTCAGGAGCTTTCCTATAATAGGCCGCATCGTACCAGTCCGCAACCCACTCGGCCACGTTCCCGGCCACCTGATGCACGCCAAAGGGGCTGACGGCATTTTCGTATTTGTCCACAGCAATGATGGGCGGATACAACCGAAGCCGCTCCGGTCTCGCCCGAACCGGACCGGAGAGTTCCCGCCGTCCAAAGTTTGCCCGACCCAGTCCGGCAGGCTGTTTCCCCCAAGGATAGATGCGACCATCCACGCCGCGGGCATTCCTTCCGCGATGGCGCCCCTCTCGCGGGCTCCACGCAACTGCCGACCACAGGTCAGATTGCACGGCGGCCTCAATCAGGTCGTCGACCTGGTCCTGACCCTCTCCTCGTTCAACTGCTCAGCTCCCTACGCGTTGTATCTTTTGTGAGGAGTGTCCACGCTGTGCCGGAGCCATGCGCATCATCGCCTTTATTGCCCAGCCTGACGTGAGTGAGAACATCCTGATCCATCTCGGGTTGTAGCCCCACACCGCGCATGCTCCGCCTGACGGTGCCGTGGCTTCGTGAGTGCTCTTCGCCAGGGGCTGTGTTCGCGCGAACGCACACAGAAAGTCGGATCCGCCCCCGCCATGCATCGAGCCGCAGTATCTTGACAGCGGGAGGGGAAAGAGCTCATCAAGGACCCCAGTTGGGCCTTCTTGAGGGCGTTGGGGCCGCCCACCCCAAAAGCAAAGTGCTATCACCCCTTCGGCGATCACGTCGAACGGGCTTCAGGCGGATAGTCTCTCACCTGCCATCGCACCCAATCCTCCCGCTTCCTCCTCCCCCTCAGGACGGGCGCTCCCGACGAGCCGGACCCCCAGCCAGTGGACCAGACGTCTTCCTTGGGGCCTTGCAGGCCTGATCGCCAGGCCACTAGGTGGGCCCTTTCAACCCGATCCCCTAGGGGGCCCCTCCGGCGGGAGGGCCAGGTCCCATGAACCCGAGGCGCCCCTTTTCAGGTAAAGTTTGACGACCTGCAACGCGTGTTCAAATCTGTCAATCACTTACAAGATTGTCCATTTTCACCCCGAAGCCCCAGGGGAGGACCAGGACTACGCTCCCAGCCGTACACACGTGCGTGCTGCCCTGGAGGTCTGTACACAAGAAGCCGCCCGTAACCCTGCCTCTGCAACCCACCGGCTCCTCCAGGGTTGCTATATTGGTATATGGAGCTGTGAGGGGGGGGCTTCCGAGGAGCATCCCAGGGGTAAGAACTCTAACTCATCGATGTCGCGCATGTTTGCTCCAAGGTTCATGCCACGGACTTCCTGATCCGAAGAGATAACGATGAGCCAGCAGGTACGACGGAAATATAACATTCAAGACGCCCGGCAGAAGATCAAGCGGGTCTTCCAGTACCTCAAGGAGCTGAATCACATCAAGACGCCGCCGGTGGTGAATTCCGAGCGTTATGAGTGGCTGTTCTGGCTCGATACGCTCCCGCTTTACCCCACCATCTTGCGGGGAAGAGATTTTACCAACCTGGAGCTCTTCGGCGTCCAGCACGATCTCAACCAAAAGAGTTCGGACGGTGACTTTATTATCAAAGTGAGCCGCCCGAATGAAAGTGAATGTCCTGAGCCAAGCATGATCCTAAGAAACTGGTTGAAACCTGGATACGCTCGGGTGGAAGCCGAGCCTTCCACCTTTGTCCGAACCACGCTCAAACTACCGGGCGGCAAGCAGGAACAATTTAAAGACGTGCCCGAACGTGTCCGTGCCCTTGAAGATTGGATCAATCTGAAGCGCCAGTGGGAGATGACCGAGAAAAAGACTCTCGATGCGTTAGGGGCGTTCGAAGACTTATTCGATTTGTATGGCACACTGCAACGCGAGTCTGAACGATATCAAATTTATGCGGCGGACGGAATCCTTGTCACGCAAAAAGATGGCCACGTCGTCAGACATCCGATTTTGCTGCAAAGGATCGCGCTCGATTTCAACGCTGGAGTTCCGGAATTTGTCTTGCGCGACTCGGAAGAGCCTCCGGAAATGTATTCCTCGCTCCTGCGGTTTCTGAGTGGCGATGGCGCGACGCTGAAGCAGATCCGTCAGGCGCTCCAGGATGGGCATTACCATCCTTTGGGGGGTGATGAGACCAGCGGTTTTCTGAAGGATATTGTTCAGAGGCTTTGGAGGGACGGCAAATACTTTAACAATGAAATTGAGGCACGTGATGCGTCGGGGCCTTATCTCTATCGAAGACCCCATATTTTTCTCGGCCTACGGACGTTGGGATTTGCGGAGTCCATCGAAAAATATATCGAGCTCATTCCGCAGAAGGAAGATTTCCCCGAGTCCCTGTTACGCGTGGTGGGCATTGACACCGGCGCGGGGGCCGAGCGGGATGAATCCGAGACGAAGGCCATCGACCTGCTTCTTGCTAAATACGCCAATCCGGAGCAGGAGCGTGTGATCCACCGCCTGGAAGAGACGGGCGCGGTCTCGGTTCAAGGCCCCCCCGGCACCGGCAAGAGTCATACGATTGCCAACCTGATCGGGCACCTGCTAGCGCAGCGGAAAAGCATCTTGGTGACGAGTCATACGTCCAAAGCCTTGCGGGTGGTGAGGGAACATGTCCCCAAGGCGCTGCAACCCCTTTGTGTGGCCGTTCTGGAAAGCGACGAAGACAATAACAAACAATTGGAGGAATCGGTCACGGGCATCATCAACTATCTGTCTTCTACGAGCACCAAGAAACTGGAAAAGCAAATCGAGGCATTGAAGGAACAACGCGAGGCGTTGAAACGAGAATACGCCC
>JACZQN010000087.1 GCA_022545705.1 Nitrospirota bacterium | reverse complement strand
GCCCGCCTGCATGCCGGGGCAACCGCATGCAGGCTTGTCGCAGCCGCGAATCCGCGATTGCAGCAGAAGTGTTCATGAATAATGTGGGCTAACCTCGTTCCGCCGCCTTCCGCAGTCTTCCTCACCCGTGAAAACGTCGCCCCGGTCTCTGGATCAGCTGTGCTATAATATCTGACTTTTCGCAGGCGAATATCCATGCTCAGAGCAATCATCTTCGATTTCGACGGCGTCGTCTCGGACAATGAGCCTGTCCATCTTGCTATGTTTCAACGACTCCTCGGCGAGCTGGGGATCTTTCTCAGTAAAGAAGAGTACTACTCAACCTATTTGGGCTACGACGACAAAGGTTGCTTCGCTGCGATCCTGGCCGCTCATGGCCGAACTGTTGGACAGCCCACAGTCGCCGATCTCGTGGCACGCAAGGCCCGCGCGTATCAGGACTACATCCGGCAGCACCTGGTCATTTTCCCCGGCGTCGGCGAGTTCGTCCGCGAAGCTGCTTGCAAATACCGGCTTGCGATCGCGTCCGGAGCGCTCCGCCATGAAATTGAGTTCGTCCTCGAGCAGGTGGGCATGAGGAAAGAGTTTGAGCACATTACCAGTTCCGAGGACACCCAGCGCGGCAAACCGGACCCTGAAGGCTTTCTGCACGCCCTCGCGGGGTTGAATCGCCTGACTCAACCCGGGCAGAGCCAATTGAGACCAGGCGAGTGCCTGGTTATTGAAGACTCCCTGCCTGGCATCCAGGCTGCCCACGCCGCTGGGATGGAGGTTCTGGCAGTAGCGAACACCCATGCGATGGAGGATCTGCACGAAGCGGATGCGGTGACCCGCTCACTCGAAGACGTCACCCTCAGTGAACTTGCAACCCGGCTCTGGTGCGGCGCCTGACGTCGCTCTCGCGGCGTGGAACCTAGTGCCGCGCCAGCCCTGAACTTCGGTGAATTGGTTCCGCGAAGGGACTGGAAACACCCCGTGAGAATTTGTTCGTTGTTGCCCGGCGCAACTGAAGTGGTGGCGGCACTGGGGCGGAGTGATGACCTCGTCGCAGTCAGCCACGAATGTGATTTTCCCCCTGAAGTTCGAAACAAACCGGTCATGGTCAGAGCGCTGATTGACCCTGAGCGAACCTCGAGCCACACAATCGACGACCAAGTGCGCGCCACGGTGCAGGCTGGCCAACAACTGTACGCACTTGATGAGGCCGTCTTTACTCGTGCACGGCCGGATCTGGTCATTACGCAGAACCTGTGCCATGTGTGCGCGGTCACGCCGGACCAACTGCAACGCGCCATCAGCGCCTTACCCACACCGCCCCGAGTCATGTCGCTGAATCCCACTTGCCTTGACGATATCCTGCTTGACATCGAACAGATCGGTGACGCGATTGGGAGCGAGGTTGAGGCTGATCGGATGGCCTCCGCGTTGCGGGCTCGACTGAACTCCTTGCGCGAGCAGGTAGCGCGAGCGCAGTCTCGTCCGAAGGTCGTCTGCATCGAATGGCTTGATCCGCTCTATGTCGCTGGCCATTGGGTGCCGGAAATGGTCACCGTAGCCGGTGGGGTTGACCCTTTAGGGTCAGCCAGCAGGCCATCCAAGCAGGTGACGTGGGCGGAGATCCTCGGCAGCGCGCCTGACGTCCTGGTGTTGATGCCGTGCGGCTTCTCGATCGAGAGGACGGTCCGCGAATTGAACTGCCTGACCGCCCGACAGGGTTGGGCCAGCCTCCCGGCAGTGCGGAACGGGAAGGTGTTTGCAGTAGATGCCGCCTCCTATTTCAGCCGACCCGGTCCCCGCCTCATTGAGGGAGTGGCGATCTTGGTCGCGCTGTGCCATCCCGCGATCTTTGGAGAAACGTTGCCGGCCGGAGTCCAACGCATCGACCTGCATAACCACAGCTCCCACGTAACATCCATGCCATGACTCCGGCCGAAGCTCACGCTTACTGTAAAGCCGTCGCCCGGCGAAGTGGGAGCAACTTTTACTACTCCTTCCTCTTCCTTCCCCTCGCCCGGCGCGAAGCCATGTACACGGTGTATGCGTTCTGCAAAGAAGTGGATAGCGCCGTAGACGACGCACCCCCGGGGAGTGAGCCCCGGGAAGTCCTCCGCCGATGGCGCGCTGAGTTAGCAGCGGCCTACCGCGGCAGCCCAACGTACCCGGTCACCATTAGTCTGGCGGAACACGCGCGGCGCCTGGAAATCCCGCAGGACTATTTTGAGGATCTGATCCGCGGCGTTGAGATGGACCTGACCACCTCCCGGTACGCGACGTTCGACGACCTGTCCTTGTACTGTTACCGGGTCGCATCCGTGGTCGGGTTGATCTGCCTCAAAGTGTTCGGGACCCTCTCGCCCGATGCACGTGCATACGCCATCAACCTCGGCATGGCTTTCCAGCTCACGAACATCTTGAGAGACTTGGGGACCGACGCGGACCGCGGTCGCATCTACCTCCCGCAGCAGGATCTGGAACGCTTCGGGTACGGGGAAGAGGAGCTCCTCAAAAACACCTACTCCACAGCGTTCATCGATCTCATGCAATACGAATGTGCCCGAGCGCGTGCCTTCTATGAGAAGGCACGCACCGTGGCTGCCTCGCTCCCTTCCGATGACCAACACACCTTGACCGTAGCGGAAATGATGCGCGGGGTGTATGTCCGAATCTTGAACCGCATCGAGCGTTGCGACTACCGAGTGTTCGGAGCCCGAGTCACGATAGCGCCCGCATACCGTCTGGCAATCGCAGCCGGAGTCTGGCTACAGTCTCGGTTTCTCTACCACCCAGGCATCCATCATTCCACCCGGTGATCCCAGGGCAGGCATCGGTGGAACGACCCAGCCAGGCGGGCACCATCCTGCGAGAGTAAGACAGTCATGAGCAGCTCCGTCCTGGTCATTGGGGGAGGTCCTGCCGGGCTCACCGCTGCGCTTCGCTTAAGCACTCGTGGCTATGCCGTGAGGCTCTTGGAACAACGAAGCGAGCTGGGAGGCCGCTTAATCAGCTCAGGAACTGGCCCTGGTGACTGTCGAACCCGGCACGGGAGTTTTCCTCACGGATCAGCGGCCTATACAGAGCACTTCCCCACCGTTCTCCTTGGTTGCCACACAGCCACATTGACTGTGTTGAAGTCCTTGGGCACAAGGCATCTGGTGGAGTTCCCCCAGCAGCTCCGCTTCGAGTTTTTACTCCCCGGCCCCCGTCGAGTACGCCTGGGACGTCCCTGGGTGCCGGGACCGTTCGGCGCGATACTTAGCGCGGCGACCTTTCGCGGGCTCCCGCTCCGAGACCGATGGCGGGTCCTGAACGTGCTCGAGCGGACCTGGGAGGGTGACCCGGCCTTGTCCCTTGATCTCGAGAGTCGCTCCGGGGAAGACTGGCTTAAAGACATCGGACAATCGGACACAGCCCGCGCGCAGTTCTGGACTCCGCTGGCTCGCTTCCTGACCGGAGACGACGTGGCTGTGATCTCGGCATCGGCGCTGATCAACATGGTGAGGCGCTGCTTCTTATCGGCCCGCCAGCACTCGGCGCTCGCGATCCCCACCCGCGGCATCACGTCGCTCCTTTTGGAGCCGATCCACGATCGGATCGCTCGGTCAGGGGCAGTCATCAGGCTGGAGACCAGAGCGACTCAAATCCGGTTCGACACCAACCGTGTTATCGGGGTGGTGCTTCAGGATGGCACCGTGAGCTCAGCGGACTGGTACCTCGTGGCGCTGCCTCACAGACAACTCGTGGCACTGCTCCCTGAGCGAGCCCTGACTCACTTCTCTTACTTCCAGCAGCTCACGCAGTTGACCGACTCTTCGGCGCTCACCCTCCATGTGCGAATCGACTGTTCTGTCCCCAACCCTCAACTGCTGCTCCTGGCACACAGGACCTACCACTGGATCGTCTGCCGACCTCACCATGACTCCGAACAGAAAGGGTGCATCATGTCGTTGGTTGCAGTTGGGAGACCAGAGCTGCTGGAACGGCCCGACCAAGAGTTGCTTGATATCGCGCTCAGCGAAGTGGCCTATGCTTTCCCCGGGCTCACCACTGCGAAGGTTCTGGGCTCTCGGATCATCCGACAGCCGCACGCGTATCTGTCCATGCGCCCGGGCACTTCTCTGCTTCGGCCTCTCCAGCAAAGTCCCTACCCCAATCTCCTGCTGGCCGGAGACTGGACGGACACCGGACTACCAGCCTCGCTGGAGGGCGCGGTTCTCAGTGGCATCCGCTGCGCGGAGGCGATCATCACAACGGAAGCGACCGAGAACCTTTCACGTGTCGGGAGGCGACAAGCGAGGGGCTAGGGTGATCGCCGTCAGACGAACTTGACAACCTCGGCAGCCGCACCTAAGATGCGGCCCGTTCACGCCACGAATCCGGCACCTGAGCGACCTGGATGACGCTCACCGAACTGCGCGACTCCCTCCACAATTGCCAGCGCTGCAAACTGGCCGGCCTGGGTCGGACCCAGGTGGTGTTCGGCACCGGCGATCCTCAGGCCACGATCATGTTCGTGGGCGAGGCCCCCGGCTATTATGAGGATCGGCAGGGAGAGCCCTTTGTGGGCGCAGCCGGCAAGCTGCTGACAGAACTCGTGCAGTCGATCGGGCTCTCACGCTCGGAAATCTACATCGCCAACGTCATCAAGTGTCGTCCGCCGAACAACCGGGATCCCGAGACGGATGAAGTGGACACCTGTAAGCCATTCCTCCTGCAACAGATCGAGTTGATCAGGCCCAAGCTAGTCTGTAGCCTCGGGAATTGGGCAACGCAAACCCTCCTGGAGAAGAAAGTCGCCATCACCAAGGTGCGCGGCCAGGCTTTTCATGTGAGGGATTTCGTGGTGTTCCCGATGCTCCACCCGGCCGCTGCCCTCCACCAAGGCAGACTCCAAGAACCGCTGCGGGAAGATTTCCGGAAGCTCAAAATCTATCTTGATCAAGTCAGCGCAGCAGAAAGCATTCCCACAGCTCCCGTCGCGTCCCCGCCTGCTCAGGATACGCAAATGGATCTCTTCGGGACGTAAGACCTGCGATGCAGGTGTACGGGTTTCACCCGTGGGACGTGACCCCACGCGAAGCCATGCGGATTCAAGAGCAGGTTCGCGCACGGGTGATTCCTCGGGGACGTCTCGGCGTCCCGCGGCTCGTCGCGGGAGCTGACCTGGCCTACGACACAGATGCCCACACAGTGTTTGCGAGCGTCGTGGTCCTCAGGTTTCCGGGGCTAGAGGTCGTCGAGGCCATCGCGCTCAAGGAACAGATTTCATTCCCCTATATCCCGGGCCTGTTGTCCTTCCGGGAGACTCCACCACTTCTCCGCGCATTTGCGCGACTCCGGCACGAACCTGATCTGATTTTTGTTGACGGACATGGCCGATCGCACCCCAGGGCAGCCGGTCTCGCTTGCCACATCGGCGTGCTCCTGGATCGGCCAGTCATCGGGTGCGCCAAATCTGTCTTAGTCGGCACTTACCAAGACCCCGCGCTGTCGCGCGGCTCTGTCTCCTACCTCTACAACGGCCGTGGACAGGTCCTAGGAGGAGTCCTTCGCACGCGTGACAAGGTCAAACCGGTGTTCGTTTCCATCGGGCATCGGATCGGGCTGGCTCAGGCGATCAAGCTCACGCTGGCGTGCGCACAACGATTTCGGGTGCCGGAGCCGACGAGGCAAGCGGATTGCCTGGCAGCACGAGCGAAGCGAGAACGTCGGGCCTTCAAGATCCCTGCTTGAATAACGGACCCAGGTCGAAATCCATGTTCCAATGGACCGCCGCGTATCCGACACTCACGGGATCACTGTTGGCATTGATATCGATGAAACGAAGCACCCCGCCAAGTTCCAGGAACACCTCGGGGGCAAGGGGAACGAGTGTGGCGATACTCACCTCGGTCATCTCCGGCACGCCATAGAAGCGGTCGCCAAGCGAGGTGACGAAGTTATCGCCCTTCCATCGTGCCGCTTCCAGCCGCGTTCCGAACATCTCTACCCAACCTCTCAACTCGTGAGCATGGCCTTCCGTGGTGAGCTCCGGCGGTCGTGTATCAGGGTCATCTCTGCTCCCCAGAAACGTGAAGCTGGCCCCGACCACTCGCCACCATGAGACGAACGGAAGATAACGAAACGGTGAGAACTCCAGAGCTGGACCAATGGCCCAGGCGGTATTGTTCCGAGTCACGATGGGCCTGGTGTCCGGAAACGGGATTTCTCCACCAAGATGATCGAAATGGATCTGGGTATTCAGACGGAGCGGTCCGAATTTCAACTTGCCCACGTACCCGACGTCAAAGCGCTCGTTGGTGACCCTGGTATTCTGCTGCTGCCAATTAATGAACAGATCTTGCTGATAGTACCGGCTGTCGATCAATAGCTGGAAGCCCTGCTCAACCGGGCGGACAAAGTACACGAGGTCGTCAAAGACAGCATCGAGGAAAAGGTGTCTGGACTGCAGTGTGCCGGCGATGAAGTTCACGCCGTCGATCGGCTGGTAATCAATGGTGAAGATGGGCCGGGCCAAATCCACCGTATCTTCTCCGCCGAATGGGATTGCGAAAAAGATCCCCCCATAGAGCTGGACATTCGGCGCAGGCGAATAGCGGAGCTGCAGGGAGGTAAAGTCTCCAAAGAGCGTAAATCCATTCACCTCTTCCTGCGGGCAGAAAAAGCCCGTACAGGCCTTGCGCTCTATACGTGTATCCTGAGCTTCGACGTTATAGAAATAGGTCGTATTGAACACTTCAACGTGAATGTCGGGGAATTCCACTGGAACGAACGGCTCCCCCTCGATGTCGAACACGTACTGTTGAAAACACGTGGCGGAGACTGGCCGTGGACATTCCGCAGGGGCAGCGTGCAATTCACGTTCAAGTCCGGACCAGAGACAGAACGCCAGCATCACCGAGAAGACTGAGAACGGTGAACTGGCAGGATGATGTTCAGAACAGGGAATCATGCCGGATTGGCCGTGGACGGAATGGGTGGAGCAGGCTCTATGACGCGTTCCCGTCTCACAATCTTCTCTGGTCACGTCTTCATCTGCTATCGATTCGGTGATCAGATGTGGCGGCCCATGCCGACAAGGGCTGTCATGATGCTCAGCCCGCCACTGAAAATCAAGGACGGACCCTTTCCGGTTGACTTTCACGAGGACCGGACTGCACCACCCCGCTGGGAGCTCGGCGAGAGAGCGGTTGGCTCAACGCCATTGGGAGACTGAAGCGCGATGAGGGCACAGAGGCTGCTACGGCAGCTGTCCTGGGGAGGAGTTGCAACCGGCAGGCGCGGGTCAAACAGGCAGGCGGGCATCAGCGGGAAGTCTGAGGGAGTCAGCCGTCAGCAGCTTGTTCGTTGTTCTCTGAAGTGGACTCTTCAACGACCGGACCAGCCTCTTCAGATTCCGGTTCTTCGAACCACCTCACTAACATCTCATCCCACCACACGTCATTCACCTCAGGCCCAGGATCCACCCCGAGGATGGCGACATCGTCTTGGGTGATCGCCGGGCCCACCGTGGCTGGAACCTGCTTCGCTCGCTCGATGACCTCCAGGGTGGCGAACCCGCCGACGATCCACCCATCTGGATCTGCGCGGCGCGACTTGTACGCTTTGAGGCCATGCTTGAGATAGAGGAACATCGCGCGTTGAACTTCGTCACTCACCCCTGTGGCCGGAAGGCTCAAGGTCTTCTCAATTTTCTTACGCCACAGCCGATCGTTATACCGGGAGGTGAGCAGCTGCAGCATTTGCTTTCCGGATTCGGTATCAAGAGCCACGTCGTGTTTCCCACTCCCTCATGTGATTGCCAACCGCAAGCCCGGAGCAACCTCGCAGCAAGCCCGTGGACAGGGTATAGATCTCACGGTCCTGCGCAGTCGATTCACCATTTGGACCATACCCTTCCCCGCCGTAGGGAGCATCCTTCCCGTTCCCTGGATGTCAAGCAGCAGAACGATGGTCAACTGGCTCCGCGAGAGGCTGACATGTACCGAGCAATCCGCTCGCACGCTCCGTTTACGTCTTGAGGTGAAGGCGGAAGAACGCTAACGTTCGACTCCAGGCATCCTTGGCCTCAGCCGGCTTATACACATCCTTTCGGGTGTCGTTAAAAAACGCGTGGGGCGCGCCAGGATAGGTCTTGATTTCTCCCTGCTTGTTATATTTCTTCAGCGCGGTCGCCAGCCGCTGCACGTCCGCCTTGGTAATCCACCCATCATCCTCTCCATAGATATAGAGCACCGGACAGGCCAGCTTCTGGAGGGGAGTGTCGGGATTGGGCACCTGACCATAATACGGCGCCGCAGCTTTGATCGCTGTCGTTGTGCACGGGAGCATCAAGGTATACGATCCGCCCATGCAGAATCCGGTGACGCCGATCCGGTTGGCATCCACCCCTGGCACTGTTTTCAAATAGGCCAACGTCGCATGTAGATCCGTGAGGCCATCCTCCTGGCGAAGGGTCCCCATCAGTTTGGCCGCCTCATCGGCATCGGTCGTCACCTTGTGCCCAAGTCGGGAATAGAGATCAGGCGCAATCGCGACGTATCCTTCCCCGGCATACCGCCGTGCGATATCCTTAATATGATCACTGAGGCCCCACCATTCCTGCACGACGATCATCGCCGCCCGAGTCTTCTTGGTTTGGGGAGCCACCAGATACGCTTGGACTGTTACCTTCTCACTCGGATACTGAACCATGCTCGCGTTCAACGCCTCAGCCATGACCACCCCCATGTCATCAAGTAAAAAGGAAAAAGTACAAGGTAAAAAGTTGCACGGTCTGCTAATCCGACCTCACTTTTTCCCTTTTACTTTTTACTTTCGGCTAGTTGCCGGCAATCGTCATCTCGCTGACTCTGATTGTGGGACTCGCGATGCGGCCGCGAAATTCCAGATCGCTCCCCACCATGTCGATATCCGCGAAGATCCGTTTCAAGTTGCCGGCGATTGTCACTTCTTCGACCGGGTAGGCCAACTCCCCATTCTCGATCCAGAGCCCTGCAACTCCGCGAGAGTAATCGCCCGTGACCATATTCACGCCGAACCCGATCAACTCCGTGACGTACAAGCCTCGACGCACGGAACGGATAATATCTGACGGATCCGGCGTTCCCGGAACAAGGTACAAATTGGTCGGGCTCACGGAGGGAGTCTCTCCCACTCCACGGGAGGCATTGCCTGTGGATGCCAGCCCCAGCTTCCGAGCTGAGTACGTATCCAGCAGATAATTCCTGAGGACGCCACGGTCAACGACGGTCGTCTTCCTCGTCGGAAGCCCGTCGCCATCAAAGGGGCGCGAGCCCAATCCCCCCGGCATCCGGCCGTCATCATAGATCGTGACCAGCTCAGATGCGATCGGATTCCCGAGCTGGCCGATCAGAAACGAGGCGCCCTTGTACAGCGCATACCCAGAGGCGGCACTGCTGAGATTGGCCAGAAGACTCCCAGCCATTTCCGGATC
>JACZQN010000086.1 GCA_022545705.1 Nitrospirota bacterium | reverse complement strand
TCTTCACGAACGGAGTGCCTTCGTGAATAATGCGCTTACAGGTGCGGCCTCGGTCGCACCCATAGGTTTCGACCCCGAGCCCGGTCGAGGGGCTCGGGGCGAGCCCTGAGTTTATCGAAGGGCGGATTATTCACCTGTTCGTGAATAATCCGGGCTAGCCGGTTGCCCCACGGCCCTTAGGTTCCTCGTCCCTCTACTTTCTCACCGCCGTGCCGTGCGTGTCGGCGGTTTCCTTTCCATCCTTCATGTTACTGATCCGCGCGACGCCGACGAACTCCCCACCCTTGCCCCCGTTCATAACTTTGACCACGCCAACGCCCGGAGTCGACCCCTTCGCGTTGTTGACCTGTTTGTTGTTCCCGGTCAATGGGGACGACCCGCGCAGGCCGACAAACACATAGGCACCGTCCGGTGACACGTCAATGAGGTCGGGGGCCGGATCCGGGCTGATCGTTCCAGCCAGATTAATGGTATTCACGCTCAGATTGGTGACGGTGTCGATCACTTCGATATTGTTCCCCGCTCGATCCACGCTCCAAAGATATCGGCCTACAGCCACCATGCCGTGGGAGTCTGCGAACTGTGTCTCGCGTGAGGAGACAAGCTTGGCCGAGACGGATTGCGGGAGATTGGAGATATCGAGCGCGTAGATGTCATAGGCCAGCGGAGCTACCGGCCAGCCGCCCCCGGAGTTGACGTAGATGGTATTGCCCACTTGAGTGCCGCCGCAGCCGCCTGGGCGGATCTCGTTGTTATTCAGGGTCGCGACCAGTTTCATCGGCGTCTGCGTGACATCGATCACGATCAGCCCTCCGCCGCGGAGCGTCACAAAGGCATAGGTGCTGGTGGAGTCGGTGATCGGGCAGATGGGCGCGTTATCCGGCAGCTCCCCGGTTTCACGCGCTCCCAGATCGATCACGTCTTTGTCCGGGTCGAACGTGAACGTATTTGCCGCGTAATCAGTCCAGATCCTGACGAACGTTTTCTCTTTGATGTTCGCCGCGATGGCCATCTTCTGGTCAGGCGTCGGCCACGCCGCGTGGACATTTTTCCCGACCAAGACGCACGCCTTCGGTTTTTTGCTCGCGGCGTCCATGAACAACACTTGGCCGGTCAGGAAAGACACAATGGCGTGGGACTGGTCCTTGGTAAAGAACACCATGTGCGGCCGCCGGACTCCCTTCTTTGTGGCCTTCTTACACAGGGCGTTGACTTCGCCGCTGAAGTCAATGGTCGTCTGAGGCTTCGCCTCCGAGGGATTCGCGGCCAACTGCGCGCCGTCGTAGATGTACAGATACCCACCGCTTTTCTCGGCCGTGTCCGATTGGTCCGTGATCCAGACTTCGTACGCGGAGGCCTCGGATGACAGCCCTGAACCCAGGCTCATGCTCACGAGCAACGCAAGAAGGAGTATGAAGGGGCCCACGCTCAGGATTCGTTTCGTCACGATCTCTTTCGACTTCATAAGAGTCCTCCTTAGCTGAACGGTTCGGATGTTGAACAAGAGAGTCTCCGCAGCATCATGCGCTTATTGATCGGATATGGAAACTATCATATCGACACCTACCTATCGATTGTCAACTCGCGCGCTCACTGCTCGAGGGCCAGAGAAACGCGAGCAATGGCACGTGTTGACCACTGAAAAATGGCTGTGTTAAGGTACGTGGGCGCTCGCTCCCCCTGTTTGCGGCGGCGCGACGGGGCCTGAATGGCGGATAGCGTGCTTGAACAGATTGCGGCTCTCAGGGACGAAGACTGGGGCGTCCGGGAGGAAGCGGCGGCCGCTCTCGGGGAGCTCCGAGATACTCGGGCCATCGGCCCTCTGCTGAGGGTGCTCAAAGATTCGGACCGCGCGGTGCGCCATGCGGCTATCACGTCGTTGACGGCGATCGGGCCTGCTGCTGTCGAACCGGTGGGGGCCTGCCTCAACGATGGGGATCTGACGGTGCAGGAATCCGCAGCCTCGATTCTTTCGGAGATCGGGGATGCCCGCGTGGTCGATCTGTTGATGGCAGCGTTGCAAAGCTCCGATTGGATCGTGAGGATGCACTCTGCCAAAGCCTTGGGGCGGATCAGTGATGCCAGGGCAGTCCCCTCACTGATGCCGCTGCTCCAGGACAAGGTGAAGGCCGTGCGTGTGGAAGTTGCCGATGCCCTCGCGTCAATCGCCGGCGAGGCCATTCCCAGTCTGCTGGAGGCCCTGAAGCACCCGGAATGGTTGGTCCGGCTGCACGCGGTGGAGGCGCTGGGCAAGATTAAACCCCCGGATGCGGTTGAACCGTTGCTGTCCCTGCTGTTCAATGATCGGGATGGGGCGGTCCGGGAAGATGCGGTCCGGTCATTAGGGGAGATCGGTGATCCGCGTGCGGTTGAGTCCTTGCTTACGGCCATGGCGGATGTGCGGGTGCGCGTCCCCGCGGTCGAAGCCTTGGGGAAGATCGGAGATCGCCGCGCTGTCCCGGCGCTGATTGGCGTGGTCGCCGGAACGAGCAAGCCTACACAGAGCCGCCCGATTGATGGATGCGGGGACCGCTGGGACGAAGAGATGCTTGCGATGGGAGCAGCCGTGAAGGCCCTGAAGCAGATTCGCGACGAGGGCACCATCCCCACGCTAATCGCGGCGCTCCAGAACACGGCGATTCGCGCCGAGGCCGCGGCGGCGCTGGTTGCTTTTGGCCGTCCCGCGATCCCATCATTGTTGGACGTCTTTAAGAAGGAGCAGGACGAGAACATTCTCTTTCACGTCAAGGACGCGTTGGCGCAATTAGGCTGGAGACAGGAAGGGAGAAGGCAAAGGTAAAAGGGCAAAGGTAAAAGGGCAAAAGTAGCTCTGCAACTTTTACCTTTGACCTTTTACCTTGGCGGTAGGCCCATGCCAAAGGAAAGTCTAGAAACCCTGATCCCTGAACTGGTCCACGAGGAGGACTGGCGCCGGATGCGCGCGACTTCGGCGTGTCTGGCGGGCGGGCCCAAGGCGGTGGACGGGCTTATCCACGCCTTGGAGACCGGGAGCGACGCACTGAAGATCGAGTCGGCTGGCATGCTGGCGCGGATCAAGGATCCACACGGCGGGGTTCCGCTCGTGCGCCTTCTCCGGGACCCGGATCAATCGGTCCGCTTTGCCGGAAAAGTTTCGCTTGAGCAGATGGCAGGGATTCTGCTT
Source organism: Nitrospirota bacterium (assembly GCA_022545705.1). Lineage (GTDB taxonomy): Bacteria > Nitrospirota > Nitrospiria > Nitrospirales > Nitrospiraceae > JACZQN01. The sequence goes on along the minus strand of JACZQN010000086.1, from coordinate 6,479 downwards.
GCAGATACCGCGGCAGCGCTGGTTGAGGATCTCCATGAGCTGAAGGACGAGGAGCAGCAGCGCATGGTGACCAGCCTACTCGCCGTGATCCCGAACGCCATTGAACCGCTGATCGGCATGCTGAAGCATGCTGATCAGGAGGCTCGGGTGTTGGCCGCGACGATTCTGGAACACCTCTTGGATCCGCGTTCCGCGGATGCCATGGTGGATACCATGGGGGATCCGGCTCTTCAAGAAATTGCCGTGCGCACACTGAAAAAGCTGGGGGCCACCCGGAACCGGATCGACAATGCCTTCAACGCGTTACGCAGCGTCGAGGAGCCCGTTGAGCGCGAGGAACTCCGGATGGAGGTCGTGACTGAATTACTGGGGATCGGAAGGCCGAGCGTCGAACTCCTGATTGAATATTTGCGAGATGACGATTGGGTCGTGCGGGAGGCGGCTGCGGACTTGCTCGGGAAAATCGCTGATGTCCGCTCCGTGGAGCCGCTCATGGAACGGGTCCGGGAGGATAAAGACACGGGTGTGAAGGAATTGGCGGTGAAAGCGTTGGGTCTCATCGGTGATTCGCGCCCGGTGGGTCTGTTAGTCGAAGTCTTCCCGATCCGACCGCTGCGCGTGTACGCGATAGAGGCGCTGGCCGGCGTGAAGGACGTGGAGGTGCTGCGGCCCTACGAGGACTTCTTCAAGGAACACCAGACCTCACGTGACGGGTTGATCTCCTATCATTCAGGTGGAATCCTCAGCAAGCTGGCGGCAGCCGCGCCGGAAGCCCCGTCAGCCGAAGAGGGAGGGCAAGCAGAGGATGAGTGACGCGGAGCAGGTCGACCACCCTTCCGATCGGGTCAGCCAGTTGATCTCGGCCTTGCGCGATGAGAACGAGGTGTTGCGCGACCACGCGATCGCGAGCCTCGGGCAGATGGGGGTTGAAGCGTTACCCGGGCTGATTGAGATGTGGTCCGATGAAGACACGGTCATCCGAGAGGCGGCGACGAGTGCAGTCGCCCGGATCGGCCTATCGGTGGTAGACCGAGTGATCGAGGCTTCAGGAGACGATGAATGGTCTGTGCGGGAACAGGCCGCATCAGCCCTGGGGAAGCTGAAAGACCCCCGCGGCGTTGAACCGCTGATCAAGGCATTGGGGGACAAAGATGGTGCGGTCCGGACGGCGGCCGTCTGGGCGTTGGAACGCATTGGCGATCCACGTTCCGTGCCAAGCCTGGTGGAGGCGCTGCAAGACAATACAGTCCGGGAAGACGCTGCGCGGGTCCTGAAAAAGATCGGCGATGTCCGCGCGGTGGAGGCGTTGATTGCAGGCCTGATCGGAAACAACTGGATGGTACGCCGGCATGCGGCCGAGGCGTTGGGGAAGATCGGGGACCTTCGCGGGCTCGACCCCCTGATCGAAGCGCTCAAAGACGAGGATTGGCTGGTGCGTCGCAACGCAGCCGAGTCTCTCGCCCGGCTAGGTGATCGGCGGGCCGTTGACTCGTTGGTACCTCTGCTGGAAGATGAAAATGGGATGGTGCAGGAAGCGGTCGAAGGGGTCCTCGCGAGCCTAGGCTGGAAACCGAACACGTGAAACAGCGATGAAGACTCAGGACTGAGGACTGAGTCTCAGTCCTGGTCACGCGTTACGCATCATGCGGCACGATGATCGAGCAAGAGAACACACCATCACAGAACCAAAGGATGGATTATGGCCGATGAAACTCCCACCAAGCTGGTTCAGATTGCCCCCAAGGGTGGGGCGAAGAAGGACGGATTCAATCTGGTCACCGAAAAGGTCGTGTCGGTGAATCCTGCGGCCAAGCAGCTGGAGGTCGAGCTCCTTGCCTATGATGGCAAGACCGTGATCCTCGACGTGGCGGACGATGTCGTCGAGGAGCTTCAGAAGATCAAGCCGGGAGACGGGGCCACGATCCGTGTCGTAGAGGAAAACGGCAAGCGCCTCGCCAAACAATTTAAAATCCGGTCCAAGGATCCCAACGTGGCTAAGGCCGATGCGATGCTCGTAGATTTGGCAGACACGCACTGGCTCAACCGCAAGTACGCGGCAGAAACCCTCGGGTCCTTGAAGGAAGAGCGGGCAGTCGGCCCGCTCGTCGGCGCCCTCGGCGACGAGGTGGGCGATGTCCGGCAACGCGCCTACGACTCGCTGATCAAACTGGGTGGGATCTCGGTCACTGCGTTGATCCCCCTTCTCGTGTCGGAAGAAGATGATCTGCGTCTGTCGGCGACGGAGATCATCCGCAAGATCGGTAAACCGGCGGTCGAGCCCTTAGCGGTTGCCTTGGAGGTTGCGGATGACCGGCTCAAGGGGCGAATACTGAAGGTCTTGGACCGGATGGGCTACAAGCCCAAGCCACAGGAAGAGAAGGAAGAGCCGAAAAGGATTGAGTCTTCAAGCCAGCCATAGGGAGTAAGGCGGCGGATGCCTCGGACCTCAGTCCGAAGCAGTTGTCGGTCCCCTAGGCGGTCTCCCCACGGAAATGTACCGGAATCCCTGTTCAGTAACACGGGCCGGTTCATAAACATTGCGTAGGTCGATGAACACCGGCTGCCGGAGTGCCGCTTTGAGCCGTTTGAGATCCAGGTTCCGGAATTCGTTCCACTCGGTCACGAGAACCAACGCATCAGCACCCTTCGCCGCATCGTACGTATCCGAGCAGGGGAGGACACGGGGTAACACCTTGGTCCCTTCCTCCAAGGCGACCGGGTCGTACACGCGGACCTGACTGCCTTCCGCCAACAGCCGTTCGGCTATGGTCAAGGCCGGGGCATCTCTGAGATCGTTGGTGTTCGGTTTGAACGACAGTCCCAACAGGGCGATGGTCTTTCCTTTGAGCCCGCCAAGCGCCTCGCGAATTTTCTCGATCATCAAGTGGCGTTGCTGTTCGTTGACCGTGGCCGCTGCTTGAGGAATACGCATCTCGCATCCCGCTTGTTCTGCTGTTTGAATCAGGGCTGCCATGTCTTTCGGAAAACACGAACCGCCGTACCCAGGCCCCGCGTGAAGGAATTTGGGGCCGATTCGATGGTCTAACCCCATCGCTTTGGCGACAACCTGCACGTCAGCTCCGACCCGCTCGCAGAGGTTGGCGATCTCGTTGATGAAAGAAATCTTGGTGGCCAAAAACGCGTTCGAGGCAGATTTGATCATTTCCGCCGTGGCGATGTCCGTCAACACGAACGGGGTCTCGAGGAGGTAGAGCGGCCGATACAAATCCTTCATAATCGCGCTCGCCTCCGGGCTGTCCGCTCCAATGACGACGCGGTTCGGTCGCAGGAAGTCTTCGATTGCCGAGCCCTCTCGGAGGAACTCCGGGTTCGCCACGATGTCGAATCGGCACGATTCCGGCTGATGCGATCGGATGACCTCGCGCAGTTTCTCTCCAGTGCCGACCGGCACTGTGGATTTAGTCGCGATGACCTTGTACCCGTCCATGTTTCGAGCGATGCCGCGGCCCACCTCTTCCACGTACGAGAGGTCCGCTGAGCCGTCGCTTCGTGTGGGAGTTCCCACCGCAATAAAAATCACGAGCGTCTGTCTGACCGCCTTCGCGATGTCGGTGGTGAAGGCCAGGCAGTTGTCTCGGAGCCCTTTGTTGAGCAGATCCGTGAGCCCCGGCTCGTAGAAAGGAACCTCCCCTTTCTCCAGCCGATTGATCCGGCGGTCATCCGTGTCCATGCAGGTGACATTCAGGCCGAATTCGGCGAAGCAGGCACCGGTCACCAGGCCCACGTACCCTGTTCCGATCACGCTGATATGCACGGTCGATCCCCTCCTAAATTTTCGAGCAATAACAGGACGTGCGGCTGCAACAGAAAACGGATTCTAGCCCGCATTATTCACGAACGGAGTGCCTTCGTGAATAATGCGCCTACAGGTGCGGCCTCGGTCGCACCTGTAGGTTTCGACAGGCCGCTTTCGCGGCCTCCTCAAGGCTAGCCCTGAGCGACGCCCCGCAAACGCGGGGCACAGTCGAAGCCCCTCGATTTCCCTCGGGGCCTTGAGCATGTCGAAAGGCCCGGAGGGCCCATCGAGATTCCTCAGGGCCCTGAGTCTATCGAAGGGCGGATTATTCACCTGTTCGTGAATAATCCGGGCTAGGCGGCTGGGTGTAGGTGTGAACGCAGTATAACAATGAGGGCACAGTGCCGCAAGCACAGCGGCGGTTTTCGCAAGCGTTGGTGCAAGGAGGGAGCTGTAGGGTGATGGGCTAGGGTGAGAGGCTTGATTGACTCCTATCGGCTCCGTTCAGTACAATTTCGGCCTCTTTCATGTCAAGAAACGGGTGACTCACCAGATGGCGCCGAAGGGTGGAACGATCATGCGGCCGCTGGCCGTCATGATGAACCGTGATATTCGGACGATCGGCCCTGATGCCACCCTGGCTGAGGCCGCGCGGGCAATGCGCGATGCGCGGGTTGGAGCGCTGCTCGTTGCTGAACGGGAGCACTATCTCGGCGTCGTGAGTGAAACCGATCTTGTGCGGAAAGCCATGGCGGAAGACTTGGATGCCTCACGCGAGCCAGCGCGATCCGTGATGAGTTCTCCTGTGATCACGATGGAAATCGATTGTTCTGCCCATCAGGCGAGCGACCTCATGGCAGAGAAGGGCATCCGGCATCTCGCGATCACTGAGGACGGCCGTGTCGTCGGGATCATATCGGTCCGTGATCTGCTCCGGTATTTCAAGAATTGGGGATCGCTCTGATTCCGCCCCGCATGTCCATGTTTGCCCCCGACCGTCACTCGCGTCCATCCGACAACCCCTCGCAATGACCCCGGTGGCACTGATGCCTGAGTCTCTCTTCGAGGACAGGGTCCGCGAGCTGATCACCCACAATCGTCTTCCCTCTGAGGCGAGCGGCCTCCTGGCAGCCCGGATTCACCAGGAATGGCCGCAGGGGCAGATCTTGACCGACGATGATGCGCCCTATGATCTCCTGGTGGGTCGGGAGGTCACTCACGGAGCCCCTTCTGGCCTGAGGCCATGGGGAGACTCGTGAGTTCAATGCCCAGGTGACCGAGACTCCGCGAGAGAGGAGATCTGTTTGTGAAATCAATAGGCTGTGCGGATGGACCGGGAAACTTTATGGCATGAGTCTTGAGGGGCTCGAATGAGAAGATCGGCCTTGCTTCCATAGGAGGCCTATGCTATAAGTGACCCCGGTTTTTGGACCCGCATCACTTTCTGGCAGGAAGCGGCTGTGTGGAGAGTAAGGATCCCCGGATTACTTTTAATCACATACTTTCTTCTTTAAGGGAGGTAGGCTATGGGTAAGTTGGTATTGTCGGTCTTTTTCGGGCTTGCCTTTGTCGTTGCAGGGGTGACCTCTTCGTTTGCCCTGCAGTCCGGAGGTATGAATCAAAAAACTGGCCTATGGTCGTTTGTCAGCGATAGTGATCAGGGAATGGTCGTGGGCATGAAATACGCCGAGTTGGATGTCAATGTTGACCTCTACGCGATGGACATCGGGGGAATCAAAACCTGGTATCCCCCTGTGTCGATATTAAGGCTGGCGGGGAGAGCGGGTCGACCTGTCGTCATTAAAGTGACGAACAAGTCAAGTGCTGAGCATGGTTTCCATTTGTCAGCCGATTCTGATTACGCCGCACCGACTGACATGAATATCAAGGTAGTCCTGAAGCCTGGGGAAACCAAGTGGATTGGCATCCCGATCAGCGACCTCACTTACGTGACCGCCGCCGGGCTTCTTAGATATAAGTGCCACCTTCACGAGAAACATCTTGGGGGGTATCTTCTGATACAGAAGTAAGCGAGGATCTGCCTCGGTAGGGAGTAGACGAAGTAGACGAATCGTTGAGAAGGACATCCTCCAACGCGTCCTGAATGGAGGGGGGGATGTCCTTCTTTTTTTAGTTGAATTAGGCCAGCTCGGGTTCGCAATCCGTCTTTGCGCCCAGCGGAATGCTCTGAGAGGCTGCCAGCTTTCCATCCACAATCAGGAGTAAGTATCGGTTTTCAACCGGGGCCTGCTCACGCCAGATCACCACGACCGTATTGACGTCGACCACCAGTTCATCCTTGGTTTGCCACTGAGTCCCATTCACAACCCAGAAGTGGCTCTTCGCCCGGGGGAACTGCTCTTCCAGAAAAGCTTCGATCACACCGGAAATGTCGCCGGTGTTCGCCTGCCCCGGCGCCGAGCACCACAAGCTCATGCACAGGCCCAACAGGATTGCCCACCTGGTGCGCATCATTTCTCTCCATGCCTTACGCCTGAACCAAAGCCCCCGGCTGCCCTGTTCGCCAGGCTTGTCCGTTAGCCACCACGGCCGGTTGTCCATATTATACCACAAGTTGTGAGGCACCCTGACATCCGGGCCGTCGGGGGATAGGCTGGACGCTCTAGGAGCCTGTCCGACATTGGTAGCTGCAGCATCTTATGCTGCCAAATATGGCGCCATGAGATGGCGCAGCTACAGGACGTTGTGGCATATCAACCGG
>JACZQN010000018.1 GCA_022545705.1 Nitrospirota bacterium | reverse complement strand
GCGCGAGCACGGGAGGCAGCCTGGCCACCTGCCACCCCACTCCTCTTGCCTGGCTCCCCCTGATGTGGCATCATCGTGCATCCTTCCAAGGCCTAGGAGTATGGCAAGTCTGCTCGAATACGTCGGCAACGTTCATATCTTTCTCGGTCCCTATCGAGGCAATCCGATCGCACTCTACCTGAGTCGAAATGGTGATCGCTGCGAGATCGCCCCCAAGGTCTACCCCTGGAATCAGGTCGTCGGCGAGGCCGACACGCCAAACCGCGCCGCTGCCGACTTTGAGTCAAAATGGAAGGCCGGCGGCCTGTCGCCTGAGATGTACACAGGTCCGTCCTGGGAAGGTGGGATCAAGCCTGAGAAGCCTGCTCCTCCCAAACCGCCGCCCGCGCCCAAACCGGCGGCTCTTCCAACCCAACCAGTGGCGGACGCCAAGCCACCCGTGCCTGCGGCAACAGTCGAACCAAAACCCGGCGCGGATTCGACCGTAGAATCAACACCTGCGCCTGCCGCCCCGGAGGCCGGCGCGGCGGCAACACAGCCGGCCGCAGACCCCACGGTTGCGCCCACCCCTTCAGAATCAGGCACTGCGAATGGAGACAAGAGTTAGGGACGAGCCTGTCCAACCAGCCGACTGTGCCGTCAGGAGCGCTCTCTTCCAATGATGTCGCCCGGCGGGAAATTGGGCACGCAGTGTCTGTGGGCTGTGTGTGGGGCGCGTGTCAGGAATGAGTACGAGCAGCCTTCAGGAACGCCTGAAACAGCCTTCGCTGCACCTGGTGGCGGCTGTAGAGAAACTCCGGATGCCACTGAACGCCGAGGAGGAAGCGATGCCCGGGCAACTCCACCGCCTCGATGATGCCGTCCGTGGCAACCGCGCTTGCCTTTAGCAAGCGCGCCAGCCGCTTGATCGACTGATGGTGTGAACTATTCACGTGGATCCGCGCCCGTCGCGTGATCCGTCGCAACAGGCTTCGCGGCGTGACCGCGACTGGGTGCGACAATCGGGTCGCCGGCCTGGGAGGCCGGTGAGGAAGTGCCGCCGGCACCTGCGACGCAATGTCCTGCACCAAACTCCCTCCAAGCGCGACATTGATGGCCTGCATGCCGCCGCAGATCCCGAGCGTCGGCACGCCCGCCCCAACAGCCAGACGCACCATCTCCAGCTCGAACTCCGAGCGCCGACGGCTCATGACCTGGAACTTATAGCGTTGTCGCTCCCCGTAGAAGGCTGGAGGAATATCTGGGCCGCTGCCAGTGAGCAGCAGGCCGTCCAGCTTTTTGATGAGTTGCCGCCGCAACGCGCGGCCTGCAGCGAGCGGGAGGATGAGAGGAATGCCGCCGAGGTCTTCAATCGCGCGAGGGTACAGCGCCCGCAAGAAATAGGTGGGTTCGCGCCCTCCCATGTCCTGACGGTCCCCGGCATTAAAGTCCGGGGTCACCCCGATCACAGGCTTCATGAACTGGTCGAGAGGCGAACTGTCAGCACGGGGTTACTAGTGGGCTAACGCCATCGCCTCTGGCTCTTCTTCTCCTGGCACACCAAAGAAGCGGATGGGCTTCTCACCCTTCAGGTGCGCCGGCGTGATCACATAGGTGCCCCGGAGGCTGGTGTCCCAAACCGCTTTGGCCGCCTTTTCATTACCCGCGCTGAAAAGGTATGTGAACCCACCGAAGATCCCGCCCAACGCCGCCACGGTCACTTTGGCCGCGCTGTACGGCAACGTCACGAAAAAACTCGCTGCACCAAGGCCAAACTGAGACGAGGTACTTTCCGTCTCCTCAGTCATCGCCTCCTGCTCCTCAATCATCGTCTCCTGAGCATCGCTCAGTGGGACCATGGCCACGTAACAGAACGTGACGAGCAGCACCACCACGACTGTTTTCATCCGCATGGTTCGCACAGGCTCCTCCTCATTGGTTGCACCGGCCGGTCATCACGTTGGGCCAACCAGCCGGCATGTGCACTGCGCAGCAACGCTTCTGGTGGCAGAAAGGTACTCGTTTATAGCAGAATCAACACAGAATGCAACCCTCTTTGCACAGGGAGGTAGAAGAGAGACGAGATCAGCGCTCTCCCAGGTCCAGCTCAGCGAGAATCTGTGACTTGAGCCGGTCGGCCTGACAGGGGAGCGCATGATTCAACTCGCTCACGAACATTTCAACGGTCAGGTTCCTGGTCTCCTGACGGAGGCCGGCTTCTAAGGCGAGGTCAAGTTTGAGCGCACACATCCCCTGCACAAACAGATCTCGGGCGCGGCCGTCGTATTGATCGCGTTCTGCCTGAGGAACCACGCGCAGCTCCTCCTTCAACCAGTCTTCAAACCCGATGACCTGCCGGGCCCGAGCCAGTTGTTCTTCTTCCATTTCGACCGCCACCTGGACACCCGCTTTCCAGCTACGCTTCTTGACGTTGAACACGCAACTGATGCCAGACAGTTGCCCGTTAAGCGGTTCGGGACCAAAGAAGAGCGTCACGCGGTATTGAGGTATTTGGGGGACCGGGACTGAGGACATCGTGGCCTCAAAGCCATGCCAGTCTGTCGCGAGGCATTCTAGCACAGCTTTGGAGTACGAGCACACACGCGAGCGCCGCTGATTGACGGGTCCGGATCACGGCGATAAGATGGCGAGCACCATGACGGCAACATCTGACCACGAGCGCCGGATCGCGGAGATCCAACAGGCCTTGCAGGGAACCCTCGGGCTCGATGGCTGGCTGTTCTACGACTTTCGCGGCTCCGATCCCTTGGCCTACCGGGTCCTCCGTCTTGATCCCACTGGTCACGTGACCCGCCGCTGGTACTACTGGGTGCCTGCGTACGGATCGCCGACCAAGCTCATGCACCGGATTGAAGCCCACACGCTGGATCAGCTTCCAGGCGACACCATGCTGTATGCTTCCTGGGACGAGCAACGCGGCTGCCTCACGCGTATCCTCACAGGGGTGAAGCTGGCCGCCATGCAGTACTCCCCGATGAACGCGATCCCGTATATTTCACGAGTGGACGCCGGCACGATCGAGTTGGTCCGCAGTATCGGCGTTGAGGTGACGACCTCCGCCGACTTAGTGCAGCGCTTTGAGGCTGTTTGGGACGACAGCCAGCTCGCCTCGCACCGTGAAGCGGCCGAAACGCTGCGGCGGATCGTGGACGACTCGTTTGGGCATGTGGCGGCCTCACTCGCAACGAGCAGGCTTCTCACCGAGTACGACCTCCAGCAGTTCATCCTGCAGTGTTTCCAGAAGGAGGGGTTGACGACCTCTTCGCCGCCGATCGTCGCCGTCAACGCACACAGCGCCGACCCCCATTATTCACCGTCCCCGCAAGGGTCCGCCCCGATCGCAGAAGGAGACCTGGTGTTGATCGACCTCTGGGCGAAGCGAGCAGAGCCGGGGAGCGTCTATGCAGACATCACCTGGACCGGGTTCGTTGGTCAGGTGACTCCCATTCACCATTGTGAGATCTTTGACACCGTCCGTGAGGCGCGCGACGCAGCCCTGGCATTTGTCCGGGCTCGCGTGGAGGCTCGCGAGTTTCCTTGTGGCTGGGAAGTGGACGAGGTCTGTCGGCAGATCATCCGAGCCGCCGGATACGGGGATCGATTCGTGCATCGGACAGGGCACTCGATCGGAGAGGAGGTACACGGCAACGGCGCGAACCTCGACAATCTCGAAACGCACGATGCTCGGCGCCTGATCCCACGAACCTGTTTTTCGATCGAACCCGGCATCTATTTATCAGGCCAATTCGGCATTCGCAGTGAGCTCGACGTCTATCTCTCAGACTGTGAGGCGCTTGTCTTCGGCCAGCCGGTGCAAACACAGCTCGTGGCGATCTTGAAGAGGGCGTGAGACTAGAGGCCAAGGGCACGGGAGTGGGGTCCCTCGCCGCCTCCCAATCGCTTGACACCTGTTGGCCTCAGCAGATAGAGTTCGCGGGGGGAGTCACGCCCTGTCCAGTCAGAACACGCCAAGATTGAGCGAGGCCAAGGGAATCCACGGATGATCGGCACATTCGGCTTTACAGAAATCATCATCATCCTCGCGATCGTCTTGCTCATCTTTGGAGCCGGGCGGCTTCCACAGATCGGGGAGGGACTGGGAAAAGCGCTCAAAGGCTTTAAGAAAGAGGTGCACGATGTGCCACCGCCAGTGGACGCCCCTGCAGAACCTCAGACAGCTCCTGCCACTCCTCAGCCTGCACCTGAAGACGCACAGGTGGTCGCTCAGCCCCAGGGTGCGCCCGCACAGAGTGCAGGACAAGTGCTCGAGCCCTACAAGCCAGGCCCCGAATTGACGCCCGGGACGACAGCAGCCATGATGGCAGCCGGTGCGGGGCCACAGCTCGCACACCCACCTCGGCCGCAGCCTGCTGCTGGAAGTTCGGCGCACGCTGCCTCCACCGGCCAGTCCGCTCAACCGCCAAGCATGGAAGAACGGGCAGCTCAGCCGGCGGCGTCTCCCACCAGCGTGTACCCGTCCCTGCCTCCCTCAGCTCGGCCGAAGGCACCGACGAAGCGGCCGTCAGCGATCGTCAACAAGGAAGCTGTCGCCCGGGTACAAGCGCAGCAGGCCGCGATGAAGACCAAGGCCGCCCAAGCCAAGACCTCAGCCTCGCCCCAGGACATACAAAGCCTCGGCGAAACCATTGGCGAGACGTTCCGTACCTTCCGGCAGGCTGCCGAGGACATCAGGAACTCGGTGGACCCTGAAATGCGGACGATCCAAGCTGAGATGGACGCCGCACAGAAAGAACTGGAACAGTCAATCGAGGCAGCGAAGAGTCTGCCCGCTGCCCAAGAAGACCCGCCCAAGAAAGCCTGAGAGACTCCTTGCTCACAGTCCGTCAGTCTGCGGTGTTACGCGCGCTTCAGACACCGAGTGGTGCTGCGCTACTCCTGTGCACGGTGATCGCAGGATGTGAGGCGGGCTCGATGCAACCCGATCCGGCTTCGGTGGTTCCCCGACTCGCCGAATTGCTCGAAGATCACGATTCTGAAGTCAGGAAAACTGCGGCCCTCTCACTCGGGAAGATCGCCCGCGCCGAGTCAGCCGCGATCTTGGTGGAACACCTGAACGATCCCGATCCGAGCGTCCGTCAGACAAGCGCCTGGGCCCTCGGCAATCTGGGTGAAGTCGCTCTTGACCAGGCCGGCCTCGCGTTGGCGAGTAAGTTGGACGACCCGTCCCCCGCGGTCAAGTTCGCTGCTGCCCACGCGCTGGGGCTGATCGGCTCGACTCAGGTCATCATCGAGTTGGTCACGGAGCGCCTGCGTTACTCTGACGTCCACACACGGCGAGCGGCCGTGCAGGCACTGGCATGGTTGGAAGCAGCCTCCGCCTTTCCCACGCTCATCCAGGCCCTGAGCGATCAGGATGCCCGAGTCCGCCAAGGTGCAGTCTCGGCCCTCGGGGAGCTGGCCGACCTCCGTGCACTCTCGTCGTTTCAAGACCTGTTGCTGAAAGACCCAGATGTGGGCGTGAGGAGTGAAGCCGCCTACCGACTTGGAAAGCTTGGTGATCTCACGGTACTTCCAGCGCTTCGATCGGCGGCGGCTCATGATAGAGACCCGGGCGTTCGGCGCTGGGCCTTGTGGGCGCTGGATCAAATCACCCCTGAAAGCGATTCCGATTCAAGGCTGTAACCAACTCCACGACCCGCTTGCGTGCCTCAGTGGACATTTCGGTGAACTCAACACCCATGCCAGGGAAGTGCACCCGCCGTTCAAGTTTTGCCCGAACCCAGGCCACCCTGCCCTTGGCTTCTAGTATTTCCAACGGCCGGTCGGGCAGCGCGAAGTCCATCCTGATTTCTGTCCCGACGTCAAGCGGCGCCATGCGTTCAATGAAGAGGCCTCCGCCCCCGATCCCCCCTGTTAAGCTTTCAACCTTCGCACTATCTGGTGCCCAGTAGCGCACCTTGACCGCGAGCGGCGCTCTGACCTCGGCGCGGAGGTATCGATTCCGGTCCTGATTCTCGGATGCCCAGATGTAATCAATGATGGCACTCCAGGTTACTGTGCCTAAGTGCTCACCGTTGAGACCGCGCAGCGTGATCGTCTCCCGTTCAGAATCCAGCTCGAGCGCTTTCCCTTGGTGTGCGGCGGTGGCACTAATCGGCAGCTTCATAGGCATGTCCTCTCGGTCCATCCCACCCGCACCCGCAATCTCCCCTGGCTGAGCTTGGTAGAGACAGTCATCTGCGGTCCATTTGCTTGGAATGGGAACATCCTCTTTGAACGGGTCGATTCAGGCGAGGACCTCATCCCCGGGAAGTCCGCGTGTCCCCGCCACGGGGGGGCAGACAGTAGATCTGGCTTTCCGCTGTTGAGGGAAGGGCGGTGGCTCGCGTCGAATCGGCTCGCTTGTCAAACAGATTACGTTGGCTGGCTGCCGCGCTTGAGGGAATTGACGAGCGCCAGCACCCGTTCACGCGCCTCAGTGGGAATGTTGGTAAACCGGACACCCATCCCGGGGAAAAAGGTGTATTGGTCGGGCTTTGGACAGACCCAAGCCACGGTCCCGCGCATCTCCAACCACTGCTCGGGGCGATCCGGCAACGCCAACTGCACGGATAGCGCAGTCCCCACCGGTAGCGGTTCATTGCTTTCAATGTACAGACCGCCCCCACCGATTCCAGTGGCACGGCTTTCATAGTGCTTGCTGTCTGACGTGCTGAATCGGACTTTGGCGGTGAGTGAGACGCGAGGTTGGGTTCGGGACCGGTCCGCGTGGGGCTGGGGGCACGATGCCCGGACATAATCTATGATCGCTTCCCATGTCACCGTCCCCAACTGTTCCCCCTCAGGGCTGAGCAACGTCAGTGTCTCCCTTTCGGGGTCGAGTTCCAAAGTCTTCCCTTTGTGTGCTTTGGTGACGTTGACGGGCAGCTTCATCTGCCGTGCTCCTCATTGCCTCCTAGGGCTCGATGGAAGAAGTATAGCGCACTGTGCCAGAATGTCGAACTTTCGCTGATAAAAACGTGGGGCGTCCCAGGGGACGCCCCACGCTACAGGTCTATCTACCTAATGGGGTCAGGTTAGGCCGACTTTACATCCTGCTCGACAATCCTGATCGGCTGGCTCTTGCCGTAAATCACGTCCTCGGTAAGCATAACCTCTTTGATCTGCTTCTGCGAAGGGATCTCATACATCAGGTCGAGCATCACCTCTTCCAGAATCGCCCGCAGGCCGCGAGCGCCAGTCTTCTGCGCGGAGGCCTTCCGCGCGATCGCGACCAGGGCTCCATCGGTGAATCTGAGTTTGACCTTCTCAAAGGACATCAGCTTCTCGTACTGCTTGGTGAGCGCGTTCCGCGGCTCGGTCAGGATGCGAATCAGGGCCTTCTCGTCCAGCTCTTCCAAGGGGGCGATCACCGGAAGCCGTCCAATGAACTCGGGGATCAGCCCGTATTTAAGCAGATCCTCCGGCTGGACCTTGGCCAAAATCTGCCCCGAGCGCGCGTCCTGCCGGCTCCGCACATCAGCGCCAAATCCTATGGTCTTTTTGTTCAGCCGCTGTTCGATGTGGGTTTCGAGGCCCACGAACGCCCCACCGCAGATGAACAGGATGTTGCTGGTATCCACCTGAATGAACTCTTGGTGGGGATGCTTGCGGCCGCCCTGGGGCGGGACATTGGCCACCGTGCCCTCGATCAGCTTGAGCAATGCTTGCTGCACACCCTCCCCGGACACATCTCGTGTAATTGACGGGCTGTCGCTCTTGCGGCTGATCTTGTCAATTTCGTCGATATAGACAATACCGCGCTCGGCCCGTTCGACATCGTAGTCAGCACCTTGTAGCAGTTTGAGTATGATGTTTTCAACGTCCTCACCGACGTACCCAGCTTCGGTCAAGGTGGTCGCATCCGCCAGCGTGAAGGGGACATCCAGGTAACGAGCCAAAGTCTGCGCGAGCAGCGTTTTTCCCGTCCCGGTCGGGCCGATCATCAGGATATTGCCCTTCTGCAGGTTGACATCGTCTACTTCGTTGGCCGAGATCCGCTTGTAGTGGTTGTGGACGGCAACCGCGAGGATTTTCTTCGCACGCTCCTGCCCAATGACGTACTGGTCCATGTGGTGCTTGATTTCAGACGGCTTGCGAAGCTTCGAGGAGATCCCCTCCTTCGCTTCCTCCCAGTCTTCTGCGATGATGTCGTTACACAGGTTCACGCACTCATCGCAAATGTACACAGTTGGGCCGGCGATCAGTTTGCGGACCTCGTCGCGACTCTTCCCGCAGAAGGAACACCTGAGGTGCCGGTCCGTCTTATCCTGCTTGGGCATGCCCCCTCCTTATCCTATCTCTCTTTTCCGCCATCTCCGCCGGAGTGCCTCGAGCTGGACTCTTTGGCCCCCTGACCTGTCTTCGCCTCCTGCAGGCCTTTGGGCGGCCGGACGATGACCTCATCGATGATTCCGTAACTCTTCGCCTCACTCCCCGACATAAAATAGTCCCGCTCCGTATCTTGCATAATCTTCTCGATCGGCTGGCCGGTGTGCTTGGCGAACATCTCGTTGAGCTGGTCCCTGATCTTGAGAATTTCCCTGGCGTGAATATCGACCTCGGTAGCCTGCCCCTGGAACCCTCCCATCGGCTGGTGGATCAGGATACGCGCATGCGGCAGCGCGAAGCGCTTCCCTTTCGAGCCAGCCGCGAGCAGCAGCGCGCCCATGCTGGCCGCTTGGCCCAGGCAGATGGTATTGATCGGAGGCTTGACATACTGCATGGTGTCGTAAATACCCAGCCCCGCCGTCACGTTGCCGCCAGGCGAATTGATATACAGGTTGATGTCTTTCTCTGGATCATCCGCCTCCAGGAACAGCAACTGGGCGATGACGAGATTGGCAAATACATCGTCAATCGGGGCACCAAGAAAGATGATCCGATCTTTGAGGAGTCGGGAATAAATATCGTAGGCGCGCTCCCCACGGTTGGTCTGTTCTACGACGATCGGCATGAACATTGTGACCTGTCCTTTCCCCTCCGGTGATTAATTGACCCCATTCTATCACATGTCTAGCGCGCATCGGCTACCTTAACTGCATTTTGGTCCGCCGCGGCCGACGAGTGCGCTCCTGGTTACTTCTGAATGACGGCATGCCGGTAAACGAAATCCAATGCCTTGTCCGCCAGGATTCGTCCTTTCAGTTCTTCCATGGACTCCTCGCCGCCGGCCGCCACCATCCGCCGCACGTCCTCCAACGCCAGCTTGAGCACCGTGGCCAGCCGCTGGATCTCGTTCGTCACGTCTTCATCCTCAACCGTGAGTCTTTCCCGCTCGGCAACAGCCTCCAGAATCAGACCGACTTTGACCCGGCGCGTGGCCTCGGCTCGATGCTCATCCCGCAACTGCTTGATCTCCTCCTGACGCTTCACGGGGTCCTCAACCGCCGCCGCCTTCCCCTTTTGGCTCAGGCGTGAGTCCAACACTTGGCGGACGGTCGCCGTCAGTTCCCGCTCCACTAAGGTCTCCGGAAGGTCGAAGTGGTGGGTCTCGGTCAGGCGTTTCAGGATGGTGTCCTTGTAGTGCTCCTCAATGTCTTGCTTAAGGGCTCGCTCCATTCCCGTCAGGAGCTTGTCTTTGAGTTCCGCTAATGAGGAGTAAGGTCCGCAGTCCTTGGCGAACTCATCATCCAGCGCGGGCAGCTGCTTTTGCTTGACCGCTCTCACCTTGATTCGGAACACCACCGTTTTTCCAGCCAGGCGAGAGTCCGGATGCGCCGCCGGATACGGTTGAGACACCTCAACCATCTCGCCCTCGCGTTTACCGATCACGTGCTCATCCACTTCCACCCCAAGGATTTGAGCCTTGGACCCTACTCTGTGAAGCTGTTCTTCCTGCTTCGCCCCCTCCAGCGGGGCAAGATCGAGAAACCCTTCAACGTCCAGAATCGCGTAATCACCTTCTGCAAGCGCCGTCCCCGCCGGCGCGGCGCCGAGAGGTGCGTGTTGCTCCCGCAGAGCATCCAACGCCTTGTCGATTTGCTCGTCCGTGACCGTACGCGTATCGGGCTTCAGAGAGATGGGATTGGGAGGCCGGTAATCTCGCAGCTCGATCTTCGGTTTGATCTCAACCGTGGCTGTGAAGGAAAAGCTGGCGTTCCGCTTGATCTTCACGCGTTCCAGCGGTGGCACTTCGACCAACACCGGCACAAGACCGGCTTCCCGGATGGCACGATCGTAATAATCGGGTACCAAACGCCGCACTAAGTCTTCCTCCACCATCCTGGCATAGCGCTTCTCAAGCAATGCCTGCGGTGCCTTGCCGGGACGGAAGCCCGGAATTCGGACTTGGCGGTTCAGCTCGGAATACGCCTGCGCAAACCGACGGTTCACCTCATCTTCGGGAACCTCGATCTTGAGCGCGCGCTTCATCGGTCCAAGCTCTGTGACTTCCAACTTCATGCGTCATTCATACCGTGGTCTGCAAGTAGGCGATCTGTCGGAGACGTTCGCTGTCTCTAAGGACAACGCCTTCCGCTTAGGATGGTGCGTTGGTGCGAGAGGAGGGACTTGAACCCCCACGGTTTCCCACGAGATCCTAAGTCTCGCGCGTCTGCCAGTTCCGCCACTCTCGCGCCACACACGATGCGATAACACAACGGGAGATCGTACAGAACGCGCCGCGTGACGCTCAGGGGTCGCTCCAGGTGGACATTCATATCTTTTTACAGGTCACTGTGCACGACTGTCAACCCGTGGCCTGTGTCCCAAGTATCCGCCCCGCCTGTTTTAACATTCAGGGGGCCGGGTGGGCCGAATTCCCTTTGACCTGCCACTCGATAGCGCCCAGCCTCCAGCAAGCTGTTCGTCTAGAGGAGGGGGTGGCCACCAAGGTCGTGCTCGCTGTATACTGTGACATTACCACACGGGCGCCTGACCGGCTCTTAAAAGAGAGACCCGCGTCTTGGTGTCCCGAGCCCTAAGACCCAGCTGCCGGTTCCTCTTGGACTCGTGAACACCGCCAGGCGCCCCCGCTGTAGTCAATATATAGGTTACGCCCGTCATGAGGAGGATGACCCCTTGTGAAAGGCGCGCATGAGGTGAGGTGCGTCATGAGGCACGCTATCCGTCTGACAATCGCTTTCGCGCTGGTTATCCTTATAAGCGGGACCAGCTGGGCGTATCGAGACTACTTCACGCCAGAACAGAAGCAGCGATTGGCGGGGATCCAGACCGTCTTGGTTGGTATCGTCACCATGACCGACAGAGGCCCGGTTGAGGCTGGTCCAATTGAGGATCTTGTGTCGCTCCGTTTGTCGGAGCTGGGCTACACGACGGTGACCGATTCCTCCGAGCCCCACGACGCCGTTTTTAGGGTGAAATGTGAGCAGCGGAAGAGGTGGGAAGGCACGGTAGTTGCCGGAGGGGATGCCGACCTGCCAGACGCCCCGGCACGCCTGTGGAAGGGACCTGCTTGCCAGCTCACCTACCGGCTCGGGAATCTCAAGGTGCAATGGCGCAAGGAGGTCCGCACCGAATATGAAGACTCCGTGGTGGCAGCCAAGGCGGCGAACGCCGGTGACCCAGGCGAGTATGCCATGACCACCCTGAGGGGGCTCTTAAATCAGTACGATTTTCCGGTGTTGCTAGCCGCCGAATGGGGGCAGGGAGAACGGTTACTTGAGTTACTGGATCGGCCTGGGCTGAACGAGATGCGGAAGCTCAGGATCATTTCAGTGCTCGGCGAAATGCAGGCCGACGAAGCCCTGCCCAGGTTGAAGCAGGCCCTTCGGAATAAGAACCTAGCCAAGCAAGCTGCCGTGGCGATTGGGAACCTTGGCCGGGACGGGATTCCGCTCCTCGTCGACATCTTGAAGAATGCGAAGGACCCTGAGTTGCAAGCGGCTGCAGCGAAAGGGCTTGGAAGAGTGGGAGGTCTCGCCGGTGACCCACGGGTTGTCCCACCCCTTCTCGCCATGCTGGATCCTCCGGGCGGCATCGACATGAGGATTCAGATCGAGGTGGCCTGGGCTTTAGGGAAGATGCCTGATAAAAACTCCATTGAGCCGCTCGAAACTCTCTATGCAAAAATGCTGAGTATCCGCGATCCAAGCAACCGGCAGCTACAGGAACTGAAGGAAGCGCTGAACTGGTCCTTCAAGCAAGTTGAGGGTTGTATCGAAGGATGTTAATGTGACGTGGACGACCATATGAGCTAAGCGGCCATCGCGGAGCTCTGCCGAAAGCCAGAATCGGGAGTGTTGCAACCGCCTCTTATGGCTTAGTGCTTCGATTCGCAATTACAGTTACGTAGTTAAATCCGTAAATTCAACGCCGGATGCTCCCTCAGCACTAAGTCCTGAGGGAATAAGTTCGTCATCGAACTTATGAATCGATGGACTTAGTCAGGAATACGTGTTCGGGATTGACGGGTTCACCTTCACCGTCGCGCCTCCATCCCTGGGGCACGCTGACTTGAAGTAACCTTGGAGGTTGGGATACGAGAGTTCTTACGTCTTGCGACCCCCCCACCGGCACCTCCTCGACAGGCTTGTAGCGCCTTGTAGACTAAACGGGCTCCTCCCGATCTCAGACATTCATGCCGACATCGCTTCTTTGACGATTGGTTACGAGCAGCAGGTCGCACGACCCTGTCGCCGATCGGATCGCACAGAAGGAGCCGGCTTCACCGGCTTGCCGGTGGAGAGACCCCATGCTAAGATGCGCCTTCCTTGAGAACGGCAGCAAGCGCATGACGCGGAGAGGTGCGAGAGCGGCCGATTCGGCGTGCCTGGAGAGCACGTGTGCTGGCAACGGCACCGTGGGTTCAAATCCCACCCTCTCCGCCAGCCTTCGCCAAGGCTTCGGCTGGCAAGCCAGCGTCAGCGAAGGCTGGCGGGCCAGCTCAGAGGGCAAATTGAGCGCTGATGGCTGATGGCTCAGAGCTGTAGGCTTCTAAGGGAAGGGGCTGGGCCCTGTGCAACGGAATCCTGTGAACCCCGCTAGGTCCGGAAGGAAGCAACGGTAAGCAGGCGAGTCTGTGTGCCGCAGGCATACCTGGCCCCCCTTTCTTGAAGACGTGATGCGTGAAGCGTAAAGGGTTGAACGTAAGGAGCCCAGTATCACCTTCTCACCGCACGTAACGCATCACGCTTCACGCATGACGCCTCACGCCTAAGGAGCTATGGACTACCAAGTCTCGGCGAGAAAGTATCGGCCTGGCACCTTTCAGGATCTCATCGGCCAGCCTCACGTGGTTCAGACCCTGGTCAACGCCATTACAACCAATCGAATCGCGCACGCCTTCTTGTTTTCTGGAACGCGCGGAGTCGGCAAGACCACGGTGGCGCGCATCCTCGCCAAGGCGCTCAACTGCGAGCGTGGTCCCATCGCGACCCCCTGTGACGTCTGCCCCAGCTGCCTGGAGATCGCTCAAGGCACATCGGTCGATGTGATCGAGATTGACGGCGCTTCCAACACCGGTGTGGACGACGTGCGGGAAATCCGTGAGAACGTGAAGTTTTCTCCGTTCCGCGGCCACTATCGGATCTATATCATTGACGAAGTCCACATGCTTTCGAACTCGGCGTTCAACGCCTTGCTGAAAACACTCGAGGAGCCGCCGGCTCATGTGGTGTTCGTCTTTGCCACGACTGAAATACACAAGATCCCCGCAACCATACTCTCACGTTGTCAGCATTACACTTTCAAGCGGATTCCCAAGGGCGAGATCGCCCAACGACTACGCCACATCGCTGACCACGAAGGCATCACCGTCGAGGATCGGAGCCTCACGGCGATCGCTCGCGCCAGCGAGGGCAGCATGCGCGACGCGCTCAGCATCCTGGACCAGACTGTGGCATTCAGCGGCAAGACGATCCTCCATAGCGACCTCGAAACCCTGCTCGGTTCGGTCCCTCAGGAACACGTCCGAGGCATGATCACTGCTATCATCAACCAGGACAGTCCTGCAGCCCTAGGAATCGTCGCTCAGCTTCTCGATCAAGGGCACGACATTCGCGCCTATTGTGCGGAGCTTGTCGAGCATGTCCGCAATCTGCTGGTGGCCGCTGTGGTCCCCTCCACACAAACCCTGCGGAGCTTGATCGAGGCGTCACCCGATGACATTGACCAGGTCATTGCGGACGCGCAATTGTTTACTACCGAGCAGCTCCAAGAGTTGTTCAGGATCTGTTCCCAGGCCGAAGATGCTTTGCGTTCGAGCGCGCATCCCCGCTATGTTTTGGAGATGGCGGTCGTTCGCGCTACCAGGCTGTTAACCGGTGGAACCCAGCCTTCGATGACCGTCGCCTCCTCCAGTCCTGCACAGGGGTCTCCACCAGGCCGGGCAGGCCTCCCTGGGGCTCCTTCCGAGGCTCGCTCATCCGGTCAGCAACCGGTAAGCTCCGCGGTGATTCCTCTCGTCCAACCATCCTCTGGTGCCTCCCGTGAGGGCCAACCCTCGCCCGCGGGTTCCACCCCCAGCTCGAACTCAAGACCGGGCGGTCATTCTGGGGACCGATCGCCAGAAGAGAAGCCACTGCCAGCGCTGAGCGGGTCACCCCATCCCATCGAGTCGCCACTCCAACTCGAATGGGAGCAGGTGCTCCAGCGCGTAGCCAGCACGCACCCGAGTATCGGCGCGTTTCTGGAAATGGGTACGCTGGTCGCGATGGAGGACGACCAATGGTCGTTCGGCTATCCGCAAACCGCGTCTGTGGCCCGCGCGATCATCGAGAAAGAAGAGAATCTGCAGCTGCTGGGCGGCATTTGCACTGAGGTAGCCGGCCGGCCCATTCGTTTGCGCGTCATCGAACTGGTGCACGGGCACACCGCGGGTCCCAGCCTGGCCCAACTCCGCGCGGTGAGAGAACGGCGCGAGAGGGACGCGCTTCTGGAACGAACCCGTTCCCATCCTTTGGTCCAGCATGCGCTGAAGCTCTTTGGGGGTGAGCTCGTGGATGTGCGACAAGCCGCTCCGCAAAAGGAGGTGCTCTAATGACCAGGAATCCATTCGGCAACATGGGGGACCTCTTGAAGCAGGCCCAGGCCATGCAAGATCAGTTGGCCAAGCTGCAGGAACAGGCCGCTTCCAAGACCGTGGAGGGTACCGCCGGGGGCGGAATGGTCACCGTGACTGTGAGCGGCGCCATGGAGGTGATCACTGTGAAAATTGATCCGGAAGTGCTCAAGTCCGGTGACGCTGACATGCTGCAGGACCTCCTTGTCGCCGCAACCAATGATGCGCTGCGGAAGGCTCGCGAAATGATGGCTGAAGAGATGAAGGCCGTGACGGGGGGGGTCCGCATCCCTGGCTTATTCTGACCTACAGGACGGTGGTGAGTTGTGAGCGTTGAGCACCGAGGCCTGCTGTCTCAGTTGGTCCGGGAGTTGGTGCGACTGCCGGGGATCGGGCACAAAACGGCTCAACGCCTGGCCTTCCATATTCTGAAGACTGACGGGGAGGAGGCTCTGCGACTGGCTGATGCGATCCGCGCCGTGAAGGAGCGCTTAGCCTTCTGCCGTCAATGCCGCAACATCGCCGAAGAGGAACTCTGCGAATTCTGTCGTGATCCCAAGCGAGACCGCAGCACGATCCTGGTGGTCGAGGAACCCAGTACGCTCTATGCTATTGAGCGCACCGCCAGCTTCCGCGGTCTCTACCACGTTCTGCTCGGCGCGCTCTCTCCACTCGATGGGGTCGGTCCCTCGGACATCCGCGCACAGGATCTCATTGATCGTCTTCAGGGCGGAGGTGTCAAGGAGGTGATCCTCGCGACGAGCCCGACGATCGAGGGAGAAGCGACAGCGATTTACCTCACCAAGCTCATCAAACCCCATGGCGTCCACGTCTCCCGAATTGCTTACGGCGTCCCGGTCGGCATGGACCTTGACTATGCCGATGAGGTGACACTCACCAAATCCATCGAGGGCAGACGAGACCTTTAACTTCACCACAGCCGTTTCTTCATCCCCAGGCAGTCGTTCCAGCAGTATTCCACTCTCTTCCACCTCAGGGCGCATTCCCTGTTGACATCCGTCCGGCTCGGCGTACCCGAACCGGGCACGCGCCTACCCAGGTTTCAGATACCGACGCTTTGCTCAAGTGGGTGGTTGTGCACACGAGAGCACATCGAGATGAGCATGATACCCAGCAAGCGGTTCAGCCTTCCCATGGCGGGGGGCGTGCGCCGGAGCAATTCTTCATGAGCATTGACGGCCATGTAGAACGCTGCTATAGTTCCAAAATTATGCAAAAAGGATCGCGCCGGCCCCGGCTTCGAGTGGCCATCGCTAAACGAGTGACCAAATACGCCAAGCCACGGCGAACGAGAAAGTCCACGCGTGCAGCGGGTAAGTACGATGATATCCGCGTCGCCCTGGAGCGGCAGCGTGCCAACCTTCTCGAAGAAGCCGGGGTTGTGCTGACCAATCGGCACGATGGAGAGGCCTTCCCTGATTTAAGCGACCAGGCTTCGGCTGAGGCAGATCAGAACTTTGTGCTGAGGATGAAGGAGCGCGAGCAGAAGCTGCTGAAGAAAATTGATGAGGTGCTCAACAGAATAAGATCAAACACGTATGGAATTTGTGAGCGGTGCGGACTGGAGATTCCCTACAAGCGCCTCAAGGCCCGTCCCGTCACGACGTTGTGCATTGAGTGTAAGACTGAGCAAGAACGGGAAGAAAAGATCCGCCTGTAGCACACCTCCCTCCCAGCGACCCCGGAATTTTATCGACTGAGGTCCTTCACGCGTTGACGGGCGTGTGTCGCCCGCTCCTCTTCCTCAGGAATCCCTTCCACCAACGCCAAGTACGTTTCGTATTCGGATACCGCACGTCGAACGTTGACGGTCTCATACGCGCTGGCGAGATTGTATCTCGCAACCGAATAGTTCGGTTTCAGCGCCACGGCCTTCTCAAATGCGACGATGGCCTTGTCCCGGTCTCCGAGCTTGACATAGACACTGCCCAGACTGTTCAAGACTTCCGGAATGTTGGCTCGTATCGAGAGCGCGTGCTGGATCGCGTCTCTGGCCTTGGCAATTTGGCCGGTCCTCTCCAACGCCAACCCTAGCTTGTGATGAGCCTCGGCAAGCCAGACCTGGCTCGAGAAGCCGTGCTGGATCGCTTGCGCGTAGGCTTCCGCCGCTCGCTCGTCATCCGGCGTGTCGCATGAGGCAAAATGCGCAGCCTCTCCTCTGGCAAATTGCTGAAGCGCGAGGAACGGTTGCTGATCCACAATGCCCCGGCTCCGCATAGCCTGGCGACCACGTTCAACCCTGGCCAGGAACTCCCGGCGGTAGGGAGACAGCAGCCGGGAGTAAGGGTCTAAGGAGAAGGAAGCCAGGACCAGTGTTTGCTCCTCTCCCCCTCCCGAGACGATATACTGGGTCGTACTCTTCAGATCACCTGTTTGGTACAGCGCGCTCGACTCGAGCCCTCCCCGCCCTGGCACGGAAGGAACGTCC
Organism: Nitrospirota bacterium; assembly: GCA_022545705.1. Classification (GTDB taxonomy): domain Bacteria; phylum Nitrospirota; class Nitrospiria; order Nitrospirales; family Nitrospiraceae; genus JACZQN01. The sequence continues at coordinate 13,686 of JACZQN010000018.1, read as the reverse complement.
GCAGAGAACTCAAGGGCGGGCTTGAGCTGCGAGAGCGTCTGACGCAACACCGGATACGGCTTGAGACTCAACCCACCCGGGAACGCAAACACCGCTCCGACCAGCATTCCGTCCTGATCCAGAAAATACGACTCTTCGGCGCCGGATCGACTGTCCTCAGCGGAGACGCGGACCTCTTCCCCGCTGCCCCAGGCCCGCCACTGAAGGGATACTGCTTCCTGGCTCCGAACGATGGTCTCTTTCTGGTCACAAAGATGGCCGAACTGGAGGAGGACCAAGTCGCTCGCGGATGGAGGAAGAACGCGTGTCGGAGAGGGGCTTCTACAGGCGAACAGAAGCAGCGCCACGCCGAGCGTGGCGAGGCCAAAGGTACAGAGCCGGTTCACCACGTCGCAGCGCAAAGAGGGGGACATGCTCGCGGGGGGATCTCGTGGCTATCCTGAGAAAACCCAGGGCCCAACCACCGCGATCGGCTCCCGCCACCTCAGCCCATCATCACCCAATCAAGCTGGCGACCGAGCCGTGACCCTGAGTACAGAGGTGTCTACCTTAGCCGCTGGGAATGGACCATGTTGTCTTCGCCGGTGTATCCAAACAAGGTCGGGCTGGAGGACGCAAGAGCATAGAATGGGCGATTGACGGCGTAATCGAGCACGACCCCAAGCGGGTGCATCATGAAGGCCAGCCACCGGAAGGGGTGGTCATTGATTGGGGACTGGGCCACAGGATCCGAATACACCAAGGCCGTGCTGTCCAGCGCGGAATACTGCGCGGTTGGCTGAAGATCCTGCGTCGATCGCGTGCCTGCGCACCCGCCAACGAAGAGGGCGACAATCAGAACAGAACCCAGAAGTCTAAAGTTACCCATGACCCACCTCTTTCGTCCCTCGGCTCGGGACACTGCCGGAGATTTTCCTAAGATATACTTGCAGTCTAACCCAGACCTCCACTTCTGTCCAGTCTGTGAACAACTTCACTTCTGCGGAGTTTGCGCGATCGGCGGGCGCGCGCGACAGGCACCACAGGATGCGATCGAACCCCTGGCTGATCGGGTGTGATGGTGGGCGATACTGGTATCGAACCAGTGGCCTCTTCCGTGTGAGGGAAGCGCTCTCCCACTGAGCTAATCGCCCACACCCACGCGTTGATATCTAGCACACGGGGCAAGCTCAGTCAACGCAGCTTGACATCTTTCAAACCTGGTCCGTAGAATGACACTTTGCGGATTCGTCTCGGAGATTCAACGAGATGCGCGAAGATGTGGTCGTTGTTGGAGGCGGGTTGGCTGGGTCAGAAGCGACGTGGCAAGCGGCCTCCCGGGGCGCACGCGTCACCCTCTACGAGATGCGCCCTAAGGAGAATACCCAGGCCCATAAGACCGGATTTCTGGCTGAACTCGTGTGCTCGAACTCCTTGGGCTCCGCGGATATTCTCAACGCCCCGGGAATCCTGAAAGAGGAGATGCGCCGCCTCAACTCGCTGGTGATTCGGGTCGCCGATACCGTCCGAGTGCCGGCCGGTTCAGCGCTCGCGGTGGATCGTGAGCAATTTGCTCAACAAATCACTCAGGCGCTCGAGAGTCATCCGAACGTTCGCATCTTGCGCGAGGAAATTACAGACATCCCGACCGATTGCGTCTGCATCATCGCCACGGGTCCGCTCACCTCAGACAGCTTGGCGACCTCCCTTCGAACGCTGACACACTCAAAGCACTTGTACTTTGTTGACGCCATCTCCCCGATTATCGACGCCGAATCCATCAATATGGACGCGATCTTTCGCGCATCGCGTTACGATAAGGGCGGCGCCGACTACCTGAACTGCCCCATGGATGAGGTGACGTACAGCCGGTTTTACGACGCACTGATGACGGCGGACAAGGTCCAACCGAAGGAGTTTGAAAAAGTTCCGTATTTTGAAGGCTGCATCCCTATAGAAGTCATGGCGGAACGCGGCCGCCAGACCATGCTGTACGGACCGTTGAAACCCGTCGGGCTCGAAGACCCACGGACACACACACGCTCCCATGCGGTCGTCCAGCTCAGGGCAGAGAATCGTCACCGGTCCTGTTACAACATGGTCGGGTTCCAGACCAAGTTGACCTATCCCGAGCAGCGTCGCCTCTTCCGCATGATCCCCGGCCTCGAACGTGCCGAATTTCTGCGCTACGGCAGCGTGCATCGCAACACGTTCATCAATTCACCCCAACTCCTCCGGGAAACCTTGCAGCTCAAAGCGCGGGGCACCACGTTTTTCGCGGGTCAACTCGTCGGCGTGGAAGGCTATACCGAATCAGCAGCGATGGGGGGGCTGGTCGGGATCAATGCGGCTCGGGGACTCGCGGGGTTGCCCCTGGCAACCCCGCCGCCAACCACGGCCCATGGGAGTCTCATTCAGTACATCACGTCTTCCGACCCGCGATACTTCCAACCGATCAATACAAATTACGGTCTTTTCCCTCCTCTGCGGAGTCGCGCTCGTGACAAGGAACACAAGCGGCGTCTGATCGGCCAGCGTGCACTGGAGGATTTCGAAGCATGGAAGGCTCGATTCGGACTTTCGTGACGTTTCTTGACGTGGAACGACGAGCATCGCCCGAGACCATTCGCGCATACCAATCGGACCTGCGCCAGTTCCTTTCCTATGCCTCCTCGGTCTGCAGCGTTCCGGAGTCTCAGGTGGCGTTGGAGGCAGGGGACCCGCTCATGATCCGTGGGTATCTCACGTGGTTGGACCGAAAGAGGGAGAAAAAGTCCTCCATGGCTCGGAAGTTGGCGACACTCCGCACGTTCTATCGCTACCATGTGCGGGAGAAGCGGGTGAAGGCAAACCCCGCGGCCGAGATGCGTACACCAAAGCAACCGCAGCGACTTCCACGCATCCTGACCAAGGATGACGCGAACGCACTCATGGAGTTTCCTGAAGGCGACGGCGTCCTGTCGCTTCGGGATCGCGCGATTCTGGAAACACTCTATTCAACCGGAGCCCGCGTCAGTGAACTCGTCAGCATGAACATGGACGATCTGAACATGAATGACGGGTTGGTCCGCCTGCGCGGCAAGGGACGCAAAGAGCGCATCGTACCGATCGGGACAGTCGCGATCGAAGCGCTTCAGGACTATCAGACCCGGTCTCTACCTCAAGCCTGGTCATCGCGTGGCGAGTCGGTGGCAGTCCCCGTCTTTCGCAACAGCCGGGGCAGCCGTCTAACCGCGCGCAGCGTGGATCGGATCGTGGTGAAACATTCCCGTCGTCTCACCACGGGCCCGATTAGCCCCCATGCGCTCCGCCATTCTTTCGCTACCCACCTCCTCGACGAGGGAGCAGACCTGCGAGCGATTCAGGAGATGTTGGGACATGTGTCTCTCGCCACGACGCAGAAGTACACGCACCTGGCGACTGACCGTCTGCTGGAAGTTTACGACCGCGCGCACCCGCGGGCGGGGCGAATGCCGGCGGCTCGTCATAACCCCGGAAAAGCCTCGTGCTAAAGATCCACTCAACCACCATCCTGTGCGTCAGGCGAGGAAACAGCATCGCGATGGGTTGCGACGGGCAGGTGACCTTGGGCACCACGGTTATGAAGCACAATGCTCGCAAGCTGCGGCGCCTGCACCAAGACCAGGTGCTCGCCGGCTTCGCAGGAGCCACGGCTGACGCGTTCACGCTCTTTGAGAGATTTGAGGCCAAGATTGAGGAATATCGTGGTAATTTGACGCGGGCAGCGGTGGAACTCAGCAAGGACTGGAGAACCGATCGCGTCCTGCGTCGTTTGGAAGCCCTGCTGGCAGTCGCGGATCTCGACCACTCCTTCCTGATCTCCGGCACTGGGGACGTCGTCGAGCCGGAAGACGGCATTTTGGCCATCGGCTCCGGGGGAGCTTACGCCCAGGCAGCGGCCCAGGCTCTGCTGAACCATTCGACGCTGGATGCCTACGCGATCGTCGAGGAGGCCTTGCGGATCGCAGGTGGGATCGACATTTATACCAACCAGCAAGTGATTATCGAGGAACTCAAGCGATAGAGGGCCCTGCCATGGTTCGGAAATTTCGGAGACCGCCGGGGAACCTCGACGATCTCACACCGCGCCAAATCGTCGAGGAACTGGACCGCTACGTGATCGGACAGCGTGACGCAAAGCGCATGGTGGCCATCGCATTGCGCAACCGCTGGCGGCGTCAACAGTTGAACCCCGACCTCCGGGACGAGGTCATCCCAAAGAACATCATCATGATCGGTCCCACCGGTGTCGGGAAGACCGAGATCGCGCGGCGCCTCGCCAAGCTGGCCCACGCTCCATTCCTGAAAGTCGAAGCGTCGAAATTCACCGAGGTGGGCTACGTGGGGCGAGACGTGGAATCCATCATCCGTGACCTCACGGAACTTGGGGTCGCCATCGTCAAGGCAGACCACACGGAGAAGGTACAACAGAAAGCGGAAGAATTGGGTGAGGAGCGACTGCTGGACCTCTTGCTCCCCCCAATGAGTCCCAAGCTGACAGTAGGCGCCTCAGACGACACGGGCCAGCCTACTCCACCCTCTGCTCAGGAATCCTATGACGCGACTCGGTCCAAGCTCCGGCTGCAGCTCCGGGAGGGCAAGCTGGACCACCGTTCGGTGGAAGTGGAGGTGAAGGAGCGCGGCTTGCCGATCGGCGTCATCTCGAACGCGGCCGGCATGGAGGAACTCGAGAGTGGATTGCGCGATATGCTGGGAGGCTTGTTCCCGGGAAAGAAGAAGAAACGAGTGATGAAGGTGCCCGAGGCGCTCAAGCACCTGACCCAGGATGAAGCACAAAAGCTGATTGACATGGACGAGGTCACCCGAGACGCCATCACAAAAGTGGAAGAAACGGGCATCGTGTTTCTTGACGAGATTGACAAGATCGCCGGACGAGAGAGGAACCTCGGTCCGGATGTTTCCCGCGAAGGGGTGCAGCGCGACCTCCTGCCCATCGTGGAGGGCTCGACCATCAACACGAAGTATGGTTCCGTCCGCACCGATCACATCCTGTTCATTGCTGCAGGGGCGTTTCACGTGGCCAAGCCTTCGGATCTGATCCCCGAGTTGCAGGGCCGGTTTCCGATCCGCGTGGAACTCGAACCCTTGTCTAAGCAGGACCTTGTCCGAATACTGACCGAGCCTCGCAACGCGCTGGTGACACAGTATCAAGCCCTCCTGCGCACGGAGGGCGTCACGCTTGACTTCACCCAGGACGGACTGGAGGAGATCGCCTCCACTGCTGTGCAGGTCAACGATCAGACCGAGAATATTGGAGCGCGGCGCCTGTTCACAATTATGGAACGCCTCTTGGAGCAGATACTGTTCGAAGCACCCGAGCTCAACGAGCAGAAGGTCCTGGTCGATGCCCAATATGTGAAGGACCGGCTGCGGAAGATCGTGAAGGATCAAGACCTGAGCCGGTTTATTCTTTAAATGTTCTGTCCGTTCACTCCGTCAGCTACGTGCATTCCGTTCTGTGCGTTCTGCGGGATGTGCCAATGTGCCCCCTCGACGGAACTCCTGACTAAACCGATCCAACGGAGTCACGGACCTCATTGACTGAACTGACCTCACGACCAGAACGTATTTCCTGCTGAAAGCTGACGGCTGAGAGCCAAACACGCATGAACAAGCTCATTAAGAAAGCCAATATCCTGGTTGAGGCTCTTCCGTACATCCGAACGTTCGCCAACAAAACAGTGGTCATTAAATACGGCGGGCGGGCGATGACAGAGGAGGCGCTGAAGGAGCAGTTCGCGCTCGACGTCGTCCTCATGAAGTATGTCGGCCTCAACCCCGTGATCGTGCATGGCGGGGGACCACAGATCGATAGGATGCTGGGCCGCCTGGGTCTTGAAGTCAAATTCCGGCAGGGTGTCCGCGTCACCGACCGCGCGACGATGGAAGTTGTGGAAATGGTCCTCGGCGGGAAGATCAACAAGGAGATCGTCACGCTGTTGAACCGGCACGGCGGCACAGCCGTCGGGCTGACGGGGAAGGACGGAGGCCTCATCCTCTCCAAGCCGCTCACCGCCAAGGCGTGGGCAGACCGTCTCAGCACACAGCTCGATGGATCGCCAGACGAAGACTTCGGGCTCGTCGGGGAAGTCCAATCGGTGAATCCGCATTTGCTGATCAACTTGCAGCGGGACAATTTCATCCCGGTGATCGCCCCGATCGGAACCGACCCTGGAGGACATACCTACAATATTAATGCTGACCTGGTCGCTGGAGCGGTCGCGGCCGCGCTGAAGGCCGAGAAGCTTCTGGTGCTCACCGATGTGAAGGGGATTCGGGACGCGAAAAGCCGCCACGTGTCCACGCTTTCGCGCAAGGATATGCAGCGAATGGTCAAGCGAGGAACGATCAGCGAGGGCATGCTTCCAAAAGTCCATGCCTGCCTGATGGCGCTGGACGGGGGCGTCCGAAAAGCTCACATTATCGATGGTCGGACACCCCACTCCATCCTATTGGAAGTGTTCACCGACAAGGGCATTGGGACCGAGATCGTCGCCTAAGCCTCAGGATGGGCCAGGTGAAGGCTGCCAAAACGAGGAAGATCAAAAGTCTCCAGAAGGTTCCTCAACCGGACAGCAAGTCAGCGTTGCACGTCACGGATATCCAGAATGATTTTTGCCCGGGAGGCGCGCTTGGAGTCCCCGGGGCCGACGCAATCATCCCTATCGTCAACGATTACATTCGGTTCTTTCATCGGCAGGGGTTCCCTGTCATCGCCAGCCGCGACTGGCACCCGCCGAATCACTGCTCGTTCAAAGAACAGAACGGAATTTGGCCCGTACACTGCGTGCAGGGTTCATGGGGAGGGCAATTTCATCCCAAACTCGTCATGGCCCCCGGTGTCATCATCCTTTCCAAGGCCACGGATCCCAAGCGAGAAGCCTATTCCGCATTTGAAGGAACCCCGTTGGACGAGCGTCTCCGGAACTTGGGAACGGAGACACTGTTCGTCACCGGGCTCGCGACCGATTATTGTGTGAGGAACACGGTCCTAGACGCCTGCAAGCTCGGCTATCGGGTCGTGGTGTTGGAGGACGCCATTCGCGGCCTCGACGCCACACCCGGCGATTGCGAGAGGGCGATGCACGACATGCGTGCAGCAGGCGCGATCACCGCCAAGGCCCGCGATCTCGGCCTGTGAGCGACCGCCTCCTCGAGCACATCCACTCCCTCACTGGAGAGCGTCATCCCGTTTCGACGCCCACCGCCTTACGACAAGCAGAAGACTACCTCACCACTCAATTCCGACACTTAGGCCTGCAGGTCTCCCACCACGCGTTTGATGCGCACGGCTCGACCTACCGCAACGTGGTCGCCAGCCTGCATCCCGCACCCGCTAAATCCGGCACAGCGGCGAATGGATCACAGGATGCGGTTCCTCTCATCATTGCCGCGCATTACGACACCGTATTGGGATCACCTGGGGCAGATGATAACGCCAGTGGGTTGGCGGTCATGCTGGAAGTGGCCAGAACACTCGTGGAAACCCCCGTTGGCCGGAGCGTGCGGTTCATCGGGTTTTGTTTGGAAGAGGACAACCTGCTCGGCAGCCTGGCCTACGCCTCGGCATTAAGGGCAGCCGGGCAAGAGATCCGCGGCGCGCTCGTCCTGGAATGTGTCGGCTACACGAACTCGGCTGAGGGCTCCCAACTCATGCCACCCGGTGTACCCATCTCGGTCCCCTCGGTCGGTGATTTCCTCGGCATCCTGGGAAACACGGCCTCGGCAGAGCTGGTCACTTCCGTTGAACATGCTGCACGGCATTCCAGTTCAGACCTCAAGACTGTCTCACTCCTCGTGCCCGGCCAAGGCGAGCTGCTTCCCGACTCTCGACGCAGCGATCACGCCGCGTTTTGGTACTACGGATACCCCGCCGTGATGCTGACCGACACGGCCAACTTCCGGAATCCGCATTATCATCAGCCCTCCGACACAGCCGAGACCCTGGACCTTTCATTCATCGAGCGTGTCCTGAGGGCCGTGGCCGCGGCGGCGATCGACCTGTCAAGACCGAAGTAACCCGTCCAGGATGATGTCGCGGCGACCGAAGGCCAGCCCCCGTAGGACGATCTTCCGGATCTTGGACCAACCCGCCTGCTCGGCCCTCGGGCACATGTATCGCGAGGAGGGGGCGAGGCCTTCTGGCGAAAGCGGCACGGGTCGTGGCAGAGACTTGGGATGATGCGAAGGACTGAGGACTGAGTTCTGGGGACTGAGAGGTGGGAAAAGAGGTCTGATCTCAGTCCTGAGTCCTCAGCCCTCAGCCCTCAACATTCGATCAGACCTCGAACCCGGGCCGGACTTTGACAGGATCGGCCGTATACTGCCGGGCATACTCAACGTAGTTCTGGGCCGATTCTCGAATCCAGGCCAGTTCCGATTCGGTCACTGATCTCTTCACCTTACCGGGAGCGCCCAGGATCAAACTTTTTGGGGGGACAACCGTCCCTTCAGTGACGAGCGCGCCTGCGCCGACAACACTGTCCCCTCCAATGACCGCCCCGTCCATGATAATGGCGCCCATCCCGATCAAGACCCGGTCTTTTATCGTGCACCCGTGAAGCACGACACGGTGCCCCACCGTGACATCGTCGCCCAGGAGTAATGGATGCGTGTCATGAGTCACGTGGAGGAGGCTGAGGTCCTGGACATTGGTCCGGTTTCCGATCCGGATGGAGTTCACGTCGCCTCGGATGACAGCGTGAAACCACACGCTTGATTGCTCGCCAATCACGACATCACCGATGACGACAGCGGTTTCCTCGATGAACGCAGTTTGAGCGATCGTCGGCTTGATCCCTTGAAAGGTCCGGATCATAGGCCAACTCTAGGACAACGGGTGCCTCGAATCAAGCTGACCAGGCCTGACCAGGTAAGAAGGAAGGCTCGTCTCTGCTAGACCTTCACGGTAAGGAAGAGCGAGGCACCACGCCGATTGATCAGCAAGAGGACGCGCTGGTCCTCCTTCAACCCCGCGATGAGCTGCTCATAGTCTAGCAGCGACGTGATCGGCTGCCGGTTGATCTCACGGATTACATCGCCCCTCGACAGACCAGCCCGGTCGGCGCCACTCCCGGGGAGTACGCTCGTCACCACCACGCCCCGGGTTTTCCTGTTCCGTCCCAGGTCGCGACCTATCTGTGTATCCACCTCCCGCACCAAGACTCCAGCCAGTGCACTGGTGCTTTCCTGGTGCTCAGCCCTGGCAACCTTCATGGCATCCGGGTGCTCTCCGATTTTGACTGTCAGATCCTTCTCGCGGCCATCACGGACCACTTTGATCGGCGCCTCGGTTCCAATCGGCGTGCGGGTCACCATTCGCTGCAAGGACACGGCATCCTCGACCGGCATGTCCCGGTAGCCGACGATGACGTCCCCGCGCTTGAGTCCCCCTCGCTCAGCCGGACTCTCTTCCGCGACATCGCTGACCAGCACCCCCTTCGACTCCTCCAGGCTAAACAACTCGGCGAGAAGCTGCGTGACGTCCTGAATCCCCACACCCAGATACCCCCGAACTACTCGGCCCGTCTCCCGCAAGCTCTCGTAAATCGGTTTGGCCATCGTGACCGGCACTGCGAACCCGACTCCCTGGTATCCGCCAGTTCGCGAGACAATCGCGGTGTTGATCCCGATTAACTCGCCACGCACGTTCACCAATGCGCCTCCGGAGTTGCCGGGGTTGATAGCCGCATCGGTCTGGATGAAGTCTTCGTACTGCGTGATGCCCATCCGGCCGCGGCCGAGTGCGCTGACGATCCCCAAGGTGACTGTGGAGTTCAATCCAAATGGGTTTCCGATCGCGAGCACGTACTCTCCCCCCTGGACTTTTGAAGAATCCCCCCAGCGGACGTAAGGCAGATCACGTGCATCCACTTTAATGACCGCGAGATCGGTTTTGGGATCGGTCCCGATGACCTTCGCCTCGAATTCCCGCTTGTCTGGGAGTGTGACCGTCAGCTCGCTGGCCCCCTGCACGACGTGGTTGTTGGTCACGATGTACCCGTCTGGGGACACGATCACACCGGAACCCATGCCACCGCCTCGGGGTTCCCAGGGCTCCAACAAGGGATCCATCGGTCCGTGCGGGCCCCTGGGAAACCGAAAGAACTCTTCCATTCGATCGCGGAACTCACGCGCGTCACGTGGGCGCGCTCCCCACGACCCCGTAATATTCACCAGCGCTGGCGTGACCGCGTGAGCGACTCTGGCAAATCCCTGCTCTCCCGGAGAATCGAGAGCCACCGGGGCGCTCGCGCCAGCAGGGCTGTTCGCGATTGCGGCGTGGGATGATGGAAGCGGCTGACCGGTCCAAGCCACGGCCATGGCCAGGATCGCCAGCCCGACGAGAATCTTCAGTTTGCGTTGCAGCCGTTGCTTCATAGTATCCTCCTTGTGGTCGATCAGGCTGATGCAAGGCTCTTCAATGCCCCTGCACGAGCGTCACAGCCCAGAAGGATAGCAATGAAACATGAAAGGGAAATTAGATGGGGATTAGAAGTGCCTAATACTAGCCCACATTATTCATGAACACTTCTGCTGTTCACCCGTTGCATCTCACGGAGCAACGGGTGGAACGCGACGAACCGTCATGAATAATGTGGGCTAGGCTCCTGTTGCAAAACGTCGGGTTCTGGGTGTGACGAAAAGGCGGGTGTACACGTATGGAAGTGCGCTCATTGTATTTGAAGGCTTGACGTAGCCATTCAGGGCTAGGAAGCTAGCAGCAGGATTAAGCCGGCGCGGGCCCCACGTTAAGGTTTTATCGACTTCAGAAAGGCAGACGCCATCCATGCCTGTAGCTATGAGTGTAGCAGCGAGAATGTTGGCGTCAGTTTGTGCATCCCAACCCTTCAAAACCGGATCTGTTTCAAAGAAGAGGGTTGGGGCCGGCCACATTGCGCTAAACCCTGTTTTCCCCATTCCTGGGTCCTTACTAAGCGTGACCCAACCCTTTTCTTCTAGTTCTTCGGCCGCAACTGCGACATCCTCCTCAGGCAGGCCCAATGCTTCGAGTACCTCATTGGCTTCCAGGAGTGGATCGTGCTCGTGACCTGCTTCTGAGCGCATATTGAGTAGTACAGCCAAGCGCTGAGCAGGCTCGGATAGACCGCTCCTTGGAAGCGGTCGCTGTTGGTCCTGGGTTAGTTGGATCAGCTTGACTGTGTTCCGAGAGGCCTTCGCAACCTTCTCGGCTGTATTCGCTTTTTCTAAGATCTCTTCATAGGTTGAGCCGTGCTCTGGCCACAAGCCAACTCCGATGGACACCGTCAACCTCTCGGACGAACCCTGTACGTCGAAGACATGCTCTTCGAAGGATGAGCGAAGCTTTCCCGCGAACGCCATGGCTTCAGAAGTGTCATGGTTGGGAAGAATGACAATAAACTCGTCACCTCCCTGTCTATACCCTTCGCCGCGGCAACGCACGAAATCTGATATGAGGCGCTGCGCTTCAGGCAAGACGGTTTGATCCACTTTTGTTTCCGTATAGCGAGTGTTTAGAGCTTTGAAGCTGTCAACATCAACAAAGAGTACGGCTATCGGACGATTCCCAGGACCGAGCCGCTCTTGCCATTCCTCGAAGTCCTTCCGCGCCTGCGCGGGGCTCAGTAGAATTTTGAACTTCTGCTCATATTCCTTGGTCGCCGGCTGGGTGGTAGCCTCCCGTTTCGTTCGAAGGCTCTCAACGTGCAGTTCAATCTCAGCACCAGCCTTCGTGAGTTCCCTGGCACGGTTTTCTCGAAGGCCCTGATGGAACTCAGCCAATAGATTCGGCATGTTTGGGCTGCCGACCTTAGAATAGGATTCCGGTAGTTCCCACAGGCTCATCGGAACGTAATATTCCAACTCAGCTTTCAGGTCTGCCGCGAGCGTATTGGAATAGGGAACAGCCATCGCTGACATAACTCCCTGCAGGGCCTCCCAGACGATGGCAACACGTGCCTCTACTTGCTTCACGCAAGCTTCATGGTGTGCCGCGAGAGGCGCACCGGAATGCAGAAGCCCTCTGGCAGCCATGTCGGCGCTTCTCTGCGAAAAATCGTGTTTGGCCTGCTCGCGGCACTTTTCGAACCTCGGATGGATGAGTTCACTCACGTGGTCTCTAAAGTCTCTGCCCAGCATGGCTATAGATGCAACCCCACGCTCCTCTTTGACGCCCTGAAGGCTAGGCCCCTAGCGGGCACGTTCAAGGGCGGCACTCGCCGAGAACGGCTGCCGAGACGGGAGTGCAGCAAGTCCTATTGACCCGGGCCCTCTTCTTCGCATGATGGTGCTGTCAAAACATTCCTGCTCGTCACCCACAACGTGAGGGTGCGTTGTGTCCCACCCTGAGAATCACCTCGAACATCAACTCATTATAACTATCATTTTGCCCTTCTGCCGTAAAGACAATATAGAAGAGTGTAGCACGAACTACCTGGAGCGCCTACGAGTCTCCCGGATCTACCACGCCGCAGGTTCGCTCAGACAATGCCTTAGGGAACTCACACCGTGGCAACGGCTTGCGATCGTCAGGGGCCGGATTCTGTTCGCGCGCAAATCCCGTCTCGATCCCTATCCAGCCGGATCAGGTCACGTGGATCAGCCCGCTCAAAAGCAGGCGTCCAGCTCATGACCGTCAGAGGAAGGCCCTCATGGCCTAGGTCCTTCTCGCACGGTGTTGCACGCCTGACGCTGTGCGACGGCGTACGTGCCTAATCCCGGGTGCCGACAAAGCGGTGGAGGCGTTCCTGCGCCTCCGACTGCATGGTGATAAATTCGAGTCTGAACTTCCGGCCCTTAGCCCGCCGAACCACAGCTCGGTCAACGTCCACCGGCATAACCTCCTCAGGCAAGTACAGTCGCAGCTCCATCTGCACACCTGGGGACACACGCGTGTCACTGACCACCGTACACCCGCCGACCGCGAGGTCTCTCGCCACCCCTGATCCACTGATGCGGCCGTCTTCGAACGCAATGGGGCCTATCAAGGATGAGATGAGCCAGCGAACCGGAAAGCCCTGGGGCTTGCGTCTTTCCATGGGCACCTCGTCCTTGGATCAGGATTAACACCGTTCCCCCGCCTAACCAAATGGGATGCACTGCGGACCTGCTCCTGCGCCTCAGTGGCTCGCCCTCGTTTCGAGGGGGCGCAGAAATTGGCGGAGGCGCGCCAGTTCTTCTAGCTGCATGCGGAGACACGCCGCTGCCAGATCGACCTTCATCGGTGCCTTGTGATCAGGCAGAGAGACTTGCAGCGTCACTTGAGTGAGTATCTCCGTTTGTGACGGTTTGCGAACCGGCCGCGTTCTACTGAGTCGTCTTGGCAACAGGACAGCATGTTGCGTGCCGATCTAAACCTCTTATTCTTGAAGCACTTCTACCGGGAGGAATTTATGCACCGCCCCAATTTGGATGAAGAGAGCAGAAATTGTCCGAGGAAAGGAAGGTTGTCGCGGGGGACTTATTGCGTCGCGAGTTAGGGTCGTCGCCAGTTAAGGTCGGGCCTTGCTATCAGACAGTGGCTGGGGAGAGGGGCCGAAAAAAGGGGTCGCCGAAAAAAGGGGTCGGGAGTCTTTATTTGTGCATGCCGACTGATTCCTCCGCCTAATGTAAATAAAAGACTCCCGACCCCTTTTTATCTCATTAGCTGGGGTCAAGCGCCCGAATCTCTCCAGTCTCTTGAAC
>JACZQN010000017.1 GCA_022545705.1 Nitrospirota bacterium | reverse complement strand
GAATAATGTGGGCTAAGGAGGCGCCAAGGGAAAAACGCAAGCACCCCCGCTTGGTATGTGAATATTCCATTTCTTTCGAAGGCGTCAAAATCACCGGATCAGGTACCGTCAACAACCTTTCTCTGAGCGGCTGTACACTTCAAAGTGACACGGATGTCCATACAGGTGCCTATCTGGAACTCCAGATAAGCCCGCCTGATCATGAATCGCCGATTCAAGTGGGGCTGGCGACAGTTCGGTGGGTAAATGGACAGGAGAGCGGCCTGGGGTTTATCAACCTTGACACAGAGCAGCAGAAGCGGCTACGCCGTCTTCTGGACTCCCTCGAAGCACGTCCAAGCCACTGAGGACGTCTCTCACTTGACAGGGACGTTGCATCTTCCAAGACCCGCACATGCCGTCCGCTGCCAGTCCGACCGAAGCGGTAATCGAAACCGGCAACAAGGCTCCTGACACGTTCTTGCCCTTCCAGCGGGGTTCATTCCTCACTCATTCCTCGCCCCAACGGCTTAAAGATGAGCAGCAGCGCGGGCAATAGCGTGAGATTACTCAGGAGCGCCACCAGCATGGCTAGCCCGATCAGCAACCCAAAATAAATGGTTGGGATGAAGTTGGACAGCGCCAGGATTGAAAAGCCAACAGTGATCGTCAGCGCGGTGTAGTAAATGGCTCTGCCGATACTGCCATGACATACACGCACGGTCGCGGCATAGTCACGGTATCTTTCAAATTCCACCCTAAACCTGTGGATGTAGTGAATGGCATGGTCTACCGCGATCCCGACGACGATGGCTGCGATCGTGATGGTCATCACATCCAACGGTTTGCCGACCCACCCCATGAGGCCGAGGATCAGGCCCGCCGCGAGCAAGTTCGGGATGATCGCGAGGATGGCTAGATACAGACTTCGAAACAAGACGATAAACATGGCGAGTATGCTGACAAAGACAACGCCCAACGTGAGGATTTGTGATCGATACAGGCTCTGGAGCATATTGTTGTAAAGAACCGCCATCCCGCTCAGGTGCACGTTCTCTTGCGCGAAGCCCATCTCTTCAACGAGGAAGGTATGTATCTTGTTGATCAGTGCCTGCCGTCTTAACGTCGGGGAAGACTCCACGAGGCGCATGGTGATGCGAGTTTGGTTCGCATCTTGAGAGAGGTAAGGGTCAATGAGAGCCTTTTTGACGTCCTCCGGCATCACTCTGCGTATCACCGCCAAATCGTAGTCATCAGGCATCCGGCCATCGTTGAGCTGCCGAAAGACCTTCATGGCCGTCGCGATCGAAAGCACCTTCCCTACTTCAGGTAGCTTGTCCAGATAATCATGAATTTCCTCTGCTTTCCCCAACATGTCGGCATTGAACCAATAGCTTACACCGCTGGTCTCGACTTCTGTCTCAAAGGGATCTTCAAAGGGGTCCTGCGACTCCTCTAATTCCTCAAGGTACGCATAAAACTCCTCGTCGGCATCGATGATCACGTCCAGAGGGACCGTCCCGCCGAGTTCAGTATCGATCAGCTCCATGCCCTGGTAAATTTCCGTGGAGCTCTTGAAGTGGTCGATAAAGCGGTTCTCGACCTCCAACTTGGAAATGCCAATCAGGCTGAGAACTGCCACCGCGGAGCAAAAGATGACTATTTTCCCCGTGTTGTTCTGAGTAAATGATGCCACGGCCAGTGTGAAGGACGTTGTCGAATCCTCCTCGGAGTTGCCATACTCCCGCGGTAGTAGGGTAAGGAGAGACGGGAAAAAGATAAAATTGAGGACAAAGGCCACGGCGATGCCGATGGTCATCATCCAGCCAAAATCAATCACAGGACGGATATCGCTGACGACGAGCGAACCAAATGCCACGATGGTCGTGATCGCCGTATAAAAGCAAGGCTCGGCCATAATCCGCACCGTGTCCTGCACCAACGTCCTCTGATCCGCGGTCGGGTTTTCTCGAGCTAAGATCCGGTACCGCACGATTAAGTGTATGGTCAAGGACATCGTGATGATGAGCAACAAGGAAATAAAATTCGATGAAATGACCGTGACCCGCCAATCCAGAAAACCAAGATAGCCCACCATGACAATGACCGAGAGCACACAGCAGGACATCGGGAGCACGACCCAACGCACTTTTCTGAAGAAAAAGCTCAGGGCTAACACCAGGAAGCCGACGACCCCCAAGCCGAACACTACAAGGTCGTGCTCAATGAAACTGATCATGTCCGACGTGACCATAGAGACGCCGCCCAAATACATTTTGGCTTTGTCTCTGTATGTGTCCATGATCATCCGCACCTTCTTCACACGTTCACGGTCGGCGTCGACCACGATCGCAAGGTGCTCGCTAAACGCTCGAGAGGCTTTCCTTAACTGCCGCGACTCTTCGGACGTCAGTCCTGATGTGAGCCGCTTTTCCCTAAGGTCATTGCGCAACTTTAGTAGGGAAAAGTACTTTTTATCGTGTTTGAAAATCACTTGAAGCGCCGCCGTTCGACCATCAGGGCTCACCAGGTTGTTCCGGTAAATAGGGCTTTCCACGAACTCCTTGCGAGCGAGCTCTAGATCTACGCCGGGTGTTTGGAGAGTTTTGACGCCAGTAGACAGTTCGGAGAGTTCGACCTTCGGGCTGTTTAATAACGGCACGTCCAAGATCGTCGTCACTGACGCGACCCGGTCCAATTGGGAGAGCTCATCACGCAGCGATTCCAAGACTGCGAGGGAATCTGGTGACAACAAGTCATCAAACGGACTGTAGGTCACGACGAGGAAGTCGTCCGAGCCGTAAATCTCCCGGATGGACCGGTAATACCGGAGGGCCTCATCGTTCTCCAGCACGAGGGAGTCGGCCGAGGCATCGAGTTTGAAGTTGGGTGCCTGGAAGCCAAAGAACACCACGATCAGCGCGAGACATGCTAATGCTATGACGGGTCTCTCGATGACCGTCTTCGTGTAATAGTGGAAGAGCCACGAGCCCATGCTATTTCACCGCTGTCCGCAACATACGCTTGTGAATTTCTACTTGTGGAGGCGAAGGTGTATAAGGGAGCGGAGGCCAGACAAGATAGAATTTAGAGCTATGCGTGGAGGCGCCGGGCGGGTTCGAACCGCCGCATCGCAGTTTTGCAGACTGCTCCCTTAGCCACTTGGGTACGGCGCCCCGGCGGGCATTATAACGATCATGTTCTGCCGAAGACAACTTCCCAAAAGCCGGTCAGCCCTGTGGGGAAGAGAACGGAGGTCAGCGCTGCTGCGGTAGGACTGGAATGTCGCGCCCGAGCGATGCCGCTTGGCCTGGCGCAGGCTCAGCAAGTTTTTCGGCCGGCGCGCCGTTTCCCGCATTGCTCGAACTGGGAGTCGGCTCTTCGCCTGCTTCCTCCGCCTCTTTCTCTTTTGCCAAGAGTTCCACTTCCTGAATAAGCGTCTCCATGAGCTCTTCGGAGGGGACCTTACGCAGGAGCTTGCCTTTCTTGAAGAGAATTCCCACGCCCTCGCCGCCGGCGATGCCGATATCCGCTTCCTTGCCTTCGCCGATCCCGTTGACCACGCAGCCAAGCACCGAGACGTTAAGCGGGGTCTTGATGTGCCCCAATCGTTTCTCCAACTCTGCGGCCAGACGGATGACGTCGATCTCCACACGCCCGCAGGTCGGGCAGGCGATGACATTGATCCCCCGATGACGCAGCTCGAGGGATTTCAGGATCTCAAAGCCGACCCTGACTTCCTCGACAGGGTCGGCAGCCAGGGAGACACGCAAGGTGTCGCCGATGCCGTGTGAGAGGAGCCAGCCGATCCCGATGGCGGATTTGACGGCTCCAGTTTGGGCAGTGCCGGCTTCGGTAATGCCGAGGTGCAACGGGTAGTCCGACTGTTGCGAGAACAGCCAGTAGGCATCCACGGCCAAGTGCACGTCCGAGGCCTTCAGCGACACCTTCATATTGGTAAAGCCGACGTCCTCGAGCGCGTGGACGGCGTTCAGCGCTGATTCGGCCAGCGCCTCGGCCGTGGGATAGCCGTACTTGTCCAGCAAATGCCGCTCCAGCGATCCGCCGTTGACCCCGATACGGAGGGGAATGCCCCGCTCATTGACCGCCTTGATGACTTCGGCTGTTTTCCGCCACGCTCCGATGTTGCCCGGGTTGATGCGGACGCAGTCCACCACCTCGGCCGCTTTCAAGGCCAATCGGTGGTCGAAGTGGATATCCGAAATGAGCGGTACGGTCATCTGGGCTTTGATCTTCGGCAGCGCCGCCGCGGCCTCCATATCAGGGACGGCTACACGAATGATCTCGCACCCGGCCTGCTCGAGCTGGTGAATCTGCTCCACCGTCGTCTTCACGTCGCGGGTATCAGTGGTCGTCATCGACTGGACTGAAATCGGCGCCCCTCCGCCGATCCGCACCTTGCCGACCTTGATCTGCCTCGTCTTCTGCCGCGTGATGTACATACTGCTGCCGGAGCTAGCTGGTGAGAGATTTCATCGGCACCCGTGCCAGGATAGCCTTGGCCTCTTGGTAAATCCCCTCTGCCGTCAACGCGTACTTTTCTCTGAGTAGATCCTGCGGGCCCTGCTCGATGTACCAATCTGGTAGTCCCATCAGCTTGGTCGGAACATGGACAATTCCCTGCTCAGACAGTGCTTCCAGCACGGCGGCACCGAACCCGCCCATCTTGGCGCCTTCCTCGACCGTCACCAGGCAGCGCACGCCGCGGGCCACGTCGCCGATCAACGCCGCGTCGAGGGGCTTCACGAACCGCGCATTCACCACTGCTGCTGAGATCCCCTCGTGCTCCAGCCGCTCCGCGGCTTCGACCGCTTTCCAGACAGTGACCCCGATGGCCACGATTGCAATGTCCGTTCCGTCTCGCAGGAGCTCTCCCCTTCCAACGGGGAGCACAGCCGGTTTCGAGTCCATCTTCACACCCAAACTGGTTCCTCGCGGGTATCGCACTGCTGCCGGCGACTCGAGGGACAGACAGGTTTTTATCATATGCTGGAGCTCGTTTTCATCCTTCGGGGCCATCACAACCATGTTGGGCACATGACGGAGATAGGCGTAATCGAACGCGCCGTGGTGCGTCGTCCCGTCCTCTGCGACCAGACCGCCTCGATCAATGCAGAACGTCACCGGCAGGTTCTGCGTGGCCACGTCGTGGACGATCTGATCATAGGCCCGCTGCAGGAAGGTGGAATACATCACGACGACCGGCCGCATCCCCTGCGCCGCCAGCCCGGCCGCAAACGTCACCGCATGCTGTTCGGCGATGCCGACGTCATAGAGCCGGTCCGGGAATTCCTTCTCAAACGCCGTGAGGCCCGTCCCCTCACACATCGCCGCCGTGATGGCCACGATCCGGCGGTCTTCCCTGGCTAACTCCACCAAGGTGTTGACCGCGTGGTGCGTGTACGAGGGACGAGGCGCCTTCTTGGCCTGCTCGCCGGTTTCCCGCACGAAGGCCGGGCACGCGTGAAACCAGATGGGATCCTTCATTGCCGGCTCATACCCACATCCCTTTTTAGTGATCACGTGCAGCAACGTGGGGCCTTTCAGTTTCAGCACGTTTTCGAGGGTGGGCAGAATGTGCGCGAAATTGTGACCGTCAATCGGGCCGACATAGCGGAATCCCAGTTCTTCGAACAGCAGCCCGGGAAGGATGAGACCTTTGGCCAATTCCTCAGCACGGCGGGCCATTTTTTCCATCGGCTGCCCGATCGTTGGAATCGCGCGCAGGAAATGCCCGGTTTCTTCCTTGATTCGGGTGTAGAACTCGCCGGTAAAGGTTCGGTTCAGGTAGGCTGAGATGGCCCCGACGTTCTTGGAGATGGACATCTGGTTGTCGTTCAGAACGACCAGGAAATCTTTCCCCAAGCCGCCCGCGTGGTGCAGCCCTTCGAGGGTCATCCCCGCAGTCATGGCGCCATCCCCCACCACGCACACGACCTTATGCGATTGCCGAAGCTGGTCACGGGCCGCGACCATCCCGATCGCCGCCGACACACCGGTGCCGGCATGGCCGGCATTGAACGTATCGTAGATGCTCTCCTCCCGCTTGCAGAACCCACTCAAGCCGCCGGTCTGACGCAGCGTGTGAAAGCGCTCCCGGCGGCCAGTGAGCAACTTGTGCGCATACGCTTGGTTGCTGGTGTCCCAGACAATCTTGTCGTTCGGCGTATCCAATAGATAATGGAGCGCCACGGTGAGCTCGACC
Organism: Nitrospirota bacterium; assembly: GCA_022545705.1. GTDB lineage: Bacteria > Nitrospirota > Nitrospiria > Nitrospirales > Nitrospiraceae > JACZQN01. Next base: position 24,902 of record JACZQN010000017.1, on the reverse strand, counting down.
ACTCCGAGGTTGGACGCGAGGTGGCCACCGACGTGTGCCACCACGGAGACGATCTGCTCGCGGATCTCCTGGCACAGCGCGGGGAACTGTTCAGGGGACATCCGCTTGAGATCAGCAGGACTGTGGATCGTCTTTAGCAATGACATAGGCGGTCATGCTCCTTCGCGGGTCGCGCCTCAGCGTCAGGGATCAGCGGCACGACGTATCTTGTGGTTGGGATCGTGTGGCAAGCACAAAGGGTTGAGACCAGCAAGTTGCGCAAAGTCTCCCATACAGACCCTCTTCTGTCAAGCGCTTGCGCCGGCATGGGCGTTCAGGCTCCGAACCGATAGGTCACCACGGTGGACAGAGTAAAATCGGCCGCGCTTCCCGTAATAAAATCCAGGTTCTCGACGCCATACACCTGCCAGAGAAGATGCTCCCGCAGGAGGTAACTCAATCCCACGGTCGCCTCGGTGACGCCGTTGTCGAGAACGTCACTCCCGGTATTTCGAAATGGGCTTGAATAATAGTCGAACTGCGCCGTCACCGAGAATCCCGGTGACCAGAGGTACTCGAGGGCCACGATCGAGGACAGTGCAGGATGGAGCGAAAGCCCGGCGACCTTGCCAGTGGGGAAAACAGCATTGAGGTTGGTGTGGATGACCCATCGGGAGAGCACGGTCTTTTCAAGGGCCAGTCCCACACCGACATCCGCGTGGCCACTCCCGAAGAATCGGCGATCGTCTCCCGACGGCACCTTGACGGCGAATCGCGCAGCCAGCGCCGGGCTGGTGGTCGTTTCGGACCTCACCTGATACTTGCTGGTCAGCGTGATGTCGCCCAACCCCAGTTCTCCGGATCCTCCTTGGAAGAGTATCCGGCCATCCCGGCTGACGGTGAAAGCAAACCCGGTTCCTTTCAAACGCTTGCGCGCCGGCGACAAGCCGGTCGTCGCCCGTTCGGTCGCTTCGATCGCGCCTTCGAGGAACCCTGGATAGCGATAGAACGCCGGCACTTCGATCGCGACCTCGAGTCGGTTCGTGAGTCCGTAGCGGAGGAAAACCGCCGAGCGCAACTGTTCAAATTTCACAGTGGCGCTGATCTGTCCGGTCCCCTCCCTAAAGAGAACGCTGGTTTCGGCCATTTCCAATCGAACATCGACCACACCCTCAGGGACAACCTCCGCTCGGTCACCAAACATCCCCAGCGTCAATAGCTGGAAGGGCTGAAAGTTGCGGACGGGAAACGGGCCAAACCCGTCGGCCCTGACTTCATCTCCCCATACGAGGATGAACGCCAAGACCACCAGGGCAAGAAGCGACCTTCCCGGTGCTGCGGCATGCTTGAACATCATCGGCCAGGCGCTCAAAACGGGAAATCGAGGCCGGCAAACACCGCGCCTCCCTCGTCGCTGTACCCGTAATCGACCCGGCCGACGATGCTCGGGCGAACCATCCCGCGGAATCCAATCCCGGGCGTCACCTCGTAGTCTTTGAATTGTCGCGTGCGAAACGTGCTGAAGACTTTGCCCATATCCACGAACGGCGCCACCTCAAACTCGGCGACCACGTTCACGATGCGCATCCGCAGCACGTGAAGGCGCTGCTCGACATTGAGCACCACTAAGTGGTCGTCAATGAACCGGTCCTCGCCGAACCCGCGCAGGTTGTTCTGCCCGCCTAGGGAACTCCGTTCATAAAACGGCACCTGCTTCCCAAAGGTCGTCTGCAACTCGGCCCGAACAACCAAGATCGCTCGCTTCGACTGACTCGGGAGCAACTTCTTGAGTTCGAGCCGGTACCGGTAGTAAACGGGGTTGGTCCCGTTCCGCAAGTTTTGGTCCAGTTCCGCATAGGCCGTCACCTGCGTGCCGTCGGTGGGGGACGCCAGATTGTCCCTCGTATCATACAGGAAGGTGACGCGGTGCCCGAGGATGGAGGCCCCCTCCATCCCATCGACATTCGGGAATTGTTCCCTTGAAAACGGTAAGTCCGTCCCGCCGCGCTGGACACGCACCTCCCGGAATCGTTCGCCGATCGCGAGCTGAGTCACCTCATTCACGTGAACTCCGAATTGCCAGTTGGCCCTAAACTCTCGGGCTGTGTAATTAGTCTCATTCGTCTCCGGGGTGTCCGGGCCGATTCCAAAAAACCGAGAGGTCGCATTCTTGAAGAACGAAGCCCCGACCTTGTAGGCATACTGTCCATTCCAAATAGCAGGATCAGTGTAGCTGAACCCCAGCTTGCGCTCGATTTCCTCGGTATACGAAGCGACGAACCGGGTTTCCCGTCCTCCCGAATCGTACCGGAAGATGTTCAACGTCCCGCGTGCCCCAAGGATCGAGTTGACAATGAACATCGGCGCGACCACGTATTTCAGATCCCCGCTCGGATCCGTCACCAGAATCGGCACGATAAACCCCGCATCGTTGCCGTCATTTTCGCTGGTAGAAACGGCCGGAATGGGAAAGAATCGGACGTCAGCCCACGCGCGGTCGCCCACAAGAAGCAGAACGGCAACCGCGAGCATGAGGGGTAGGGCGGAGTCGCAGCGCGGGAGGATCATCACCCTGAAGGCCCCGCTCAGGGTGAGTCAGTCTGTTCAGGTTGCTTGCGAACCTTCTTTCGTAGCTTCTCGACCAGATCCGCATAGGAAGACGTGCGGATGATCCTGGCAAATTGCCCACGATAGTTCTTCACCAGACTCACTCCATCTACGATCACGTCATACACACGCCACGTGCCGGCGTTCAGCAGCAACCGATAATCCAACGGAATTTCCAGCTTCTTGGACACCACCTTCGTCCGTACCTCGGCGTACCGACCTTCACGTCGTTCGCTCAGATAGACCACGTTTTCTCCAGAATACCCCTCGATCTTGTCCGCATACGAATTCGTCAGCAGGGTTTTGAACAATTCGACGAATTCTCGTCGCTCCTGGGCAGACAGTTTTCGCCACTGGCGAGCCAACGCCCGCTTGGCCATTTCCTCATAGCTAAACCGCGCCCCGACCACGGCTTCAAGCAGGCGGCGGCGTTCCTGAGCCCTGTCCGCCTTCTTTAACTGCTCGTCAGCGAGAATGCGAATCGCTTCGTTGAGCGTGCTCCTGACGGCTTCCGTAGGTGCACCTGGGGCTGGGAGCGCTGCCCCTGAATTCAGGACCAGCCAGGCCCCCACGCAGCCTGCAGCGAACCGGAACCCTCGTCGGCTCTTTGCATCCCGTCGGATTGCCCTTGCTCCTTCGCCCTGCACTCCAGCCTCTCGCATAACCCTACCACCTCGCTTCCCTGCAACCCGCCGGCTGGTCCAGATGCCCCTGCACGAACTGGCTGAGCTGCATTCCAGGAGAGATTCTACTCAAGGCCCTCCAGAAATTTGACAAAGAATCGGCTCATTCGCTCGGACGCCCGCGCGACCTGCGCACGAAGGCGCTTCAGACCAAGCAGGCAAGAGGGGTGAGTGAGACAAGCGAACGTGCCTCGCATCCACCCCGACGGGCTGAGAAACAGGTTGAAGTCAAGCGGGAGATCCTCGTCGGGAAGATCGGAGACGGTGCGCAAGACCGCGAACGGGGTTCCCTGTTCAGCCGCCACAGCGCCGACCGCGGCGCTTTCCATATCGAGACCAATCGCACCAGTCATAGCGGCCACCGCTCGCTTCTCCTCCGCCCGCCACACCACGTGTGGCACTGTCACGAATCGTCCGGCGCGCGCCGTCACATCCGCCTCGCGCGCCGCCCCCATCGCCTGAACTTGCCGCTCCTTCGAGCAGGAAATCACCTGGCCCCCGCTCTGGAGTGCTGCCCCGGACAAAGACACAAGCACCTCTGTTCCAACCAGGAGGTCGCCGATCGCTGAAGCAGAGAGGGCGCAGGCAAAGCCTGACGAGATCGCCAGCTCGAGCCGATGGCTGGTCAGCGCCTCACGGTACGCCGCCTCACCGCTGGCCACCCCAAGTCCCGTGCGAACGAGGAGGACCTGAGCGTGTCCGCGTCGCCCCAAGACAGCGCGATACCTGCCAATGCGCTGCTCATCTTGTACGACGAGGGCGTTGCGGATCGCGTTGAACTCCCACCGGGTCGCCGTGAAGATCCCAACCTGTATCAACCGGGGCCCCGCTGGATCGCGCACAGACCAGCCGCCTCACCAACCGAGTCCAAGCCGTACGGAAATTCGCGGTGCGGGAGGCGCGAGTGTGGATCGAAGTCGGCAGTCAGGCTTCTGACCGGAACGCTCCTGTCTCACAGGTCACGCGGGGGGGAGCATCAGCCTTGGTTTTGCCGTGAGATTTGACATTCCGATACATGGCGAGCGCCCAGAGTGGGAAGTACTGGCAGTACCAGTGGTAGCGGAGGTAGAACACGCGTGGGAATCCGGTCCCGGTATGCTGCGCTTCGTGCCATGAACCATCTTCCCGCTGATGCCGCAGCAGATAGTTCACCCCACGGACCACACTGATGGAATCCGAGACTCCTGCCGAGATCAATCCCATCAGGGCCCAGGCAGTCTGTGACGGCGTACTTTCCCCTTTCCCGGCCATGCCAGGATTGGCGTACGAGAGGCAGGACTCTCCCCATCCACCATCCGGATTCTGCATGGATGCCAGCCAGGCCACGGCCTTCTGCACGTAAGGCGCAGACATATCCTCGTCGATCGCGCGCAAGCCGGCTAAGACCGACCAGGTGCCGTAAATGTAATTGATACCCCAGCGGCCATACCAACTGCCATCTGCCTCCTGCTCTCGCTTCAGAAAGTCCAACGCGGGCCTGGCCGCCGGATGAGTCCGATCGTAGCCCAGGACTCCTAGCATCTCAAGGCATCTGCCGGCCAAGTCAGCCGTGCTCGGGTCAACCAGCGCGCGATGATCAGCGAACGGAATCAGATTCAAGACCGTCCGATTGTTGTCTTTATCATAGGACCCCCAGCCGCCATCCGAGCTTTGCATCGCCAATACCCACCGAAACCCGCGTCTGATCGCGTGCTGCTGCGCTTCAGAATCAGGCAACTTGAGCTTGCCCAGCGCCATCAGCACCACGGCGGAGTCATCCACATCCGGGTACCATTCGTTTTCGAATTGAAAATACCAGCCACCGGGCTCAGCCTCGGGGCAGGAGACCTTCCAGTCACCGATGGTGCTCGTCTGGCAAGACAGCAACCATCCAGCCGCCTTCTGCAAAGCTTGATGGTCCTGCGGCAGGCCCGATTCGATGAGCGCGTTAATCAGCAGCGCAGTGTCCCACACCGGCGAGAAGCAGGGCTGGAGATGCATCGTTTCTCCGCTCACCTGACCGCGGGGCTGAGCATCGTACACTTCCAGCGCTTCGATTTCCCCCAGCGCCTTCACCACAAGCGGATGGTCAACGTCGTAGCCGAGGCAGCGAAGGGCCACAAGCGAGTTCGCCATCGCTGGATAAATTGCACCCAGCCCGCCACTGCCGTTGAGATGGTCCAGCATCCACTGCGCCGCTCGCTCGACCGCCCGCTTCCGCAACGCGACGAGCGGCATCCGATTGTACAACTTGAGGGCCCTGTCCAAGGTGATGAAGAAGTTGCGCAACGCGAACGAGGTCGCCTCCCTCTTGAATGGTGGAACCTTCCGATACTGCACCTGTTCACGAGGCTGCTTGAACAGCTCCTCGATTCCCTGCTCCCTCGGAATCTGACACACCGGCCGGTGGTGGAACACGATCAAGAGGGGAAGCAGCACCGCTCGCGACCAGTACGACACCGCATAGAGATTAAAGTAAAAACGCTTGGGCAGGAGTACGATTTCGGGCGGCATGGTGGGGATACCTTCCCAATCGTACTGGTCGAAGAGCGTCAACGCGATCTTGGTAAACACGCTGGCCTCCACCACCCCGCCCCTTGCCAAGATGGCCTTCCGTGCCCGTTTCATGAACGGCTCGTCGGCTGACACGCCTGATAATTTGAGAGCAAAGTAGGCCTTGACCGATGCGCTGATGTCCGACGGCCCGCCAGTATAAATCGGCCATCCCCCATCCTCCAATTGCATAGCCCGCAGATACCGGACTGCCTTGCGTTCCCGTTCCGCGTCTACGACGCCGAGAAAACGCCGGAGCATCAAGTACTCGGACGTCAACGTGCTATCGGCCTCCAGTTCAGCGACCCAATACCCCTCGGGATCCTGCCGCCTGAAGAGCCATGACTGGCTGGACCGGATCGCTTCGTCGATCGACTCGGGCTGGCTGACCGAGTGACCGGTTCCACGACGCGAGGGTGAATCCAATGGCGCGGTCGGATGAGCGTTGTGGGAGACGAGCCGCAACGCAGCCGGGGAGCGACGCATGCCTCCGACTTTGAACCGTTCAGGCACGGAGGCAAACAGGCCATCGGACAGACGAGTAATCACGCTTTTGAGGAGCAGCATCATGGGCTAAGTCAGGACACCCGGCGATGAGAAATGGAACCAAGGGAGGAGGCGCCCGCTCACCGACGTCACAGATGTGAGCGCCGCCAGCAAACAGCTTCCGTCGCCTGGACTTATAGCAAACCGACGTATGGCTGTCAAGGAGACATGCCGAAAAGGCTTAGACCGGTTGCAGATCCGCAAGCCGCACGGACACAAGTTTCGACACGCCTGGCTCTTCCATCGTCACGCCAAAGAGTGAGTCCGCGACCGCCATGGTCCGCTTGTTGTGCGTGATGACGATGAACTGGGCTCGCTCCGCGAGCTCGCGCAGCACTTGTGTAAAGCGGCCGATATTCTCTTCGTCGAGCGGCGCATCGATCTCGTCGAGCACACAAAAGGGTGTGGGACGGATCAGAAAACTGGCAAAAATCAGCGCGATCGCGGTCAGCGTTTTCTCTCCACCGGAGAGCATGGTGATGCTTTTCAGGCGTTTCCCTGGCGGTTGGGCGACGATGTCCACACCCGGTTCCTCACTCGACCCAGTTTCCGAGCCATCAGCCTCATCGGGCTCGACCAGGACCAGTTCCGCACGCCCGCCCGCAAAGAATTGCGTAAAGACTTCGCCGAACTTTTGTTGCAGTTCGCCGAGCGTGTCCATGAAGATTTGTTTCGTCGTACGATTGATTTTACTGATGATATCTTTCAAGGATTGAACGGACTTGACCAGATCCTGCTCCTGTGTCGTCAGAAAGCGGTACCGCTCCTCCTGTTCCCGATATTCCTCAATCGCGGCCAGATTAATGGCGCCCATGCGTTGGATCCGATCACGGATCTTCTGCAGGCGTTCACGGAGCTCAGCGTTGTCCACGTCAGCCCGCTCGCCCTGATCAGCCTTCTCCACGTCCGGCTCCTCGACCAGCGCGGCGCTCACCGACAGCTGATAGGTGCCGGTCAAGGTCGCCTCCAGCGTCGCCAGGTGGGTTTTGACTTCGGCCCGACGAACTTCCAGCGTGGTCCTGGATTCCCGGCTCGACGCGATCGAATCACGGATCGCCGCCAGGCCACTCTCAATCCCGCGCGAGGTCTGGACATGCTCCGCCTGCACTTCCTGGGTCGCCACGAGTCGCGATCGAATCTGGGCGGCACGCTGATCGAGATCCCGTATGAGCGCCTCGTTTGTATGTCGTTCGACGAGGCTCTGTTGAGCTGCTGTTTCGAGGGAGCTGATCTGTTGCTTGAGTTCAGATTCCCGTGCCACGCGGTCTTTTTCCTCCTTCACGAGCCTGGCCAGGTCGGCGTCGTGATGTTCCCCTCTCGCACGGAGCGTCTCCACAGCCATGCGGGACTCCGTCAGACCGTGCTGGATCCCGAGCGTCTCTTCGTCGGTTGCCTGAAGGGCACGGCTGGCCTCCACGAGCTCCGCTTCTCGGTCGGCCTTTTCGCGAACGAACCGATTCAACTGCTCCTGAGCCGACTCGATTTCACGTTCAACCCCGACTCGCTCCTCCTGATCCGCCGCGCGCTCGGTCCGAACGATCTCCACGCGTCGTTCGAGACCTTCCACGCTTTCCTGCAGGCCTGCCTGATCCTTTGCAAGCCCCAGTTGCCGCATTTCCGCCGCATGAATCTCGCCTTCAAGCCGCTGGGCGTCGGCCTTGGCAGACCCATGCTGCACGGCGACCTGCTCGCACTCCCTTCGAGTCTCCTGGACAGCCTGCACGAGCCCACCCTTCTTTTCCTCCAACTCCTGGATCTCCCGCCGCCGCTGGATCGGCCCGCCGGTGGTCCCCCCGGTCATGATCCCGGCTGCATCCAGCACTTCTCCTTCCAAGGTGACGAGCGTGGGACCACCAGGGGCCGACCACAAGCCACGCTCCCACAGATTGACTGCGTTGTGGAGTGTATCCACGATGACCACGCCGTCAAACAATGGGAACAACGCACGTCGTGATTCCTCGGGTGCGTGGATGACATCCAGGGCCTTGCCGAGTACCCCCGGCTGACCAGCCAACGCCGACCACCAATCCTGGGACCCTCCGCCCATGAGGCCGGCCGACCACCGGGGGCTCAGCGGCACGAACGCGCCCCGTCCGAGCCCCTTCCTGGTGAGGAACGCGATCGCCTCGCGCGCCTGGTCTGGAGCCTCGACTAACCACGCACGCGCCCGTTCGCCTAGAGCGGCCTCGATCGCGCGCTCGAACTGAGGCGGCATGGTCAACCATTCGGCGACCGCTTCTCGAACGCCGGCGCAGACCGCCCGGACCGATGTCGCCTCCTCCTCGCCTTCCCGGCCATACCCCATTTCTTCGCGGACGATTCCCTGCAGCGCGCGCAGCCGCGATTCGACCGACGCAAGCTCCTCTTGCTGCCTGCTGGCCCTCTGCTCGGCGCCGCGGAGCCGGCCTTCCAATTGTTGGCTGGCCGTCTGCCTCGCCTCCCGTTCGCGGCGCTGCTCACCAAGCTGACGTTCCTCATCTTCCTGTCTCCGGGTCACCTCACCGATCCGTTCCAACACCCCGGCCTTCTGGGCCTCCAGTTCGGTCTGTTCCTTTGTCAGGCGTTCGATCCGGCGAGCGACTTCTTCCACGCGGTGGGTCAAGCCGGTGAGCGCATTTTCTCCGCTGGTCGCCTGCACCGTGATGCCCAGCACGTCCCGCCGGGATTGCTCCACACTCTCCAGGGCCGCGCCTCGCCGGGCGGTCAGGCTTCGATCAGTCGCCTCCTGTTCCGCAAGGATGCGTCCACGCTCGGCGATCTCAGCTTCGGCGTGCGCCCGTTTCGCGCGGAGCCCGGCGATCTCCGCGTCAGCTCGCTGCTGCTCGAGCCCGAGGCGTGTCAGCTCCTGCACCGCCTGACCCCGTTGCTCCTCGAGAATGCCCAACCGGTTCCGCTCTACCTCGACCACGGTCACCGCCTGCGTCTGCTGCCGCTCCACGTGCGCGACCTCGTCGCGGAACTTGGCCAGAGCCTGTTCATGGGATTCCAACTTGAAACGGACCTCCTGAAGCTCGCTCGTCAGGCGCGCCTGCTGCGCCGCCTGAGCCGATTCCTGAAGCTCCAGGGCTGCAAGCTCGCTTTCAACCTCAGCCTGAGTGGCGACGAGCTGGCGGTAATCGCGAACGAGCAGACGGATCTCGATGGTCCTCGCTTCATCTTGAAGTCCTCGATAGCTGCGCGCCTGCCGCGCCTGCCGATCAAGCGCAGTGACCCGCTGGCGTATCTCGGCAATGATGTCCCGGACCCTCAGCAGATTGTGCTGCGTGGAGTCCAGCTTGCGGAGCGTCTCGGCCTTTTGCTTCTTGTAGCGCACGATCCCGGCCGTCTCTTCGATCAGCTCGCGCCGATCCTGGGGCGACGCATTCAGAATCTGCTCGATGCGCCCCTGCTCAATCACGGTGTGCCCTTTCGTTCCGGCCCGCGTATCCAAGAACAGGCTGCGAATATCCTTCAGCCTGCACGGTGTTTTGTTGATGAGGTACTCACTGTCACCATTGCGGTACAGCCGGCGTGTCACCATCACCTCGTGGTACTCGCCGAGTTGCTGTTCGAGCGATGGGAAATTGACCAGCTGTTGCGTCTCAAGACCACTGACGATGAGAGAGACCTCAGCCATCCCAAGCGGCTTGCGACTCTCGGTCCCGTTAAAGATGACATCCTCCATGCGTTCGCTACGGAGGGTCTTGGTGCTCTGCTCCCCAAACACCCAGAGGATTGCATCCACGACGTTACTTTTCCCGGTCCCGTTGGGCCCCACGACGGCTGTCACACCCTGCGGAAATTCTATCTTTGCCTCTGAAAAGGACTTAAAACCCGTCAGTTCTAAGGACTTCAGGTGCATTGAGAGCTGCCCTCCAACAGAACCTCGTCAGTCCAAAGGCTCTCGCCAAGCTGGAATGTCCGGGACTTGTAACACAGGCTCGATCAGAAAAGCAAAGAAAAACCCACTGGGTAGGGTGAATGGAAAGGCACACCCACAAAATATTGCGGGAGGTCACACCCTAGAGAATTCGAGGGGGATTCCGAAGGTCAGGAGAGAAAGTTACGAGCGAGAGTGTCGTGATGACGGTTGGACAGTCACCAATTCTTTCGGGAGCAGGAATTCGACGTCTTCCTCGATCACCGTCAAGTTCTCCACGTCAACTTCACCGAAGCGTTTCAGATAATCCACGACCTCGGTGACGAGAATTTCAGGAGCCGAAGCCCCGGCCGTGATGCCAACCGCTCGCACATGCTCGACCCATTCCGGGCTGATGTCAGCCGCGGAGTCAATCAGGAACGATGGAATCCCGCAGTACTCCGCCAACTCCCGGAGGCGGTTGGAATTCGAGCTATTGGGCGACCCGATCACGAGGATCACATCCACCAGCTTGGCGAGCTCCTTCACCGCATTTTGGCGGTTCTGGGTCGCGTAGCAAATGTCTTCCTGGTGCGGCCCCTTGATGCCGGGGAACCGGCGGTTCAAGGCTTGCACAATGTCACGGCATTCATCCACGCTGAGTGTCGTCTGGGTCACATAGGACAGATGGTCCTGGCTCTCCACGTGCAGCGCTTCGACATCCCTCACCGAGGAGACCAGGTGGAATTTATCCGGAATCTGTCCCAGCGTCCCGATCACCTCAGGATGGCCGGCGTGGCCAATTAAAATGAGCTCATACCCCTGCACATGGTCTCGGTTGACCTCATGGTGGACCTTGATGACAAGCGGACAGGTTGCATCGATGACTTTCAAGCTGCGTCGCCTGGCTTCTTCCCACACTTCCTTGGCGACGCCGTGGGCACTGAAAATGACGATCGCGCCATCCGGCGCCTCATGGAGTTCTTCCACAAAAACGGCCCCTTTTTGGCGCAACGAGTTGACGACATGACGGCTATGGACGATCTCGTGACGCACATAGATCGGCGCGCCGTAAGCCTTGAGCGACAGCTCCACGATCTCGATCGCGCGATCCACACCGGCGCAGAACCCCCTCGGATTGGCGAGATAGATCTTCATGCTCTCACAGTACGCTCCGTGTGTAACGATCGTCGCGTCGGTGCACTCGGCACAGCTCACCATACGTCAGAAGATCGCCTTCCGTCAACCGCATTAGCATCTGCGCTGGCAAGCAGCGAGACGAAGTACTCGGCGTCGCTGACCTACGCGCTCATGGCGTCGCCGTGCCAACAGGCCCCTACACAGGCCCTCATAGCAGCCGCGCAAAGAGGACATAAATGAGTGCCGCAAGGAGAGCGGTGCTGGGCAGCGTGAATACCCAGGCATAAAGAATTCGAGCGGTCACCCCCCAACGGATCGCTGAGAGCCGCTTGACGGCCCCGACGCCCATCACTGAAGACGTGATCGTGTGAGTCGTGCTCACCGGAAGGCCGATCTGGGCCGTCGTCATCAGCACCACTGCAGCCCCGGTTTCAGCCGCAAACCCGTGCACTGGCTCCAACTTCACCACCCGCATGCCGAGGGTGCGAATGATTTTCCAGCCGCCCATAGCCGTGCCAAGTCCCATCGCCAGCGCACACGACACGATGACCCACATGGGGACCTCCGCGGTGGGAATCAGGCCAGCCGAGAGCAGCGCGAGCGTGATAATACCCATCGCCTTTTGTGCATCATTTGCGCCATGACTGAAGGCCATAAAACCGGCGGACACAATCTGCAGCCGACTGAACAGTTTCGTGGCGACCCCACGCTGGGTGCGAAAGAAGACCCAGCTGATGAGGACCATCAACAAGAAGGCCATGAGGAAGCCGAAAAACGGAGACAGGATCATCGCTTCGAGGACCTTGCGGAGTCCTGAGAGTTTGACGACCTCCTGGCCGCCGTGAACCAACCCGCTGCCCACCAGTCCTCCGATCAAGGCATGGGATGAGCTGGACGGGAGGCCCAGCCAAAGGGTGACGAGATTCCAGAGGATCGCTCCACTCAAGGCAGATGCCACAACCAGTTGAGAGATCGCGCTAGGGTCCACGATGCCTGTACCGACCATCTTCGCGACCTCCGTTGACATGAAGGCGCCGGCGACGTTCAGTACAGCTGCCATCAAGACCGCCACGAGGGGGCTCAGGACTCGCGTTGAGACCACGGTCGCAATGGCATTGGCACTGTCGTGCCAGCCGTTCGAAAAGTCAAAGAGGTATGCCAGCACGACAACAACCAGCAGCATTCCGGAGAGATCAGGCATGGCCCCTCATTCATCCCTTCAAACTTGCCGCTCGCCTCTCGCCTTGTGCCCCTCACCTCGCTTCATTTTAGATGTTCTTCAGCGCGATGCGTTCCAGAATGTTCGCCACATCCTCACAACGATCGGTCCCTTCCTCAAAATTCTCGTAAATCTCCTTCCACTTGATCACCGCGATCGGATCCTTTTCCTCCTCAAACAATGTGGAGATGGCATCACGCGTGACCCGGTCCGCCTCGTTCTCAAGGCTGTTCACCAGAACACAGTACTCTGTGACATCGCTGTGAGGTTTCCCGAGTTGATCAATGCCAGTTCCCACGGCTACCCCGGAGTCATACAGGATATTCGCCAGCTTGACAGCCGTTGGAGTGGGCCTCGCCAACTTGAATACCACGAAGCGATCTGCGATCTCCTCGACAATATCCAGGATGTCGTCCAGGGCGCTGGCTAACCCATGGATGTCTTCGCGGTCGATTGGCGTGATGAACGTCTGATTGAGCCTCCTGGCAATGTCGTGCGTAATGCCGTCCCCAATGTGCTCAATATCTTTAATGTGCCGGGCCTGCTCCAATGGATTCTGGAAATCTTCCATCATGAGCTTGAGCAACAGGCTCCCTTCGATCATATTGTGAGCGGCCTTCTGGAAGAGATCAAAAAACGCTTCTTCTCGTGGAATGAAGCTAAACATCGTGTGCGTGCTCCTGTCAGGCGCTTAGTGCTTCGATTCGCAATTACGGTTACGTATTTAAATCCGTAAATTCAACGCCGGATGCTCCCTCAGCACTAAGTCCTGAGGGAATAAGTTCGTCATCGAACTTATGAATCGATGGACTTAGCTGTGAATTCGGCCGCTGTTGCAAGGCCACCTCCGTTTCCACTCCGTTCCGTCCGGTTTGTCGCACCACGGTCCCTAGGACCAGCGTACCAGCGCGGTGGCCCACGTCAGGCCGCCTCCGAACGTCCCGAGCAGCACCAGATTGCCCGCTTGGATGTGCCGCTCTCTGACTGCGTGATCCAGGGCGATGGGTAGAGAGGCTGAGGACGTATTGCCGAACCGTTCGATCACCGCATACATCTTATGCGATGGAATCCCGAGGCGCTTGCGGAGCGAGGTCAGGAGTCGACCATTCGCCTGGTGGAACACCACTTGATCCAGCTCATCCACCCTGACACCAAACTCCTTGAGGATCCCCGTCACGGCTTCGGCCAATCGCTTGACCGCAACACGAAAGAGGGGCATGCCTTGAATACGGATTGCGTGTTTGCGAGCCAGCACTGTCTCCAGACTAGCCGGCTGTCGGGACCCGCCGGCAAGTAAGGTGATCAGTCCGTGTCGGGCTCCATCTGCGTAGAGACGGACGCCAAGGATCCCGTCCGAGGCAGCACTTCTGCCGTTGTCGCCCACGACCACCGCAGCGCCGGCACCATCCCCGAAGAGGATTGCTGTTGACTCATCCTCGAGATCCAGAAACTTGGACTTCACCTCCGCCGCCACCACCAGACAGCAGCGGAACTGACGGCTGCTGATGAGGCGATCCGCCATGGACAAGCCGTACAGGAACCCTGAACATGAGGCTGCCACATCGAATGCCGCGGCGCTCTGCGCCCCAAGCTTCCATTGCAAGTGGCAGGCGGTCGATGGGAGCACCGTGTCCGGAGAGGTCGTCGACACCACAATGGCATCCACCGACGCCGGGTGGAGGCCCGCCGCGTCCAGGGCGCGCCGCGCAGCTCGTTCGGCCAGATCGGACGCCGCTTCCTCTTCGGCCGCCCAGTGCCGGGTCCGGATCCCTGTCCGCCGGTACACCGCCTCCGCGTCGAGTCGAAGTCTCCGGCTCACCTCGCCATTGCCAACAACCCGGACGGGCAGGAACGCTCCTGTCCCGACGATCTTGCTCCGCTGCACGGTCCTCCCTGCGGCCGACCGGTCCGCACCGTCGAGCCGGACTCCGATTCACCGTCCTGCCTCACAACGGCGGCGATTATAGAGCTTTTGCCCCTCACAGAGTCAATGTCGGTTCTCTGTTGCAAAGGGGGTCAAGGTTTGCTAGGGTCATTCGCGAGCGCGTGCGCTGAGATCAAGATGACTGTAGCCGGTCCCATTCCACCGTTTTTTCTGCTCCTCGTCTCGACCGCCCTGATCGCTGCGGTCGGCTGTTCAAGTACCCCCAAGCCTGCGGCTACGGGCAATCAATCGCTCAGCTCCACAGACGAGCGCATCTTCATCGGTGATACGATCGAGAAGAATTACGATCCCCATGTGATCATGAAACGGGCGGAGTCCTTCTTCGAGCGAGGAAATTATCCCGAAGCCATCATCGAGTACCAGCATTTCTTGGATTTGCATCGCGCCCACACACTCGCTCCGTATGCACAGTACAAGCTGGGCGAGAGTCATTTTAAAATGGTGCAGACGGTGGATCGCGATCCGGAGCCTACGTACAACGCCCTTGAGGCATTTGAAAAGCTACGAAAAGACTTTCCAGGGAGCCGATACGACGTGGAGGTGGCGGCAAAAATCCGAGAATGCCACCAGTTGATGGCACAGCGTGATTTCTTTGTGGGCCAGTTCTATTATCGGCGGGAAGCCTACCTGGCTGCTGCGCATCGCTTCGAGTCTGTTCTCAGGGAATACCCAAACATGGAGGTCGCGTCAGACTCCCTGTACTACCTCGCGCTCACCTATCACGAGCTCGGGGCGGAGGACTGGGCGAGAGACAACCTGTTGCTGCTCGCCGAACGATATCCGACGCATAAACATCAGAAAGAAAGCCGGAGACTCTTAGCCAAGTTGAACGCCGAGCTGCCGCTCCAGCCCAAGACGTTTGCCGCGCTTTCGCCTCATAGTGCATCAGCTCAGCGGACAGTGTCCAGCGCGAATACTTCGTATCCGCCTCACACCAACGGCGCGTCTCCGGTGACACAGACCGCTGCACTCTCTCGTCCCTCGCCGCGAGATACCCCGCCCGTGACGATCCTCTGTCAGCTCGGGACCTGGTGCGGGGCCAACGGCAGCGCGCTGGCGCAAGAGGTCCCTGCTCCAAGCGCTCGCTCCCCCCTGGCCCTTACGCCGCAGCCCGCTCTCTGCCGCCTCGGCACCTGGTGCTAACCAGGGATCGCCAATCGCTCCCCACACCCGCGCAGGCGTCACTCACAGTGCAGATTTTCGGGATGTCTGGGCCCGGTTGCCTCGTGGGGTCAGTCAGCGAAGGGGGAGGGTTTCCCTGAGGAGTTCGCGGAAGGAAGGTTTCACAACTCCTTTGGCTTTGGAGAAAAAGGTCTGATAGGTGTCCTTCCCCCGGAGCACATCGTAATAGAGATTGATCACTTCCTGGTAGCGGTGCATCAAGCGATGGCAAAGGCGCGGAAACGTGCACACGATCCTGGCCACCCGGGAAGCGATCCGAAACTCGGAATAGATTTCACGAGCGATCGCCAGGTCATCGTCCATCAAGGACCGCCGCTGGTCGTGGAATACGGTGGAGCCGACGATTCTGGAACAGCCGCTGCGCCACTATGCTATTTGCCCCATCGGCCCCGATCAGGACCTTCGTGCGGGAGCGGGCTCGGTCCGTGACGACTTCGACCCCGTCTGGCAACTGACGGAATTCAACCGCTTGTCCGTCTTCGTGTACCTCGGTCCCCGCCCAACGGGCCTTCTCAACCAGGACATGGTCGAATCGGTCCCGCATCACCATGTACGCTATCGGCCCAGAGGATTCGATGAAGAACGGCTCCTGGCCGTGGTAGGTGAGCTGGATGCTGTAGACAGTATGCTCGATGACGTCTTTGACATCCGAATCCAGCAGCTGGTCGATCCGGACGGAAAGCCCCCGCCGCATACCATGTACCGTGGATACGCTTGCTTCTCCAGGCCAAGGACCGACATCCCGGCTTGGCTCAGATAGGCCGCCGTCGCGCCGGCCGGTCCCATGCCGACTATGACCACGTCATAGCATTGGGCGTCAGGCAAGGTGTGCATGAAATGAGGAGGCTACTGCCCAAGATACCAGCCAATACCGTGCCGGTCAAAGAAACCGGTCAGCAGCGTGAGCGAGTTGGCGTAGAGCATGACGCCGACCACCACGAGCAACACGCCGCTGACGGCTGAGACTCCCCGGAGATAGCCGCGGACCTGCTTGAAGTACGTGAGGAAGCGATCCACGCCCAACGCGGTCAGAAAGAGCGGCAGCCCAAGGCCGAGCGAATACGCAGTCAGCAGCGCCACGCCGTTTGCCAAGGCATCGCTCGTACTGGCGTAGAGGAGAATGGTCCCGAGAACGGGCCCCACACAGGGTGTCCAGCCGGCTGCGAACGCTACCCCGATGAGGAACGATCCCGCGTACCCTGCCGGGCGATTTCGAAAATGAAACCGCTTCTCGGTGGCCAGAAACCCCATGTTCAGCACGCCCAGCAGGTACAGACCGAAGATAACGATGAGCACTCCACCGATTTTCCGAATGTACTCTTGGTACGTGATTAACATCTGGCCGATCAAGCTGGCCGAGGCCCCAAACGCGATGAAGACCGCCGAGAAGCCCGCGATAAAGAGGAGCGAGTTGAGGATGATGGCCTTCCGGAATCGCTGCCGTTGAGTGGTATCGGCCAATTGTTCCACCGTGAGGCCGCTGATGTAGGACACGTAGGACGGCACGAGCGGGAGTACGCAGGGCGATACGAAGGAGAGGAGCCCTGCTGAGAAGGCGGCGAAGAGGGAAATTTGCTGAATCGAGTCGAACACGGTTAGGGTGCCCGCAACACGGTGCGAATCAGCTGCCGAGCCTCCGGGCTCCGCCAGTCCCGGGCGCCGAAGATCCGATGCGTAATGATGCCACGCCGGTCGACCAGAAATGTCATCGGCAGAGATCGAGCCCCGTAGCTGATCCCTACTCGAAAATCAGAATCGTGGAGAATCGGAAAGGTCAGCCCCAGCGAATCCTTGAAAGGCCGTGTCACCGTCACCCCCTGCGCATCGGTCGAGATCGCGAGCACTTCAAAATCTTTCCTGTCAAACTCCCGGTAGAGTTGCTCCATCGCCGGCATCTCGACCCGGCATGGGCCGCACCAAGTCGCCCAAAAGTTAAGGAACACCACCTTCCCCCGATACTGCGACAAGGAGACCACATCGTCATTGAGATCCCAGAGGGTAAAGTTCGGGGCCGGATCACCGACCCGGAGTCCCACCCGGTCCACGACTGGAATCACCGGAACGACTGGTTCGGAGGCGGACTCGGAGAGTCCTACATCAGCGCCGCCACCTAGGATCAGCGGCCAACTGAGAAGACTCGCCTCAAGCCATGTGCGTCCGAACATCCCGAAAATCATGTGGCCGGAGGGAGTGCCTGAGCGGACTGGACCCCGCTCTTCAGCAGCGCGGTGACCATTTCGAGATTATCCAATCGCGTCCAGTCCCGCGGACCGATGACCTTCTCTCTCAGGATCCCCTGCTGATCAATGATGTAGGTCTCGGGAACCCCCATGAGCTTGTACCGCTTGTCGGTCTGCCCCCAGGAATCGATCAGAACCGGGAACGTCAGGTTCAGGCTTTTGACGAAGGGGGGGATCTCTTGTTTCGTCGTCACCCGATCGATGCTGACCGCGAGGACGACCAAGCCGTCTTGTTTGAAGTTTCGGTACAGGACCTCCATGGACGGCATCTCCTCGCGGCAGGGCTTGCACCACGTGGCCCAAAAATTCAGAAACACCACCTTCCCGCGAAAGTCTGATAACCGGACATAGTTATCCTCTAAATCGGGGAGATCAAAATCCGGGGCCACCTTTCCCACGGTGAGTGGTTCATATTTGGAGCTCTGCATCCAGACAATGCCGAAGACCAGAGCCAGGATAGCGGCGGCGGTCAAGACGACGACCGCTCGCGACCGCTTCCGAGGCTCTACGATCGGGGCACTGTCGGCAAGGGACTCTTCGCTCATACCGTAGGCATCCTCCCTCTGGCTACGCCCTCATCATGCATAGGCATGCAGCCCGGAGAGCAGAAAGTTGACGCCCCAGAAGCAGAAAATCACCATCAAGAATCCGAAGATGGCATAGATCGCCGCGCGACGGCCCTCCCAACCGCGCGTCATCCGCGCGTGAACGTACGCGCCGTAAATCAGAAAGACGATCAACGACCAGGTTTCTTTCGGATCCCAGCTCCAATACCCACCCCAGGCGTAATTCGCCCACATCGCTCCGAGGATCACGCCGAAGGCCAAGAGGGGGAATCCCACCATGATCGCCTTGTAGCCCAACTCGTCAATGGTCTCAAGATCCGGGAGGGCTGCGAAGAAGCTCGATCGACGTCCGAGGCGCTCAGCCCGCTCTTTCAGCAGGTACATCACGCCCAACCCGCCAGCCATGGCGAACGCGGCGTAGCTGGTGAGTGTGACAGACACATGGATGTAGATCCAGTAGCTGTTTAACGCGGGCACAAGCGGTTCAGCGGTCTGGTAACGGTACGGCAGCAAGGAGGCTGCTCCCATCGCGATAAAGCCGATCCCGACCACGAAGGCCCCGACGGATTTGATGCGGTAGCGGAATTCCAGCACGAGGTAGCCCAGAATAATGGCCCAGGACACATACGCCATGGCCTCATACTGGTTGGACCAGGGGGCAAAGGTTCCGGAAATCTGCATACGCTCATAGGCTCGCGCTAGCAACGCCACCGAGTTGACCACCAGCCCGAACGCCGTCACGATGGTCGCGACTTGACCGATCTGGGCCGACCACCCATCATCACTTTCACCCATTCCACTCGTCGGATGACCAGCGGGAGCGAGTTCCCGGCCCGGTCTCCGCGCCAAGATATAGCCCACGTAGAGGGCAAAGGCGGCGAGATACAGCCAGAATGTCATATCAAACAGCAACAATGACTGCACCATGTCATTCTCCCTAGCAATCAACCAGAATGTTGTTTCGACCGTTTGGTCCGTTAGGTCCGATTGTCCGTTGACTCAGCTAACGGAGATGACTGACCTAACCGACTCAACGCTCCACTCATCCCCACTCACGCATTGATCGTCCTGATCCGCTCCGTCATCTTGCGAAACTCTTTTTGGAAATCAATCTCACTCTTGTGGGTGGTGCCGCCAAGGTGCACAATCACGCCGGCGTTGCTCGGAATGACTTTGGCCCACAGCCGGCGGTGGTAGATAAATGACGAGAGCGTGATGCCTACCACGATCATCGTGGAACCGGTCCACACCATCTTGACGCCGGGGTCTTTGGTAATCTGGAGGCCAGTAAACTTCCGAGGCTTATAGCCGACGAGCTCAAACCGGTACTTCGAGCCCGCAATGTCGAATAAACCCGGATAATGGTAGAAGATCCACGGTGTGGCCTGTAAGGATTGCCGCTCGGTCAGCGCCAGCCGAATGGCCGGATTCGCGTGCTCCACCGTTTTGGAGTACACCCTCTTCTCGATGGAATTGAACCCGAAGTCCGCGACAAAGTCGGTCACGGTCAACTTGAGCCCGAGCTTCCGCAGATCGGCCTCTTTCTGCCATTCCAGATCCACCGTCTCCAGCACCGCATCCGTTTCCTTGTCCATCACGCTGAGGCGGGCCATCTCAACTTGATCCCACGCGTCCCCATAACTGGATTGGTAGAACCAGACGCCCTTATAGACGAGCGGGTCGTTTACCGTAATGGTCTTGGTGGTGACCGGCCGACCCTCATCAATGACGGTCAGGGTACTGTTGTACGATTGCACAGCGCCGTTCTCATAATAGTCGATCCAGAACTTGTCCACGCGGAGATCAAATTGCCCCTTGGGGATATGATACGTTTCTCCCTCGAGGCAAACCCCGAATTCTTGAAAGCCCCAATAGCTGCCGATAAATCCGCCCAATACGATGATGGTCGCGCTCAAGTGCGCCATATGCGCCCCCACACGACCCAAGATGCCCTTGGTCGCGTAAAGGTTCACCCCCTGCCGATCATTTTTGGCCAGGACCCGGTACCCTTTTTCTGCCAGCAGTTGGACGATCCCTTCTGCCACCCCTTCTTTGGAGCCAGCGACCGGAATCTCGGCGGTGTGTTTCATGCCTTGAATGAACGGCAGCGCGACACCCACCTTGTCCTGCCGCATGGAGCGCCAGATGGCGGGGAACCGCTTGTAGAAGCAGGTCAAGGAGTTAATGCACAGGAGGGTTAACAGGCTGCTGAACCACCACGTGTGATAGACATCGGTAAAACCTAACCGAAGAAACCAGCGGTAGGTTTCCTCTCCATATTCCTCGATGTACACCTCGGGACGATCACCTTGCTGAATCACCGTCCCGATCGTGGCGGTCAGGGCCAGGATAATGAACAGAAACATGGCCAGCTTGATCGAGGCAAAGAATCCGGCCAATTCTGCCTTGATCTCTGACCAGCCTAACCCGGGAGCTGCCCTTTGAGAGGCCTGGCTTTCGACCACAACTGGGGACTTGCCATCCATGGAGGTAAACGAAGACTGTTCGCGTGGAACGACCGCTTCACCCTCTTGCCGCTCGAATCAGGTGAAACTACCCAACCACGCAAAACTATGAAGCTTTTTGCGCTGGCATCACGGCTTGATCGAGCACTCTGAACATGGGTCAGCCACCGCCGACCAAGCTCGCGAAACTGTGAAGTATCTTACAAGCCGTATGCGACCACTGTCAAGGAATCCGCCCTGCGTTCCCGCCGATGTCAAGGAGGTTTCTCGTTGACAGATCAGCATGTTATGGTTTATGACCATGAAAGCAAGTGGCCGGTTGGTGTATCCGTCCCTGCCGCAAAAAGGACTCCCCACCTCAATCTCCTAACGAGGTCGCGATGAGCCGAAGCAACTATTTATTTACCTCCGAGTCCGTCACCGAAGGGCACCCGGATAAGATCGCCGATCAAATTTCCGATGGGATCCTGGACGCGATCATCGCAAAGGATAAGCGCTGTCGGGTGGCCTGTGAAACGATCCTCACCACCGGCATCGCGTTCGTCGCGGGCGAAATTTCTACCAATGCGTATGTGGAGATCCCTGACATCGTCCGGGGGATCATCCAGGACGTCGGATACACGGACGCGACCTGGGGCTTCGACTACTGCACCTGCTCCGTGCTCACGGCCATCCACCAGCAGTCCTCGGACATCGCGATGGGGGTCGATTCTGGGGGGGCGGGTGACCAGGGCCTGATGTTCGGATACGCGACGAATGAAACGGCAGAACTCATGCCCATGCCGATCGTGCTCGCCCATCGGCTGACCAGGCGACTCGCGGAGGTCCGGAAAAAGAATATCCTTCCCTGGGTACGTCCTGACGGCAAATCTCAAGTGACCGTCGAGTACCGAAACGGGAAACCGGTCCGGATCGACTCCATCGTGGTCTCTGCACAACATAGTCCCGACGTTACCAGCAAAAAGATCGAGCGAGAGATCATCGAGCAGGTGATTAGGCCTGTGATGCCCAATAAGATTTTCGACCCTGTGAGCGTGAAGTATTTCATCAACCCGACCGGGCGCTTCGTGGTTGGGGGGCCGATGGGAGATACAGGGCTCACGGGACGCAAGATCATCGTGGACACGTACGGTGGCGTGGGGAGCCACGGCGGTGGCGCGTTTTCCGGCAAGGACCCCAGCAAGGTGGATCGCTCGGCATCCTACATAGCTCGTTACATCGCGAAGAACATCGTGGCGGCAGGGCTGGCCGAGAAGTGCGAGCTCCAACTCGCTTACGCAATCGGCGTGCCCGAACCCGTGTCGATTTTGATTGATACGAAGGGGACTGAAAAAGTCTCGGTCGATCTGCTTGATAAACTCGTACGCAAACACTTCCCCCTGACGCCGCGCGGGATCATTGACTATCTCAAGCTGCGCCGTCCTATCTACAAGATGACTGCCGCCTACGGACACTTTGGGCGTAGCGAACCGGAGTTTACGTGGGAGCGGACAAATAATGCGAGGGTGCTGAGGAAGGAAGCGGGGCTCTAACCCATTGCCGAGCGAGTAGAGCGTGAGACATGATTTCCGGGGGACAGGTTTCCGAATCTGTCCCCCTTTTATTGGCCACAACCGGAGACGGTGATAGAGGAGGTCTTGTGGACTACGACGTGAAAGACATCAAGCTCGCGGCCCAGGGCAAGCTGAAGATCGAATGGGCCGAGGCGACCATGCCGGTGCTCCGGCTGATCAAGAAACGATTCAAGCGGCAACGCCCGCTCCTTGGGACGCGAATCACCGCCTGCTTGCACGTGACGACTGAGACAGCGAACCTCGTGAAGACACTACAGGCCGGCGGGGCCGAAGTTCGGCTCTGCGCCTCGAATCCACTGAGCACCCAAGATGAGGTCGCTGCCTCGCTCGTGCAGCATGACGGGATCGCCGTGTTCGCCATCAGAGGCGAGGATAACAAGACCTATTATCGGCACATCCAGTCGGCGATCGAACACCAGCCGCAAATTACAATGGACGACGGCGCGGATGTCGTCTCCATGTTGCACTCGAAACGGAAAGACCTCCTCAAGCACGTGCTCGGGGGGACCGAAGAGACCACCACCGGCGTGATCCGGTTGCGGAGCATGGCCGACAGGCACGTGCTCAAATTTCCTGTGATTTCCGTCAACGACGCGGACACCAAGCATCTGTTCGATAACCGCTACGGCACAGGGCAGAGCACCATGGACGGAATCATTCGCTCCACGAATCGGCTCGTCTGCGGCTCTACTGTCGTCGTCGCGGGCTATGGCTGGTGCGGACGGGGCGTCGCCACGCGCGCGAAGGGGCTCGGCGCCAACGTGATCGTCACAGAAGTGGAACCGGTGAAGGCTCTGGAAGCCCTCATGGACGGCTATCGGGTCCTGCCCATGGAAGAGGCTGCAGCGGTGGGCGATTTCTTTATCACGTTGACCGGCAACCTCAAGGTCATCCGCAAGGAGCATTTCGCCCGGATGAAGGACGGCGCCATCGTCTGCAACTCCGGCCATTTCAACGTGGAACTCGACATCCCCGCATTGGACAGGCTCAGCAGAAAGCGGCGGATGGTACGACCAGGGGTGGAAGAGTTCACGCTGCGCAACGGCCGGCGGATCAGCCTGCTTGGAGAAGGACGGCTGGTCAACCTTGCCTTAGCGGAAGGGCATCCCTCCAGCGTGATGGACATGAGTTTTGCCAACCAGGCGCTCGCAGCCGAGTACCTGGTCAATCACCACAAGAAGCTGGAGAACAAGGTGTACCCGGTGTCTCAGGAAATTGACAAGGAGATTGCGCGGCTCAAGCTCGCCGGCATCGGAATCGGGATCGACACCCTCACCAAAGAGCAGAAGAAATACCTGGCGTCCTGGGAAATGGGAACGTGAAGAGGCTGGGGTGACTGGGGTCATCCCTGTGCTCGCGCATCGCGCACGCAAGATCCTTTAGGAGCCATTATCAAAGCGGGCGGTGCTCGGTGGACGCGCGCACTCGGGATGATCCCAGCCACTCCGCCAGGGGAAGGATGGGAATGAAGAAGGCCACCCCCGGGGTGGCCTTTTTTCTATTGAGGCTCCTGGCACGCACACCAGCGGGCGCAGCCTGCGAAGTCGCGCGAGCCGCAGTCGTAACGCACAGGGAGGAGAGAGAGGAGTTAAGCGGCCTGAAAAGACTCCCGGTACCTTTTCTCCGCGGTACCCTTTCTCCGCCCGCGGGCGATCCCGGCCCGATCGGGTCCTGACAGACAATCATGGAATGGGGAACTGAGAGCTAGTGGACTAAGGCGGCTTGACGGATGATGGCCCCGGCGTTACTGGAACAGTGATTGAAACTCGTCAACGGTGAGGCCTGCCTTACGGATCAAGCTCCGCAGCAGGCCAGGCCCCAGTTCCCTGTGCAATGGTATGGTTAGAACGACAGGCAATCCGGGCTTCATCAAGGTCACGTGACTTCCGCGTTGACGATCCCGAACCCACCCATTCCGTACAAACGCCCGGATCGCATTTTCACCCGAGCAGACCGGCAGTTTTGTCACAAAGCTGCGACTTCGACTTCAGCAACTTCCATGGGCGGTGGCAAGCCATGAGCTTTGCGAGTTTCAATGCTAAGGAGGATTGCCTCTTCGATGTTTGCCAGCGCTTCCTCGCGCGTCCCTCCCTGAGAGACACAGCCGGGCAACGCGGGACATTCCACGGCGTAGTAACCCGCTTCGTCCTGTTCAATGGTAACGAGAAAGCGCACGTTATGCCTCGTTAGAGCTTTATTTACCTTAGCACACGCTGATAGCCATGCCAACCATCTTGGCACGGCTGAGGAAAAGAGTCATGCTCGCTGTCAGGCGGCTGGATGAATCGCTCGAAACTCCTGGGCAGGCCGAGGTGGACGATGGCGCTAACCGCTCAGGGCGCCTTTAGCGGCGGCGCCGATTTCGGCGGGATTCCGCACGACGCGC
>JACZQN010000085.1 GCA_022545705.1 Nitrospirota bacterium | reverse complement strand
TGCCTGTGAGCCGGTCGGCGTCCGCCTTCGTGAAGACCATCGGCGGCTTGATCTTTAGGACGTTGCGGAACATGCCATCAATTCCAATCAAGACGCCGAGTTGTTTCATGCGCTCTGCCACATAAGACGTCTCGGTGGTAGCCGGCTCTAACGTTTCGACGTCCCGGACGAGCTCAACGCCCAGGAACAGGCCTTTCCCTCGCACATCACCAATCAATGGATACTTCGGTGTCAGGCGGTTCAGCCCGGCTTTCAGGTACGTCCCCACGGTCAATGCGCTTCTCTGCAGCCCCTCTTTCTCGATGACATCTAATACTGCAAGCCCTACCGCGCAGGACACCGGGCTTCCACCGAACGTGTTGAAGTATTCCATCCCATTCGCGAACGATGCCGCGATCTCGGGCGTTGTCACGACGGCCGCCAACGGATGTCCGTTGCCCATCGGTTTCCCCATGGTCACGATGTCCGGCACCACGCCCTGCGTTTGGAAGCCCCAGAAATGCGAACCCACGCGGCCGAACCCCACCTGAATCTCATCGGCGATGCATACGCCCCCAACTTCTCTGACATGACGATAGGCCTCCGCGAGATAGTCCGGCGGCAGGACGATCTGGCCACCGCAACTCAACAATGACTCGCAGATGAACGCCGCTACCTGCCGGCCCTCCCGCTCCGCCTTCTCGAGGGCATCCTGGACATGACGCGCGTACAGACGACCGGCGTCCCTGGCGTCTTTGTATGGCCCGCGATAGCGGTCCGGGGTCATGACCTTATGCACATGGGGAGGGGCGCCGGCGCCGCCTGGGCCGTCGAACTTGTACGGGCTGATGTCGATGAGGCCCGAGGTGTTTCCGTGGTATCCACCGTCGAGCACGACGATGTCCGCGGCCTTGGTGTGGGTGCGCGCGAGGCGCAGCGCGAGTTCATTCGCCTCGCTGCCTGAACACACGAAGTAGCAGATGCTCAAGGGTTCGGGAAGGGTGGCACACAGTCGCTCAGCATACTCCACGATGTTGTCGTGCAAGTATCGCGTATTGGTGGTCAGAACGCCCATCTGCTGCTGGGCCGCCCGCACGACGGTGGGATGGGAGTGGCCGACGTGACACACGTTGTTCTGGGCGTCGAGAAATTCGCGGCCCAAGTGGTCGTACACGTACTGCATCCATCCCTGCACGATTTTGAGGGGTTTCTCGTACGACACACTGAGGGACTTGCCCAGGTGAACCTTTCGGGCCTCGAGTATCGCCTCGGGACTTCGCCCCCGGTCCGGCTTAACCAAGTGGGGGATTCCCAGAATCAGGTTCGGATCAGGACAGATACTGAGCCACATTGCACGCTCCCGTGCGGCGCAGGCGCCCGGAAAATCTCCATAATAATCGAGAAGGTCCGTAATGATTTGGAAGTGCAGATGCGGGGGCCAATGGCCGTTGACGGAAGGGTCCCCGATCGCCCCAATGCGAGCACCCTTGGCGATGGGCATGCCTGCAGACAGCCCCTCCAGCGACTCCTCATTGAGATGGCCATACAGAGTGAAAAACTCGCCTGCGCCGCCGACTGCATGCCGGAGGATGATAGTCGGCCCGTAATCGAGCGCCCGGGCGTTGTTGCGGAAGCTGTGCACGGTGCCTTCCAGCGGGGCAAACACCGGGGACCCCACCTCCATGAAGAGATCAATGCCCAGGTGGACCGTGCGCCACTCGTCCACCTCACTGCCGGCGGGACGGTAGTGCTCAGCCGTGTAGGAACGACGGGCTTCATCATAGCGTCCGACCCCGACGCTCACCCCGGCTGCCCGTATCCGTCCAAACATCGCCTCGGAGAGGAGCTCTGGATCAGCGGGATCTGTGATACCGACAAGCTCGGAACTGCCAGCACCCAGATCGAACACCACGTGGTTGCCATCCCGCACGTCGGGCTCGACGACCGGACCGATGGCGCCCGCGTTTGCCTCGAGCCATTGCACCACTGCCGCGGTGCGCGGGCACGCGGTCATTCCGCAGGCGCTTCGGAACGCGTAGTGGAATAGCTGCGGACTCAATTGCGCCAGGCGTTCTAGGGCGGCCCACGCCGGACCTTCAGAAATGGTGAGATACTGGTTGTCGGGATGCCGCTTCTGCTGACGGGCCGAAATGGCCACGCTCGTGCAAAGTCGCATGGCGACGAGGTCGTAGAGCAGTTCTACCTCAAGCTCCGTCAAGGGATGTGCGCGATGATACCCGCCGACCACCTGGGCCGCCGCGGCCACCAGATCGGTCTTTCCGAGGATTGCGTATGCGGTGCACACAGCCAGCTCAAACACGGTGTGCGACTCCACCAGGTCCCCGAAATCGATCAGCCCGGTCACCTCACCCCCGAGGGGATGGATGCCGTTGACCAGAACATTGTAGTCATTCCCGTCATTGTGAATGACGCTTGTACGCAGGCGCGGCAGGGCCGGCTCGACGGTCCCCAGAAATCGTTGATGAAAGCGCCCCACCAGCGCACGCCGTTCCGGGTCGGTGATGTGTTCGATGCTCTGAGCGACAACCTTACCGGCCTGTTGCAGGTCCCACTGGAGCTCCCTTTTCAAGGCGGGATGGGAAAAGCCAGCCAACGCCTGGTCCAGTCGGCCGAAAAACGCGCCGACGCTTTCGAGGAGCTCCGGGGTGTGGGGGCTGACGTCGGCCAGGAGGTGGCCCGGTACGTAGGATAGCAGCCGCACAAGGTGCGTGGAGCCGTCCGGCCCCCGCGCCGTCCCGATCTGATCACCCGTCGTGGTCGTCCGTAGGCGGGGACACTGCAGGGACGGGTCACGGCGGGCCATGTGCTGCAGAACTTCGTTCTGGGCTTCGAGGAGCTCTCGCCCCTCCGACGAATTGGCAATCTTCAGCACGAACTCCGGTCCGGAGCCGGCCTCCAGAAGAAAATTCTGATCGCGCTCGCTCGGAAGAGGGCGTACCTTCGCGGTGATGCCAAACAATGCGCGGGCAAGGGACCTGGCGTCTTCCTCGGAAAAACGAGGTATGAGCTCTGTGACTGTTGCCATGAATCAGCCCCAGATATCGAAAGGGGGTCCGCGATACCGGTGGCGCGGAAATATCCTCCCCCTTCTGGCATATTCTAATAAACGGGTTGGCGTCTGCAAGTGGCGCAGACCGAGTGGGCGGTGGAGGCCTTAGCGGGATCTCCCTCCATTGATTCGCCCATGCACGTGGCACCTTAGGGAAGGATAAGTTCCTGCTAGGCCCTACCCTGTAGACAGGCTGCCCATCTCTAGTCCTGTTGGTTGCAACCGGGACAACGAACGAGCCATAATTCACATGTTTTACCAAGGAGTCATGGGCTTCGGGTCGCCCGTGGAAGACAAAAGTGCCCTTTTACTGTAGCAGGGTCCTCCAGTTTCACTCGGGACGGGAAATCAGACACTCAAAATTTGAAATTCTTGTCACCTGATCTGCTTCACGACCTACGTCCTATGCAAGGAGCGAAGAGAAATTGTTTGGCTACTCTGGAACCCTTCGGATGAGGAGGACGAACCATGAGTGTTGCAGCGGCTATTCAAATTGATCAGCGGGTGAAGAGTTTTGTCACAAAGCCCCGCAAGATGCTGGTCGGTGGCGAATGGGTCGAGGCCGCCTCGGGAAAGACCTTCGCCACCTTTAACCCAGCCAGCGGGGAAGTCCTGGCGCAGGTGGCTGAAGGCGAGAAGGAAGACGTTGACCGAGCGGTGAAAGCCGCGCGCAACGCCTTCGAGAGCGGGCCCTGGCGGAGGATGACCACTTCTGAGCGCGGACGGCTCATTTGGAAGCTGGCCGACCTGATCGAAGCACACCTTGAGGAGTTCGCCCAACTTGAGACGCTCGACAACGGGAAGCCCGTCGTCATTGCGCGGGTGGCTGATGTACCGCTGGCCGTGGATCTCTTCCGGTACATGGCAGGCTGGGCGACCAAGATCGAAGGAAACACGATCCCCATTTCGGTCCCGTACACACCCGGCGCCCAATACTTGGCCTACACGCTGCGCGAGCCCGTGGGGGTAGTGGCGCAAATCATCCCGTGGAACTTTCCACTCTTGATGGCAGCCTGGAAGCTCGGTCCGGCGCTGGCAGCGGGCTGCACGGTCGTATTGAAGCCCGCCGAGCAGACGCCGCTCTCAGCCCTGCGGCTGGGTGAGTTGATCTGCGAAGCAGGGTTCCCCCAAGGAGTCATCAACATCGTCCCCGGTTACGGGGAGTCCGCAGGAGCAGCCCTTGCTGCCCACCCGGGGGTGGACAAGGTCGCGTTCACGGGCTCAACCGAGGTGGGCAAGCTGGTCCTGGCCGCAGCCGCCGGGAACCTCAAGAAGGTGTCGCTCGAGCTTGGGGGAAAATCACCCAACCTTGTGCTCAAGGATGCAGACCTGGAGGTGGTGATTCCAGGCGCGGCAAACGCAATCTTCTTCAACCATGGCCAGTGCTGTTGTGCCGGCTCCCGGCTCTATGTCGAGAAAGAGATCTTCGACGAAGTAGTCGAGGGGGTGGCTGCACAGGCGAAGAAGATCAAAGTTGGCCCTGGCCTCGATCCCACAACCGAGATGGGACCACTGGTGTCGAATGAGCAGCAGCAGCGGGTCCTCGGCTATCTCGAAGCAGGCTTCGCGGAAGGGGCAAAGGCGGTGGTAGGCGGGCACAGGGCAGGTGAGGCAGGCTACTTTGTGGAGCCCACCGTGCTGGTTGATACCTCGCAGAACATGAAAGTCATGCAGGAAGAGATCTTTGGCCCGGTGGTCTGCGCGGTGCCGTTTCAGGAGCTGGACGAGGTCATCCAGGCTGCAAACGACAACATCTACGGCCTGGCAGCGGCGGTCTGGACCAGAGATATCAGCAAAGCTCACCGGATCGCGAGAGAACTCCGTGCGGGAAGCGTGTGGATCAACTGCTTCAACATTTTCGACGCCGCGCTCCCCTTTGGCGGATACAAGCAATCAGGCTGGGGCCGCGAGATGGGCCACGACGCGCTGGAGCTCTATACCGAAGTGAAGGCCGTCTGCGCCCGGCTGTAGCTTCTTGAAAGGGAAACACTGATCACCTACTAGTGCCTTTTCCCCTACCGGCTGCCCGCATCCATGGGAAACTGGGGCACGCTTCCCCAACGTGCCTCGGAAGCTGCCTGTTTTATCGATCCTTCCAATTGATCTGCCTGCAGCACAAGGCTGAGAAGCGTGGGCTCGATCAGCCCTGCGACCCGTCTGCCAAGCTGGCAGCCAGGGCTGGCCCCGGTGGTGGGTCTAGAGCCTGCTATACTTTGGTTATAACCTTGAGCAGAGACCAGGCCTTTAGGCCCTCTGGCAGGCCGTCTATTCTGGTACGGGCTGGATATTCGGCCTGGCGTGAGAGGGATGCTCGCCAGGGCAGAAGGCCGTAAGAGAGCACGCCATGAAACAGCTGCCGCGGGATTCGCAGCCCCTGCTTGTCGGGATGGCCCTGGGGCTCATGATTGGTGTCCTAGCTGTTGACCTCGTCATCCCCATTGGCCCTGTGCCCGGCGTGCTCTATGTATCCCTCGCCATGCTCTCTGTGGCTTCGTCCACGACACGGCTCCCCTTTCTGGCGACCATCGCCTTCACCTGCTTAATTGCGTATTACCTCGACTCGACGTTCACGACTTCTTATGAGATCTCGTGGCCAGTCCTCGCCCAAACGTCTCTTCTTCTCGTCGCCATCTGGGTGCCAGTGGGTGTCTCTCTGGTCACGAAGCGCGCGGAGGGTCACATTGCGTTGAGCAAGACTCGATTGCACCTGTGCCCGTCCTGCAAGAAGATCCGCGATGAAAAGGGTGTATGGAATACGATCGATGACTTTGTGAGAGAGAAAATGGGCCGGGAGACCTCGACAGCCGTCTGCGCCGATTGCCGCAAAAGATGGACTGAGGGTCAGAGCCACCAGTATCAGTAGCACCTGCCTTGTACGCAACGCTCTTCAATACGGTCGAATAAAGGGGTCGTCGAATAAGGGGTCGGGAGTCTTTATTTACCCCTGCCGACTGATCCCTCCGCCAAGGTAAATCAAAGACTCCCGACCCCTTTTTAGGACTTCCTTCTAACCGCACCCATCCACCGAGCACTTATTTTTCCACACCCGCTTACAGAGGGTGGTCCGTTCGCCTTCCACTGCGCGCATCCACCGAGCATATTCTTATGTGCGCGGTGTGCGAGCAAGGAAGGTGAGCGGACCACTCTCCACCCCCTACCCCATGACCGGCGACCCGTGATGGTGGATGATCTTCCACTGTCCTTCCATCCGCTCGAAGAGGTTGGTGGCCAGCACCCGACTTTCCTGTTGCTCATCGGCTGATTGCTCAGCGGTGATATTTTCCGTACAGATCACCCAGGCCAGGTCCCCGGCGACTTGGATTTGAATCTCCGTGAGGTCAAAGCTCATCGAGAACGTATTATTGAAGATCAGCACCCAGGAGTCTCGCACCGCAGGCCACCCCACCTGCAAGGTCCAGCCCGGGTGAATACACGTCACGTATTCCTGGTGTGCCCAAATCCGGTCCATCCGGGCAATATCCAGGCGCTCGAAGGCTTCGTAGAATTGCTGGTTGGCCCGCGTGACTTCCTCGATACGTTCTTTCAGCATGCCGCTCCCCGCCGCACTCCCATCTTTATCACGCCACCTAGGCCCACGCCACTACAATCCTGCACCTGATTCATCACCGAGCCTTCTGCTCAGTCCTCTGGGCAGCCTCCTCAAGCGACGAGCGCCGCATAGGCCGCAGGATGCGAGAACGCAGACTTTTCATCACGTGCAGCGCCTATACCAAGCCAATCACTTACGCGTCAAGCGCTATCGCTGGGGTCATATTTCGGTCTCACGACGAGCACGCCATCTCGAATCGTCGCCAAGACCGCTGTGACCCCGGGGTCCGACGCGACCTGCCGATTCAGTTCCTGAATCACAGCAGTGGAATTGTCTGGTGGCGGCTGGATGAGCACATCCCCCGACCACAGCACGTTGTCCACCAGGACCACGCCTTTTGGCGAGAGTAATTCCCGCGCTCGGCGGTAATAATTCAGATAATTCACTTTGTCCGCGTCGATGAACACCAGATCGAACGGGCCGGTCAGATCGCGAAGCGTTTCCAGAGCGGGCCCCACTCTGATGTCAATCTTCTTTCCATGCGGACTTTTTGCGAAATATCTCCGGGCCATTGCCACCGAGTCCGGGTCGATTTCGCAGGTAATCAGGCGGCCTTCATCCGGCAGCACCTCGGCCAAACACAGTGCGCTGTAGCCGGTGAACATGCCGATCTCGAGCACACGGGTCGCGCCGACAAGCTGAGCCATCACTTTAAGGAATGCGCCCTCAAGCGGTCCCACGACCATGTGGGGGATGGCCATCGTGCGGTATGTCTCTTCTCGAAGCGCTCGGCAGACCTCTGACTCAAGGGACGAATGCGCCTCGGCATACTCCTCGATTTCCGGCAATACCAAGTTTTTCATGCCCCTACCTCCGGACTCCGATGCTGCGGACGGACTCGCTGGCTCAGTACCCGTCAGCTATGGAGCGCCATCATACCAGACCAGACCCGGCCGAAATTGGAAAATTCCCTGCCCGTTGCGTACACTGCAGGGCTAATATCCCCGTGAGACCACGCGTGAAGACACTCAAAGACCTAGAGCCGCTGACCACGCGGCTGCTCGAGATCCAACATCTGAATAGCGCCGCCTCGCTTCTCGACTGGGACCAGGAAACCTACATGCCGGCCGGAAGCGGTCGTGCGCGAGCCGACCAGTTGGCCACCCTACAAGGACTGGCTCACGATACATTCACTGCCCCTGAAATAGAACGATTGCTCGCTCAATGGGTTGACCCTGCCACCGGTCTGCCGCCGGAGTCTCCCGATGACGCCTGGGACGAGCCCTCACGCGCCCTGCTGCGTGAAGTCTGGCGAGACTTCAGTCGAGCCAAGAAACTGCCGTCGGAGTTCGTCAAGCGGCTCCGCCGGGAATGCTCGCTGGCCCAGCAGGTCTGGGCCGAGGCCAAGGAAAAGAGTGAGTTTCGGAAATTCCTTCCGAACCTCCGCACCGTGGTGGCGCTGAAGCAGGAGGAAGCGCAGTACTTGGGCTACCAGGATTCCCCCTACGATGCTCTCCTCGACAGCTACGAGCCCGGCATGACGGTGGCGCAGCTCAACCCCTTGTTTGCTACATTAAGGAAGCGGCTGGTGCCATTGCTCCAGCAGATCACCAACGCCCCGATTTCGATTGACGACACGGTGCTCACGCGTGCCTACGACACGACTCGTCAGCTCGAGTTCGGCCGGCTGGTCCTGACCGCCATGGGCTACAACTTCGATACCGGCCGCTTGGACCTCTCGGCCCATCCCTTCACGACCTCCTTCCACCCCAGCGATGTGCGGCTGACCACCCGCGTCTATGAGAACGAGCTGGCCGCGTGCCTCTTCAGTTGTATCCATGAGGGTGGGCATGGACTCTACGACCAGAGTTTGGACACGGAGCGCTATGGGACCCCTCTGGGCGAATCGCTCTCGCTCGGCATCCATGAGAGCCAGTCACGACTCTGGGAAAACTGTGTCGGGCGATCCCGCCCCTTCTGGCGGTGTTTCTATTCTTACCTGCAGCAGCTCTTCCCTGAGCAACTGGCCAACGTGGCGATGGAGCAGTTCTATACCGCGATCAACCGGGTGAAACCATCGTTGATCCGCGTCGAAGCTGACGAGCTGACGTATAACCTCCACATCATGCTGCGGTTCGAGATCGAGCAGGACTTGATGGAAGGCCGAACGCGCGTGGAGGAGCTGCCGGACGTCTGGAGTGAGAAGATGCGGAGCTACCTGGACATCGTTCCGGGGCGGGATGCTGAGGGCCTTCTCCAAGACGTGCATTGGTCGTTAGGCGCCATCGGCTATTTCCCCACCTATACGTTGGGCAACCTGTACGCCGTACAGTTCTATAATCAGGCACTCAAGGAAATCCCGGGCCTGAACAGCGAAATCGAGGCTGGGCGACTTACGGTCCTGAAGAAGTGGCTGAATCAGAAAATCCACCGGTGGGGACGCACGTTTACACCGGATCAACTTGTTCGACGCATTACGGGAGGCCCCCTGAGCCCGGAACCGTATCTGGCCTATCTCGAAGAAAAGTTCGGAGCCCTCTACCAGCTCAAAGCACCAGGCTAGCGACCATCAGCCCGGGGCTCAGACTTGGTGCCTTTCTGACACCCCTCTCGCCTCTAGCCCCTAGCCTCTCGCCTGGATCTAATACCCCATCGCGGCGTTGAGACGTGCCAGCTTCGGCGGGGTGACCGCGAACTCACCAGCAGCTTCGATGCGGGACGGGACCAGGAGTGTCGAGTGAAAGGAGATGTCCCGGATCGGCAGGTTGAGATTGGGCTGGTCTGGGGTACTCAGCTCAATCTGCTCCACAGACTTCGTAATTTCGCTTCCATCCTGGGGCCCGTATGTCGCAACAACCGATTCAAGGACCCCCAGAACACGCTCGTTTCCTTCGACCCCCTCGGCTGCTTCCCTCAAAAGCGTTAACGCCTGCTCCGCCTTTTCCGACAGACTGAAGTTTTCGATGAGTTCCTTCTTCCGGAGCGAGAGCAAGTCGTTGTCCAAATCCTTGCTAAATGCACCGTACGCATACCTGAAAAACTCGAAGTGAAAGCCCTTCACCCCTTGCTTAACCCTCTGCAACT
>JACZQN010000084.1 GCA_022545705.1 Nitrospirota bacterium | reverse complement strand
CTTCGCCTAGTGGGAATACAGATGGTTTCATCGCGAAAGTTGATCCGACGGTTTCCAATGGGGGTGGGTTTAGCGGAGGAGTGACTGGTGGCGGAGGCGGTGGCTGTTTTATAGCGACGGCAGCTTATGGATCTCCGCTAGCGGCGGACGTGCTGGTGCTCAGGGAACTCCGGGACCGTTACCTTGTCACCAACGCTCCCGGGCAGTTCATGGTTGCAGCCTACTACCGGCTTAGCCCGCCGCTCGCCCGCCTTATCGCGGAAGATGAGATGCTGCGGGCGACCACCCGGGGAGCCTTGCGACCGGTGGTCTGGTGGGCGAACCTCGCCTTCACTTCGCCAACGCTAGCGCTACTGCTCCTCGGTGGTGCTGTTCTAAGCGGTTTGCTCGTCCCTATCATTGTGCTCCGCGCCCAGCGTCCTTGCAGGCGTGGCTTTCAACGGGAAGGAGAGTCTTGAATCGATCATGCTCGTTTAGAGGTTTCGTGCCGACGTATTACCTCTTTGTACTTCTGGTATTAATCCTGTCTATCGCGAGTACCATTGCTGCCGCAGCTGGCAAATCCAGTCAGCAAAGAAGTCCGTTGGTCACCTCCAACGAGGCCGGTACGGAGATCCAACTCCGTATGCCGGTGCGCCATGCGATTGTGCTCAACCTGCACAGTAAGGTCCGGACACTGTACGGCCGCAATGACATTCTGTTCGATCCATTGAATCCGATGCGATCCTTCACCTTCCTGACAGTTCATCCTGAAACCGTGATCCTCCGCGACAACCACTCTGGCCGTACGTGGTCCCGCCGAATCGGAAGTTCTCTTCCGGACCTTCCTCGGCACATCTTGGCCACCACGGTGATGCTTGATCGTTTACACTATCGATACAGGGTGGTCGAACAATTGACCCAAACCGAACCGGTGTTGGTGTCACTGAAGGGTTCCCTGGCTGTCCTGGAAAAAGAGGTCGCCGCCAAAACATCCGTTCCCGCGCAAACAACGCCTTCTGCCGAAAAATCCATCCCACCCGCGCAAAATTTTCGCAGTCCTAACCCAACGCTATCCAGGCTGACTCGCGTAAAGAAACTTGATGACAACACCTATGAGATGAGCGCCGCGGACCTCATGCCCACGCTTAAGAATGCTGGCCAGGTATTTTCCGACCTCAAGCTGATGATCTCTCCCACCCTTTCTATTCAGGGGGGTATCGGATTTAACATTCGATCTGAGGTGGCAGACGGAATCTTGAACCATCAGGGATTCACCGTGACGAACAGCAAGCTTGCTCAAGTGTTTGGAATCCAGGCTGGAGACACGATTCTGAACATCAACAACCGTCCCGTGACGGACCCGCGTAGTGCGTGGTGGGCCTACCAGGAGTTTATTATCAGAAATCCGCACAAGACCGAGATGCGCGTGGGTATCCTGCGGGGAGATTCACTTCTGACCAAGACCTATCGGGTTAAGTAGACACCATCTAAATTTCTTTCACATCTCCCGCCTGGGCCAGTCTCTTTCGTCCGCCAAGAGCTGCCAGGCAGAGGAGACCAATCCCGATCCAGACGAGCTCCCGGAGCCGGCGGACCAGTGCGAAGGTGATCCCGGTGAGCTCGGTATAGCCAAAGACGACCAGCAGCAACAGATTCCCTCCATCTTGGGCGCCCAGGCTGCCCGGAATAAAGAAGGTCCCGCCCTTGATGAACGCGGACAACGCGCCGATCGCGAACGCCGTCAGGAGGTCCGCCGGGGGACCCAGGTAATAGAGGATCGCGTACACTTCCAGGGCTTCTGCCAGCCAGCCGAAGAAAAACGTGCCGGTGGAGAGGAAGAAGGCACGTTGGTCCCGGGTGTAGAACTCCAGGATCGTGCGATCCAGGGCTTGCAACTTGTCCTCACGGACTTCCAGAAACCGTATCCGAATCCGGCACCGTCGCAGCGCGGCTAGTAGGCTCGTGAACAGCCCGCGGCGCTGGATCGCCACGAAGGCCGCTGTTGCGACCAGCAACACGCCCACGCTCAGCGTCGTGGCGAGGACCGGCATATGAGACGATCCCGAGGCCCCCAACACCCCGAATGCGATGGCGATGCCCAGCAAGATGAAGAGCACCTCGGCGATGGTCATGGTGGTTTTGGCGATCACCACGGACGCGAGTCCGTCCACCATGGGCACGCCGCGTCGCTTAAGCAAGTAGGCTTTCAGCGGCTCCCCGCCCACATAGGCCGTCGGGGTGGTCATATTCACGACTTCACCGGCCGTGCGGATCGCAAACAGGCGCCAGAACGTCACGCTGCTGGCGTGGCGGCCGAGCGTGATCCGCCACCCGAGCGCTTCCAGGACATACATGAGGAGGGAGGGGAGCAGAATGACGAGCAGTGAAGCCGGACCCAGCACGGTGGCCGCATCGAGAATCCGGGAGGGGCCGATGTGCCAGACGAGACCGATCAGGGTCAGGACCCCGAGGAGGAGCAGCGCGAGTCTAAGCACGCGAGATCGTCGAAGGACGGGTGACCCAGGCCATCATGAGCCAGAACAGGTTCGAGCCGATCGCGGCGAGCCAGAGAAACCAGTTCAGCTTATCCACGAGGGCAAAGAGCAAGAGCAAGACGGAAAAGTCGCGAGTGGCCATGTTATTCAGAATGAACTTGACGCGAGCGCCTTGGGCTGGATGGCTCCACACCTTCTTTTCCTGCAGGGCCTTGGCCCGGATGACCTGCCATTGCGAGAGGCCGACTGCAAGCATCGCGGCTCCACCCAGCGCGAGCGGAAGCCATGACCCACTCCCCGCTCCGTCCTTGAAGTATACTGCCCACGCTATGCCAGCGAAGATGGCTGCGTGGACGATGTTATCGGCGGTGATGTCCAGTTGTTCGCCGAACTGCGACTCTCTGAACGTCAGACGCGCGACCTCGCCATCACAGCAATCGATAATGGCAGACAACTGAAACAGTATCGCGCCAAGCACACCCGCTCCATAGCTGCCCAGGGCAAACGATCCGGCGGCCAATAGACCGATGAGCATGGACAGCGCCGTGATCGCATTCGGCGACAAGCCAGCTTTGAGAAACAGGCGGGTCAACGCGCCGGACACCTTACGGTTAAAATAGGTGTCCACAAAGCCCTCGAGCTCTCCTTTCCGAGGCTGGAGGAGCGCACGCTCGGCCCTAGACGCCTCAGCCGGATTTCTCACACTCTCGACCCAATATGAGCAATCCGGCGAGGTCCGTATCGGCCGCACCTGCCCATCGGAGACTGCCTGTTCGATCATCGCCCGCAGCGGCGTCGAATGTGAAAGGGCTGCATTCCCTGATATCCGAAGCATGCCGCTCGGCAACACCACCAGATCAGCCACAACGCTGATGCCCTGACGAGCTCCACTGGACTCTTCTTCCAAGGCATCCCTGAAGGTGAGCAGGTGGCCCTCGCGGAGCTTGACCACCGGCTGCTCGGCGGCTTCCTGGTCCGCGTGCTCGCCCAGAGTGCTAACCACCAGCCCAATGTGACTCTCATGAACGTCGCGCCGGAGCCGCTCCGCGAGCGCCACAGAAAACACCGTCTGCCTGCCGATCACTAAGCAAGGACCTTTCACCTCGCTCGCCAGGGCTTCCCATGTGAGGGGATCCTCCGGGGGGAATTCTCGGACCGGCCTCCAGCGGATAACGCAGCTAACACGCGAATCGCCCCGCACTGACCGCTTGAGCGCCTGCTCCTCATTTCCGACCAAAGCCACAACTTGGCTGAACCCCGCCCGTTGCAGCGTCAGCACTGTCCGGAGGAACAGAGAGAGCCCTCCCACGCTGGTCACCGGACCAACGCTGTCCTGCGCCACCCTAGCCGTTCCGCTGAACAGGTCTGTGGTCGTCAGGACCACGGCCGTGTCCAGGGTCTGCGTCTCAGCACCTTTCTGTACTGTACTGCGGGTCATGCCGCTTCTCTGTACCTTTGTGATGAACGGCGTTTCTTGCAACCTTCAATCCAGCTTCGGGAGCACCTCGCGTTCCGCCCGCTCAAGGTCCTCCGGAAAATCAATCTCAATCCACGGCAGGTCGCCAATCTTCTCGTAGCCGACTCGTACACTGCCGAAAAATTCCTGGAGGGCGTCCTCATATTCCATGTCCAGCTCATTGCGGTCCACGTGCATCTTCAGTGAGCTAAGCAGCGGGCCAGTATCGGCTCGCTTGACCTTTAAGAATCCGACACCTTCGCCGGCAAAATCATACCGATCCGGCATACGCTTGCTGAGCGCGACGACCCGTCCGCCGCCAACGATCGCCATGCATTCCTCGGCTTTTTGCGACACCGTCTCGTCAAGCAGCAACGCCGTCGGCCAGGACGACTCGACCAGTCGACGGAGGACCTTCCGATGGAAGAGCACGTCCGCGTCCATGATGAGGACATCGTCATCCAGTTCGGTCCGCGCCAGCCACAGCGACATAATATTGCCGCGCTGATACTGCGGATTGGTGAGATACCGGACTTCGACGCCACAACAATCGGACCCGATGGCCGCGCGAATCATCTCCGCTTTGTACCCGACCACGATCACCGCCTGCTTGATGCCAACGCTTGCCAGCGCATCCAGGTGCCGGACCAGCAACGCCTCTCCGCCCAGCTCGAGCAAGCATTTCGGGCGCTGCTCTGTGACGGCCCAGAGCCGTTTTCCGATGCCCGCCGCCAGGATGACTGCTTTCATCAGCGAACCGCTGCGCTCTCCACCACCCGCTTAAAAGCCGCCAGAAACCCTTGCAGATCGTGCTCGGAAAGAGCGCCCATGTTGGCCACGCGGAAGATCTTGTCCTCCAATTGCCCTTGCCCCGCATAGATGACGTACCCTTCCTCTTTCAGGTGGTCGTGGAGGACCTGATAGGTCACCCCGCCGGGCAGATAATAGGAGGTAATGGTGTTGGATTGAAGCTCGGGTGGAAGCAGCGGCTTGAGGCCTAGCGCCTGCATCTGTTGACGAATCATCGCCGCAGCCCGTCGGTATCGCTGAATCCGATTCGGGACCCCCTCTTCGAGCAATTCCGTCAGCGCTTCATCAAAGGCATAGTACAGTTGGACGGCCGGCGTGAACGGAATGCTCCCCTTCTCCTGGTCTTCATAGTAGGAAGGAAGGTTCAGATAGCACGACCGTTTGGGATAACCCTTCATGCGCTCCATGAAGCCCTTCCGCACGAGCACGAAGGACACGCCGGGAAACCCCTGCACGCACTTCCCCGCCGTGCCCGCTACCATGTAAATCTTGGAGCCGCAGATATCCAGTGGATCGCCGGCCAGGCCACTCACGGAATCCACGACGAAGACGCGGTTCTGGCGGTCCACGATTTCCGCGACCTCTTTGACAGGATTGATGAGACCGGTCGTCGTTTCGTGATGAACCATTGCGACCGCGTGCACCTCCGGATGCTGTTTCAGCGCCAGCCCTACCTGGTCGAGGTTCGGGCGCGTGCCCCAGTCCAGTTTGAGTTCCGCAACGCCCAGGCGATGCGGGCCGATCATCGACGCGATCCGCGCACCATAGACACCGTTATTAATGACGGTCATCCGTTTCCCGTGCGGTACGGAGGAAAGGACAGCCGCTTCGACTGCAGCGGTTCCCGTCCCGGTCAGGACAATCGCCGTATAGTCCGCCTCACCTCCAGCCACGAAGGCTTTGAGCAACTTCTGTCGGATTCGTTGCAGCAGATCGGCGAACTCCGGCTCTCGGTGGCAGATATCCGGACCCTGGAGCGCCTTTCGCACCCGTTCCGACACATTCACCGGTCCTGGATTCAAGAGGATCATAAGTAAGAAGCCTTCAGCAATCAGCCATCAGACATCAGCTTCATTCCGAGAGCTGAGTGCTGATCGCTGACGGCTGACCGCTATTCGATCGCCTTCTTAAATCGCTGCGTGATGTCAGGAGGCTCCAGGAGCACCCGACCGACATCGTCGGCCTGGTCCGTCACTTTGACGAGTAGCATGCTTGGCCCCTCCTTAGCCAGCATGTCTTTGAACTCGTACACCAAATCTTCCCGCTCGTGCACGCGTTCAACGTTCACGTAGCCGGCTGCTTTCGCCACCTGATCCAAGCGTACGACACGGGAAAATGTCGGCTGGTTGCCCGTGCTACCGTACACCTCGTTGTCGAACACCACGTGGACGAAGTTTTTCGGCCGTAACGCCCCGACCGTGGCGAGCGTGCCCATGCCCATCAGGACATTCCCGTCGCCATCCAGGACAATGACCTTCTTCTCCGGCTTCGACAAAGCCACTCCCAACCCGATCGCCGGCGCCACGCCCATGGATCCGATCATATAGAAATTCTGCGGACGGTCAGCCAAATGAAAGGCTTCGCGGGAGGGAAACCCGTTGCAGATGATCACCAGCTGATCGGTGATGAGACTCATCACCGCTTCGATCGCGCGGGAGCGACTCTGGATCGTGCCCTCTTCTGGTCTCACGGCTGAATGCCCTTCACCACGCCCTTTTTGAGTAGAAGCGCGACCGGCACATGCATCTTCATGAAGGTCTGCGCGGTCCATTTGAAATCGTCCACGGCGCTTTGTTCCGTGAAGGTTCGATGGGGAATACGGACTGCGTCGAGCAATTGCGTCATGCTTTGCCCCATCACGAGATGCTCCGGTGCATCCTGCCCCTGAAAACCCCGCCAGGAGATGAGGAGCAGACAAGGTTGCCGATAGATCAGATTCAGCGAGATGAGCGTATTCAGAGACGTACCCAGCCCGGAGTTCTGCATCAGCACGGTGGGAACCTTTCCGGCCATATACGCGCCGGCGGCCATGGCCACGGCCTCATCTTCTCGCACGGCAGGCGTGTAGAGGCGTCGCTCCACGAGTGTGGCGATGATGCCTCCCAGAATGGAATCGGGCACACCGGTGAAAAAGTCGAACCCGATGTCTTGTAAGGCCTGTACGAAGGAATCGCTTTCGATCATCGGCAAAACAGCCCGCTAAAATAAATTACGGCCGACTTGGAGACTCAGCCGGCCGCAAAACGAGCCGCATTATATCGAAGCGATGGGGGATTCACAAGAAGACCGATTGCCTTCCACAACCGTGCGTGATAGGGTGCGTTCCCATGCTTCGGACGCCACACCTGACGGCTCCAAACCATTTTCGATGGGCCCCAGCCAGGCATTCTGTGTTGCTGCTCGGCCTGGCCTGGGCGACGACTTTGCTCCTGCCCGCGCCCAGCCATGCCGGCAAGATGGTGAATGACCCCAAGGGCTTTTACGGCATTCCGTGGGGCGCGTCGCTGGCCAATGTACCGGACATGATCCTGATGGACTCCTCGGAGCACATCAAAGAGTACAAGTTCAAGGATGGTGCCAAGCGGTTAGGCGACGCCGCGGTGGAGCGCATACGTTTCTTCTCGATCGATGGAAAGTTTGCGCGAGTCTACATCCGCTACGGCGGGGACACAACCCATGGATTGGTCCTCGCGTACTTCGAGTCGCGGTTCGGCCCGATTGACCGGATACCCCGAGCGATGGTGCGCGGCCTGAATCAGCAGTACAATTGGCGGGGGGGCGACACCGAGATCAATATGACCTACCACGGATACGGCGAACGTGGCTA
Organism: Nitrospirota bacterium; assembly: GCA_022545705.1. Lineage (GTDB taxonomy): Bacteria > Nitrospirota > Nitrospiria > Nitrospirales > Nitrospiraceae > JACZQN01. Next base: position 2,196 of record JACZQN010000084.1, on the reverse strand, counting down.
CATCTATGTGGAGAGCCGGACCCTGGCCGCCAGGTTTCTTGACGTCTTATCTGATGCTAGCTTCTGAGACGCGCCCATCACACCCCCCACTCGAGTGTTGCGTTGAGAATCCGAGGAGGCCTTCCCAAGGTGTCGTGCGATGCATAATGCGACCAAGCTCAGGGCGTTGATACAACGCCCCGGCATCGTGAAAGCTGTGGGGGCGCACGATGCCCTCAGCGCCAAATTGATCCAGCAGGCCGGGTTCGACGCGATTTGGGCGAGCGGGTTTGGGATTTCCGCCTCGCTCAAATGCATACCTGATGCGAGCTTCATCACCATGACCGAACAACTCGACGTGGAACGGAATATGGTCGAGGCGGTGAGTATCCCGATCATCGCCGACTGTGACACGGGGTACGGAAACGCCCTGAACGTGATGCGGACCGTGAACGATCACGAGCGCGCCGGCGTGGCGGGGCTCTGCATCGAGGACAACGTGTTCCCTAAGCGTTGCAGTTTCTACGCTGGGGTTCGCCGCGAGCTGATTCCCATTGAAGAGCACTGTGGGAAGATCCAAGCGGCCAAGGCGGCGCAGACCGTCCCGGACTTCCTGGTCATCGCGAGGACGGAGGCATTGATCGCGGGATGGGGCCAAGACGAAGCCTTGAAACGCGCCGAGGCCTACGCCGCGGCCGGAGCGGACGCCATCTTGATTCATTCCAAGGCCCCGACCTTCGACGAGTTGAAGGCAGTCGCGGGCGCGTGGTCTGGACGCGTCCCCTTGGTTGTCGTCCCGACGATTTTCGACGGCGTCGCCGCCGCTGAGCTGGAGGAGGCGGGCTTCAAGATCGTCATTTACGCCAACCAGGCAATCCGCGCCGGAATCAAGGCCATGCGTGAAGTGCTGGATGTCATGAACCGGGACACGCGTCCTGGATCGGTCAACGACCGGATCGTGAAACTCAAGGAGGTGTACGACCTCGTCGGCGTGCCCCAGATGGAAGAGGATGAGCGGCGGTTCTTGCCGGTCGGCGGCGAACAGGTCACCGCAATTATCGCGGCGGCCGGCTTTGAAAAGCAGCTCCTGCCACTGATCGAGGACAAGCCCAAGTGTCTGTTGGACGTGAAAGGGAAAACCATCCTCGAGCGGCAGATCTCCAGGCTCAATGAGTGCACTATCAAAGAGATCGCGCTCGTGCGCGGGTATCGGAAAGAGGCCATCACGCTCCCCAATATCCGCTATTACGATAACGATCAGTACGAGCAGACGGGCGAGCTCCACTCCTTGTTCTGCGCTGAGTCGGAGATGAAGGGGCGCTGCTTGCTGCTCTATGGGGACATCATCTTCGACGCCGCGGTGCTCGAAAAACTGTTGAAGAGCCCCGCCGACATCACCTTGGTTGTCGATCTCGCCTGGAACGACCTCCAAGGAGATGGCTCGCCGCAAGTTCATCTCAAGCCCGACCTCGTAGCGCTGCAGGACCCGCCGGGTAAGAGTTCGACGTTACGCTACGTGACGCCGGAGGAACCGATTCGCCTCAGGAAGATCGGCCAGCATCTCCCCCATGACATGGCCCGCGCGGAGTTCATCGGGCTGGCGATGTTCTCTGAGAACGGGATCGAGCAGTTTCGACGCGCCTACCGCGAAGCCGCTGACCACTATCTGTCCAAGGGCTTCCACGAGGCGGGCTCGTTCATCCGGGCGTCCCTCACCGACATGATCCAAGAACTCATCGACACGGGCCACGACGTCCACTGCGTCACCATTTTCAAGGGGTGGATGGAAGTGGATTCCTTCGAGGAGTACCAAAAAGCCTGGGCCCAGCTTCGCCAATAACCAGCAGCCACCTACGATCCCTTCCCTTCTACATCTCTTCTTCGCATCATGCCGCGCGAACGCGGCCCCGGCCGGCCCTCATGACCTCCCGGGCGACTGTGTTCGGTCTCCTGCCGATGGCGCTCGGCGCTGACTCTCTTCCTAATCCCGACGCTCTCCTGACCCTGGAGGAACACGTGGCGCGGACGTGGCGCCAGGACTCGACTCCTGAAGGCGAGAAGGGGCAACAGGGTGTGGCAGTGGGTTCCTTGAGGATCTAACCCAGATCAGAAATTCTTTTGAGCCATGAGCCTGATGTTCTCCTCGCCCCCATTGGGGGAGAGGTTGCGGTGAGGGGGATCTTATCCGGCACCACCCTCACTGTGCAACCGGGGACA
>JACZQN010000083.1 GCA_022545705.1 Nitrospirota bacterium | reverse complement strand
GCATGAAAGTGTTTTTAGAGGTCTGGGTCAGGGTGCGGGTGGCCTGGCGACAGAACGAGCAGATACTCGCCAAACTAGGCTATTGAGCGCGATGCGCTAGCCCACATTATTCATGACGGTTCGTCGCGAAAGCGCGGAGTCGCGCAGCGAGACGGGCGCGTGGAGCCGCGAAGGACCGAGGCGTACTTGAACAGTACGTTGAGGGACTGAGTGGCGAGCCCGCCCGCCATACCAAGCTTCGCTTGAACCGCCGCGTTCGATCAGATCGCGGCGGAGAGGTTTTTTGCCACCGACTTCGCATGCAGGCTTGTCGCAGCCGCGAATCCGCGATTGCAGCAGAAGTGTTCATGAATAATGTGGGCTAAGGGTCAGCCGACCTCAATGTTCCGCTTCATCTCTCTGACAACGAAAGCTCCTTGGTTCTGAACGTCAACATACGTTCCTGCGTGTATTCCTCGATCACCTCGATGGCAGCCTGACGCTCCTTCTCCGTCGCGAGCGTCGCCAAATATCGTTCCCTGAGCTCAGGCTCGGGCTCCGGAATCAAGGCATAGGTCAGCAGCGCCTCAATCGCCACAGGAGGCTGATCCTTCGATACCGACAGCTCAAAAGGGACCCGGGTCGTCGTGCCACCCTTAATCAGCGGATCAGGGATAGGCCCTCTGATCAACTTGTCGAACGGAAGCCCGAAATGTGTTCGCGCCGACGCGACCACGAGACCGTGCTCATCCTTGGCCGTGACCGTAAGAAAGAACTGCTTCAAGACTGGGTCCCCACCCGGAAAATTATGCGGGAGGCTTCCGGTCCGCACCACGACCTTCCCTCGGAGCACAGTGGGGGACGTCTCAACTTCAATATCCACCCGAGGCACCCATTCAGCTTGCAAATTCCGATTCCTCAGCATGATCCCTGGGATCACGATGCCGCGGAACCAGTGCCGCCCGATCGGACGCGTCAACGCTCCGCGCCTCGAAGTGGAACTGCCAGTCGAAGGTTCCATGTGGCAGTCCTGGCAGATCGTGCCACGCAGGATTTCACCCGGCAAATCTCGCCTGGTGACGTCCTTCACCTTGTCAAAATGACAGGATACGCAGTAGTTGACGCCACGATACAACTCAGACTGGCTCGACGGGTGAACCAAGTTGTCTTCCGGTTCCGCGTATGGGCCGTAGATGACCTTACCGGGGTTGAGCTTAAACGTCGGAGGGGGAGCCGGCTTCTCCTCCACCGCATTGATCAGATGGCAGGACGCGCAGCCGATGCCTTCAATCTCCACCTTGCCTGACATCACCTGCGACGTGATCTTATCAACATATTGAGGATAGATTGTCACGGCTGGGACATGACAGGAGAGGCATTTCCTGCGCTGCTCGGGAGTCGGGCTGGTCTGCAGCCAGAGCCCAAGGACCGTTCGAAAGACGGGCGACTCCAATGCAGTACCGTGAAGCAACGCGGCATCGACGCGGCCAAACGTCTTCAAGTCTGGGGTCTGTTCACGTATCCCCTTCCATTCCTCATAATGCCGGTCATGACATTGCTTGCAATCCTCGGAGCGGATGAAAATCTCTTCCATCTCCGCGACCCAGTCGCTGGAACCCTGCTCATCCGCCTTCTGGGCGACCGCTCGATCGCGGTCCATCGCCTGGAACCCGGCTACCAGTGCAAGAAGAACGACGCTGATTAGGAGTGTCACCCTCCCCATGCCCCGCTCCTCGTTATCCGTCCAAGAACCCAGAATGAACTTCTCGAGAACCCAGCCGACTCAGATGGGGGACCTTCGCCGCGAAGCCTCGCCTCAGACTGCTCCACGGCTGTGGTCATTCTGTCCCCAGTGCAACCCTCAACCCCGCCGACAGGAGGGCCATCCCAATGGGGAAAAGAAACATGAAAAAAGCCCTACCCGCTGGGAGGGCTTCCCCAACCTCGTGGCCAATGCGACCCCTACGTGCCTCTGCGTCAACCCCCGAACAACCTGCACAAGGCCACAGGCCAACATCTCGTCCGGATACCCGAAGGCGTGCACTATGATGTGACAGGATCAATCAAGAGCTGGTACCAGGGCGCAACCGCCTTCTGGCCATTCCGTTCATTGTTTTCCCCGTTCCAGACCGCGAAGGCGATGGCCTGCATTCGGCCAGGCTCCAGTCGGGCTTCGTTCTCCGGGTCCTTGTTGGCCAGCGGCCGTCGGATCACCACATGCCAAAATCCACCCTTCCAGAAGCCGTCGCCCAGAACCCTGCCCTGATCCCGTTTGGTCGTTAAAGTACTAAAACCGCCACCGAGGAGATCTTCCACGGAGGAAGCGCGCCGGGGAATCACTTCGAACCGACGCACCCTGCTTCTTTTTTTCCGAGCCTCCTTTGTTCGGGCAGCCCTTCGATAGATATCAGTCTGCCAGTCGGCTTTCCAATGCCAAATATTGATGTAATGGTCTAATTGCCCCATGCAAAAGAAGGCTGGAGCTTCCCCGAGAGGCAAGCCCACTGCCATGCCATCTCGAAAGACTCCCGGTGTCAATTTGTCATTTTTGGTGTTATCGTTCCACCTGAATTGAAAGGCGATCTCTTTGCCATTGTGCATCGATCGCACCATCAGTGCCTGCGCCGTGGGGTCCGGCCACACAGGCCGGGTGAATACCTGTCCGCTGAGGGGAACGGTAAACGGAGGGATGTTCTCCCACGCAGGATCTTCCGGTTGAGTTGGGAGCTTGCCCTCAATCAGGTGGGACCGAATGATCATGCCCTCGGAGCTGACCAGGGGGATATCCAACCAGCCGAACACGAGTGCGCCACCCACCACACCTGACAGGATCATGAGGACCGAACGAGACCGTCTAGTTGCCTGGGCCATGCCGATGCCTCACACTGCTCCGATCAAGACTGTGTGTGCGGCTCACGTACCCCTCCCCCGTTCGCGCTCACCTGGTGCTTTCCTGAATCATCATAACTTGACGCGCCGAATTTTATTCTCTCCGCGCTCGCAGATGTAAAGGAAGCCCTGACTGTCAAGGGCAAGGCCGGCAGGAGAGTGCACCACCGCCTCCACCGCATACAGGCCATCTCCATGCTTAATCATCCCTGCCGATTCCTTGGCAACGAACCGAGCCATTCCGCAACCACCCATATTTTTATCCTCGTACCCGGTGTCGCCGTTCCCGGCTACTGTGCTGATGATTCCGGTCTGGACATCAACCTTCCTCACTCGGTTATTCATCGTGTCCGAGAGGTACACGTTATCTACGGCATCCAGGATCACTGCCTCGGGGGAGTTCAGCATGGACTTCACGGCCGGCTTCCCATCGCCGTCAAACCCGTACCAGCAGACTCCAGCGACCGTGGAGATAGTGTGTGACTCCCGATCAATTTTTCGGATGCGGTTGCTCCCTCTATCCGCCAGATAGACGTGTCCGCCACTATCGACCGCGAGTGAAACCACATCATACAGTCTTGCGTCTAAGGCAGGTCGTCCGTCATCATGATACAGCGAGAGATCGACTTGGTTTGAACAATCCGGGCGTAACCACCCGTTATCGTCACTGAAATCGATGCCGATTGCATCACCAGACAGCACCACCAAGTTCTGAGCCACTAAGGGCTGCTCCCGGGCCTCATCTTCGACCGACCAGGCGCCGGCAATGGTCGTGATCTGTCCTGTTCGGGGATCAAATTTCCGAATCCGGTGCGCCTGGGTATCTGCGATATACATCACATCATCTTGGTCAAACGTGACCGCTGCCGGATAGGTGAGATTGACCTCTAAAGCTGGACCATCCCCGTTAAACCCCCACTGGCCTGTACCGACCACGGTCGTGATGATCCCGGTTTCCCGATCGACGCGACGAATCCGATTGCTGCCCGAGTCGCAGATGTAGAGGTTGTTCCGGGAATCGAATGCCAACCCGAGCGGCAGATACAACCCCGCTTCGCCGCATGGTCCTGAGTCTCCGCTGTAGCACGTCTCACCGATCCCTGCGAAATTGTGGAGCGTGCCTTCTTTCACGTCCACCATCCGCACTCGATCGGAACCGCACTCCGCAAAATAGACAGTCCGCTCCTCCTTGTCCAGCGCAACATGGACGGGAAGCGGAATTCCCGCTTTCATCGCTAATTTCCCGTTCCCGGTACTGCGTGCTTTACCGTTCCCGGCATACGTCTCGATGACGCCGACAATACTTTCGGTTCCGGTTTCCATGATCAGTCCCCCCTCTCACCTCGCTCTCGCGTTCTCGCCCTACGCATGACTCTGAGGCGGCGTAGGCGTCACCTGCTGCTCTGGAGCCGCCGTCTCAACCGGCGGCGGGCCAGGGGCACCTGGCTGCGACGTCGGCGCGGGTTGCGCCTGCGCGGCAGTTGCCACTTGAGCCTGCGCTCGGGCTTCTGCCTCTGCCTCAATCGCTTCCGCCTCACGGACGGACGTCTTAAACCCCTTGATCGCTTTTCCGACCCCCTCCCCCAACTGGGGCAGCTTCCCGGCCCCAAAAATGATCAGCACAATCACCAGAATGAGGATGAGCTCGGTAAACCCGAATGTTCCAAACATCGCTCGCTGTTCTCCCCTTTATGGACTTCCCTAGCCCGGATTATTCACGCAGGGTGAATAATCAGCCCTGCGGGCTTCGACTTCGCCCCGCAGGAGCGGGGCTTCGCTCAGGGCTAGCCTTGAGCCGGCCGTACGGCCTGTCGAAACCGACAGGTGCGGAGGAGCCGCGCCTGTCGGCGCATTATTCACGAACGCTCATGGTTCGTGAATAATGCGGGCTAGGCCTTCTCCGCGTCCTTCGAACGCTTGGCAAAGCGGTCCTTCAGCTTTTGCCTCGCTTGCTCCGCCTGCTGGAACATCTTGCATTTATCATACGCGGTGATCAGGTTGTAGTACACCAGCGGTTCGTCAGGGTTCTGCTCCACCGCCTCTTCCATGATCTTGATCGCGAGCTCAGGCTTCTTATGATTGAATGCAAGCTCCATGAGTTTAAAGCTGGCCTCCAAATGCTTGGGGTCCAACTCAAGCGTCCGGAGATAGCATTGCATGGCCATATCTATGGTGTTGTAATCCGACACCTGGGGGTTGTCCAGCTCAACATAGACGCCGCCGAGGTTATACCATGCAATGGGATCTTCGTGAGTGACCTCCACGAGACGCTCATAGTAGGTCTTGGCGTTGAGAAATTGCCGCTTATCGGCATAGACGCGGCCCAAGTTGAAAAGCGCCAGCACATCATCCCCATGGGTCTCAAGGGCCCGCTTGAACTGCGCTTCCGCTTCGTCCATCATGCCTTTGGTGGCGTATATGGTGCCGAGATTGGAATAGTACATGGCGAGCGAGCGATTCATTTCAGCACGAACTCCCTCCGCCATCTCAATCGACTTTTTGACCTCGACCAGGGCATCGTCCAAGCGCCCTTTGCTGAAGTACAGTTCTCCCAGGCGGCAGCGAGCCTGAAAATCATCGGCTTCCGTGGCGAGCAGCTTTTCCAGCTCCTTGATTTCTTCGTCAGGCGGCAACTGCTGGTCAAGCTGTTCAACCGCGGTGTCACCCGCTTCAGCCGGCTTGGAACCCTGCTCTTCGCTCATACGTTTCTCGCCTTTCCTTATGAAGTTTGCTCTGTCAACACAGGCGCGGCCGGCCTGGACAGATAGCGCTCCGCTTCTTCCCCAACCACCGTGGTCGCAGCGCGACGCTTGTCAAGGTTGAGCAAGATGAGGCCTAAGACCACCATGAGCGAGAGGTGGGAAAGCTGGAGGGCATACCCGGCAAAAAACATTAAGCCGAGGCCGAACCCTGCCATGCGGCCGACGGTGATTAACTTCAGCACGGTGTACGCCCAACACAGCAGGCCGAGCACGTAACAGGCGAATGGCAAGTAGAACGTGTAGCCCATGCCCATCTGGAAAATCCAGCCGATTCCCTGGCTGGCTTGTCGAATGTCAGCAGCCAACGCCTCGTCATAGAGGGCCGCAAAATAGTCCAGAAACAACAGGGTCACAAACACGACCCCGCTCACAAACCCGAACTGGAGAACCCGACGCCGTTGTCGCCTATTCTTGGTCCAGAGTACCCCTCCATACGCCCAGAAGACCAGCACGCTGGCCAACACCATCATCGCTTCGCCCAGTCGGTTGGCCTCGTGGACCAGCGGCGGCGCCGCACCCCAACCAAACATGGCGAAACCCGTCGAAACAGTTTGATAATACAGCCACCCCGTCACGCCCAACGAGTAACACAGGATCATGCTCCGTTGGCCCCACGTCTGATGTGTGCTCAGATATTCCAGGACAAGGGACCCCAGCACGACAAAGAAAATCACGTTGTAGACAATCGCGCCGAGCATGGCGGGAGGATACAGGAGATAGGCCACGGTCAGCAGCATCAGCAAGGATGCGGACGGGACGAGGAGCGCATCACCACGCCAGCTTCCTCTCGATCGCATTTTGTGAAAGAGAAACAGGAACAGCCCCAGGAATAACAGAAGGGAGACCACGTTCAGCAGTAGGAAGCCCGTTTGGGAGAGGGCTGTGAAGGCGACCCGCACCCACTCGTGCTCTTCCGCCACCTTGCTCAGGTGCATTCCGAGCCGGGAGGCGAGCCGAAACAGAACCAGCTCGAGAAACCCCGCGAGCAGCAACAGCCTAATGGTGTAGTTGAAAAGGAGCCCCTGCTCGTCGGCCCGTGCGGGTCGCTTTTCCAAGACTGCCGCTTCTGCCACGGCGCCACTCAGCTCCTCTTATCTCCTCGCGCGACCGGACCGCGGCCGGGCGGGCGGTATCTGACACCATAGGTGAATAGCGACAAGCCAGATCTGCCAGACCTCTTGAACCGGATCGCAGGATCTCCCGGGATGGTGGTCTCAGGAACCCGTAGGCTGAGGGATCTGTTGCGCCTGCGCCTCCGCGTGAGCGATATAGAGCAGGCCGTCCGCCATGGAGTAATTGAACGGCAACTCACAGACCACCTCGCTGACCTTCCCATACACGTCCTGATAGACTCTTTCAGCCTGTTCGGGAGTCATCCCTTCCTGAACCTCGTAGAAAAACCCCAGGCTCAGATCCTCGGAGGCGGGGCGCATGATGCGCCGGATTCCGTAGCTGCCTGGATCGCTCATGATGGGAGCTTCCTTCTCCAGGTCGAAGAGGCACGGCTGGCAGGAGAAGCCATACGATGAATTCAGCCGGGTGTTCTTAATAATGAAGTTCGCCGTCTCAAGGGCCTCTTCTTCCGTCTCCGTGGGAAAGCCGACGATGATATAGCAGTGGACCGCGATGCCAAGATCGACACAGTCCTCCGTGACCCGGCGCACGCTCTCCTGCAGGATCCCCTTCTTCATGAAGTCCATCACGCGCTGATTGTACGATTCCAAACCAAAGACGATCTTATGGCACCCCGCGTCATGCATCAGTGACAAGAGCTCACGCGACAAGTTCTTTTCAAATCGCATCTCAGCAGTCCATTGCACACGCAGACCCCTGTCGAGGATCTGTCGACACAACCGCTTGGTCGGAGAGAGAGCCAAGCATTCATCCGTAAAGAAAAAATACGGAGTCTCGTACTTCTCCGACAACAACTGGAGGTTCTCAACGGTCTTGCCAGGGTCCTTTTGCCGAAAATTCTGATGGTCGAGGGTGAGGGCGCAGAAGGCGCAGTCCTTGTAATAACACCCTCGAGAGAACTGTATCGGCAGGACGCTCTCCGGCGCGAGATAGAGCCGAAACGGAAACCCGTCATAATTCGGCGCGGGCAAGGCGTTGATGTTTTCAGAATAAAATGGCTGATTGACAGCAATCTTGCCGTTCTGTCGGTAAATCAAGTTGGGCACTTTGCTGAAATCCCGCTTGCCCTCCAACTGATTGACCAGCTCGAGCAACGCAGTTTCCCCTTCAAACACCACGAAATCATCGGCGAGCTCGAACAATGACGGGCACCGGCGCAGGTTATCCACCAGCCTCGTAAAGATACTCCCGCCGATCGTCAGGTGGAGGCCGGGGCTCGCTTCCTTGATGAGCCGACAGAGCGTGAGACCCGGAATGATCTGGGACGTCGCCGTAATGGAGACCCCGATGAAATCAGGCTGGTCGGCCAGAATTGAGGCCAGGAAGTGATCGCGGAACAATTCCAGATAGGGATTCTGCTCTTCATCCCTGATCGCCTTCAGAATATCTTTCGAGGAATAGATCGAATACCCGCTGAGCTGATTGTCGACAACCGTCATGCGAGTCGGAAAATAGAGCGTGGAGACCACTTCCAACCACTTGTCAATGACGAACAGGCTCTCCCGGTATCGCTCGAGGTCGTAGAACTCTTCCCCTCGCAAGCATTCCTTGGCCAACTCGATACGCTCAATGAGATAGGGGAAGCGGTCGAGGGATTCGACCAGGCGCGTGTAATGCTCCGCACTTGACGGGCCAGTCTCTCCCTTCCGGTTTCGCTCAAGTCTCTTAGCCTTGTCTACAAGCCTGGGATACAGTTCCTCGGCATACACCCGCGTTAGGAGCCTGTCCAGAAGCTCGATATTCAGATCCCGCTGCGTGACATCGGTGACCCCGGCCTGCTTGAGGAAGCCGGTTAAGGAGGGAATACTCAAATAGGGTTGAGAAGGATGCCAACTTGGCGGAAACAGAAGCGATAGCTTCATGGCACGCAGCTCCCCTTCCTGGGTTCGCTCCGGTTCAGAAACGGCGCTTGGTGATTGCTACGAACCTCTTTTTTATACACCTTCTCATCACTCAAATGCAACGGCATCAGAACCCAACCAGATCAGGGGAGAAACCTCGATCAACCACGGAGTTAGGCCGTTATCGCGCCTATTCTTTGTGGAGGGTCATAGGGTAAAAAAAGCCCCGAGCCATCACCTGCTGTGCTGGCAGGAGGCTCGGGGCTTTTCTCCTTCAGATCCTACCGCTTGAGGGGCACGACCCCCTCAGGTCAACGCCCTCTCGCGGGTGAATGCCTTAGGGCATCTTCAGGGTGAACCACGTGGAGATCGATTTCTGACCATCCCGCTCCACGTTGGCTCCGTCCCAAACCGCAAAGGCGATCGGGATCGAGGCACCCTTCTTAAACTGCACGTCATTTGGGTCACCCGTGCTCAAGGAGCGCTTCATCACCGCGTACCAGGACGGTCCGGTGCAGCAGCCGCCCTTGAGGGCGCCAAAACCCTCCCACAAGCCGTGCCCGATCACGTCCTGGCTGGATTGCGTGGTCAGCGTGCTAAATCCGGTGGCGCTCAGATCTTCCACCGAGCTGGGATGCAAGGACGGATCTGACAAGATATTACCAGACCAGATGCCTGGATTGAAGGGTCCCAAGCTCCGACCGATGCGATCCGGATACGTGACCCCGCCCGCTGGCTCTTCATAGTAGAAGTCCCAGACAATGCTGGGGTACTGGTCATCCACGTCCCACATCCCGGCAACGCCTTTGCCCATATCCTTCTCCCATTCCGCATTCCAGCGCCAGATATTGACCGTGCCGCCCGCCTGCCCCATGCACTGGAATGGCGGTGCCCCTGAGATGTTCACCGGGAACTGGACCGCTGCTTGGTCGCGGAAATCTTGCGATCCAATCACGGTGTCATTCTTCGTCTGATCGGACCAGCTCAACAAGATTCCAATGTCCTTCCCGTTCGTCATCGCCTTGACCATCACGGACTTCACGGAGATGTTCGGATGCATCGGCGTGGTGATCGTCTGCCCGCTCAAGGGGATGACGACCGCCGGAGCAGCCTCCCACAGGGGGTTCGCTCCATCCATCGGGATGGGGGCCTTGGTGGCCTTTACGGGAATGGTGACCGGTTGGCTCACCGCCAAAGGCACCTGCCCGACCGTCAGCATGAAGCCAACAATCAGAACAGTGAGAAGAAT
>JACZQN010000016.1 GCA_022545705.1 Nitrospirota bacterium | reverse complement strand
TAGGCGCGGCTTATGAGTCCGCTGCTCTACCGACTGAGCTACACCGCCACAAACACGATGTGGTTGTACCAAGCGTTCCCACGGGACGTCAAGTGGTGAAGGGCGTGGTTGGCTACTGGAGCGAAACGCGGCTCAGGGACCTGACGGTCGGAAAGCGGTAGGGGGCTGAGCGGCTGAGACGATCGGATTAGCCGATGAGCTCGGGACTGAATCGGTCCAGCGACAGGATGCGACGTGCTTGAATCTCGTTGTAGATGATCGCGCGACCGGTTCGCCGGAGACGACTGAACTTGCCTTCAACGACGATGTTTTCTCCGTTTTGCACCAGCGTCTTGCCCTTTCCTATGACTTTAACCGCACCATTGGTATCTTTGAGCAGGAACCCATAAAAGGACTTTCCCCGCCGGTTCGTCGCAGTCTGCAAGTTAGCCACCTGCCCCACCACTACCACCACCTGCCTGTTGTACTGTTCCGGGTGAGAGACTAAGTCCGCCACTTGAAGCATGCTTCGTGCCGAGAGCAAGCCAGGCACCGCGGCAAGGAGGCACACCAATAGGAGCAGGCCACCTCTGCTGGGAAAAGCACAGGTGGCCACGTGGCGGAATGATGAGGCCGAAACATGTCGCATAGGACCTAAGTATACCATACCGGCTAAGTGGGGGGTCTCATGCGGTCTGGGCCGGGAGAGGGGAAGGGGGAGGGGGGAGTGCCAGGTAGCCCGACTTACTTGCTTATGTCCTCGCCGATGAAGCTTCGCAGAATGTGTTCTCCCATTTCGCTCAGCTGAACTTCCGAGGGCTTGGTCTCTTGCTGCACCGTTCCCTCCGTCACTTTCGGTCTGGGCGAGACGCAGCTGAGCAACGTTTGTTCGAGCGCCTCGTGCGAGGTGTCCGTTTCTGCCTGGATCGCGACGAGGCGTTGGAGCGCGAACAGCGATTGAGCGACACCGGGCCAGAACCGGACTTCGATGTCTTCCGGCAGGGTTCTCGAGGCGAGCGCAGTGAGCTTCTCCACCAGGGCGGCTTCTGTACGCTCGAGCGCGTCATAGACTTCCGCCGCCAGCTTGTTATCCGGCGCGCCGTAGGTGGCGACAGAACGTTCGATGGGCCGAAGCGAGAGCGTGTCGAGAGCCTGCTTCCAGAGGTCCAGTGGACCTCCGGCCGTCGGTGCGGGAGCTTGGTCAGACTTCTGCAGTGCTGCTTGGAGTCCTTGTAGGTACTGATGGAGAGCTTTCACCTTGCGCCCCGCCAAGCTGCCGGCGGGGATGCCCCAGATGTGCGCGACTTCATGATCCTGTAAGGGCGCTATGCTCACGGTCCGATGCTCCCGTTTGGCCAGCTCGAAGTGCTTCCGCTGCCGCTCCAGCTTCCGCAGTTCGGTCTGATACTCAATACAGAGGCGCTCTTTGAGATAGGCGTCTTCGGGAATCTCGTCCCGCTCCCATTTCCGCTCGAGTTCTCGAATGGCTGGCTTTGGAACCACGGTTCGCGCCTGTTTCTTCAGTGCTTGAATCGCTTCAGGGTCTAGGCCAAACCGGTTCGCGAGCAACTCCTCGGCCAGCGAGACCACCGTCTCACCCACCGTCATGTGCGTTCGGAGACATTCCATCTGCAGCCCGAACTTTTCGCGCTTCTGCCGAATTTGTTTGCGGTATTGCGCGACCCGAGTCGCGACGTCTTCTGCAACCTCGCGCGCGACAGGCTGTCCTGTCCGCTCATAGCCGGATTGAAACCGTGGATCCGGGCGATCTGCGGAGAGGTAGTCGAGATCCTCTTGGGAGACCTCGAAGTATTGAAGCAAGAGGAGCTTCAGTATCATGCGGGGCTGGATTGGAAGGGCGTTGACGACCGATTCAATCTGCTCATTAGTCAGCATGGCGGTCAAGTTGTCGTGCGCACTGGGCCACACCCAGGAGACATTAAGCCGAGCCCCCCGCTTGGGCCTCCAGGTGCGTGGCCACGTACTCCCGGATCTGCTGAACCGTCCCGGAGATGAAGAGCTCTCGGGGGATCTCGACGCGCACGAGCTGTGCCGGGTCCACTCCGCGCTCGATGGCGTAGGCCTCGTCCACGTAAAGACTCACGGCGCCGTCCTTATGCCTGATGGCATACAACGCGTTTGACTCGTCCATAACAGGCTTCGTATCGCGAGGGTCCCCCCCGACCATCATGCCCTTCCAAATAACACAGCTTACGGGAGCCTGTCAAAGCCCCCGGCTGGCCGTATCCCTGGCCTCGAAACACTGTCGTCGCAAGAGGATATAGGCTGTGAACAGGATCAGAGTGAAGAGAAACACGGTCCGAATGCGGCCGTATCCGAAACAGAGATAGTTGACGGAGGCGTTGAGGAAACCGAATCCGGCGTAGAGCAGATAGAGCAGAAGCGACCAACGGCGGTGGCGCATGAAGCCGTAGCCGATGAGTGTATGCAACGTAGGGGATTGCGCTTTGGCCAGCACTCCCCAGACCCCCGCCGGTTTTGTGCAGAAGATGGTCAAGGCATATTCCGGGTTGGCCAGAATGATATAGAGGTCGGTGAACGCGGTGAGCAAAAACAGTGCCCCCAAGTAGCGGATATCATGCCCGCGATTCCAAACGACCGTCAGGGTTCTGCGGAGGCTACCGGGTTCAGGAAGATAGGCGCCATAGCTCTGGAAGGTCCACCAGGGCAGACCGATGAGCATGAAGAGAAAAATCGCGGCGCCTGTCCCTCCGGTATTCGAGATTGCCCAGGTAGCTCCGACAAGCGCACCGCTGATGAGGAAAATGGCAGCCGCGTTGCGAACCTGGCCTCTGAGCAGGTGACCCAGACCGGGCAGCACAGCGGACAGTGCCGCTGCGAGACCATGGGGCTTGCCCGAAGTGAAGAGGCCAGAATCCATACACCAGAACCGCGATGAGCGGTCAGGCAGGAGCACTCGTCAGACAGGGTTCTGCCGTACCGAACGCGCGCGTGCTCACATTAGTCGTGCTGGTCCACGCGAATGAGGGGAGCGGCGCAAGTCGGAGGCGGAGTCGTGATCACCTGGGGAGTGTGGACTCACACTCGACGAAAGGGCCGGTCTTCTCTGGGAACAGGGATGGCCGTGCCTGCAACACAGAAGTGGGCGTCATCCACCCAGCGTGTTGAGCATCTCCTTGAGGCTCTTCATGATGCAGGAGAAGATCGGGGTGTCGCGCTCGGTATAGCGGCTCGCCTCAGCCGAACGAAGTTCCATAACGAGATCAAGGAAATCCTGTGGCTTATCGGTCTCAAACGCCACGACGAATTCCTGGTCGTCGAGCCCGAACGAGTACGTCGTGTTTAATTTCACCGACGGATAACGGTGACCGATCTCAATATGCTCATCCATCATGCCTTGGCGCGCGGATTTGGTCAGAAGGTACCAGGCTCGTGTCTTCACGAAGGGATAGACGAAGATGTACTTGCTCTTCCCTGGTACGATTTGGAGTCGCTTGCTCTCCTGCCCTTCGTGGACATGCTGGTCCACATACACCGATCGCTTCGTCATCGACAGATAGGAATAGGGAGTCGACAGGTGTGTCCCCAGTCCAGTGGCCAGGAGTTTAGACGACATTTCCTGAAACAGCTCCAATTCGTCACCAATCCGCCAGAGCATGAAGTCGCAGTCGCCTCTGATGCCCACTAAGGTGTAGGGGATCACGATGACCTTCCCTGTGTAGTCCTCGACAACGCGACTGAACTCCTGCTTGCCCCGACTCCGCTCCTCGTCCGTCAGCCTGCGCCAGGCCGGGTCTACTTTATAGAAGGAAAAGTTGACGAATTGACGCTTGCTGGACTGCTCCCCGCTGGCCATTGGCCTCCTCCTTGCCGCAGTTGCCGGTCTAATCGTTGGGAAAGATTGCCTTTTTATCATTTCACCTGTCCTTTGTCAACCGACCTGAGACGCTCTCCAGGCCGTTGACTTGACCGGAGTGATCTGCTATCGGCTCAAGCTCAATGGACATCTCGTGGACCCGACAGCGGCGGTCAATCTGGGGTGCGGCTGCAGGTCTAGCCATCGTGGGGTCGCTGGGATGGTCCATGGACCTCGAGGCCATTGAGGTTCAGCCGACTCCGGCTCAAATCGAAACGGCCCTAGCACGAGGCAAAGCCGCGGCGGTCGCCCGCGTCCCTCCGGACCGGCTCTACGCCTGGTTCGGCACCCCCAACGAATTGGAACCACGTGGGTTCTTGATGACGAAGATCGCGGGGCTCGCGGTGATGTCGGCGCACTTTGCGTCACGATCGGAAACCCCGGGCGAAGCCGGCATGAGACAGATTCTCGACGACCGGCTCCTGTTGGTGAGCGTGACGATCTTTGGTAACCACCCCAATTTCGCGGTGGACAGTTATATGGTAATGGTGCAGGGTCAGGAGGTGATCAAGCCGATCAAGGTACGGTTCGATGGCCGGGCCGATCGGACTTCTGTCTGGCCGGAAGCTCCTGCCTACCAGGCCAAAGTCGTGGCATCGTTCCCCTACGATGAGTTGGATCTCCATGCCAAAACGAGAATCTCGGTGTTTCCGGCCGCGGGCGGGGAAGTCTTCTTTGCTCTCGACTTTGCCCGGATTGATTGACGTAGCATCGTTCGGGTGCCCCTGACTGGGGTCGGAGGCGGACTGCTGTGGAGGCTCTGTGCGACGTGGCGAAGTGATCGCCATTGGCTCCGAACTGCTGCTCGGCGGTCGGCCCGACACCAATTCCCTGTTCCTGACGGAGGCGCTTGCCGCGGTCGGGGTTGAAGTCCGGTTTAAATCGGTGGTGGGAGACGATGAGGCCGACATCATGGCTGCCATCCGGACGGCATCTCGTCGAGCTGAAGTTGTGGTCCTCACCGGTGGGTTAGGCCCGACAGGAGACGACCTGACGCGGCAGGCAGCCGCCCGGGTCACGGGTCGGCCGCTCCGCCGACGAGCTGAAGCTGTGGAAGGCATGCGGCAGCGGCTGGCGGCATGGGGACGGACGCCCTCGGTTGCCCAGATGCGCCAGGGTCTGATCCCGTCGGGCGCGGAAGTAATCGCCAATCCCGTGGGGTCCGCTCCCGGTTTCTGTCTGACTTGGAACCGCTGCTTCCTGGTCGCCCTGCCCGGAGTCCCCGCTGAAGCCAGGGGAATGTTCATGGCAGGAGTTGTGCCACGGCTAGCCGCCGAGCGAGCGACCCGCAGGCTACCCCTCATCGAACGGCGTCTTTTGCATACCTTTGGAGTCGCTGAGTCAGACATCGAACAGCGGATCAAGAATAGGATACCCGTGAAGAGCGGTGTCCGACTTGGACTCCAAGCGTCGCCGCTTGGCGTGACCGTGTCGTTGACCGCGAGTGGAGAACGCGGAACGCTGCGCGGCGAGAACAAGGGAGCGCGCCTTTTAGATCGCGTGCTAAAGGACGTGCAAACGCGGCTCGGTAGCTGTGTGTATGCGGAAGGAAGTGAGACGATGGAGCAAGTCGTCGGACGTTTGTTGGCTTCTCGCGGACTCACGCTCGCCGTGGCCGAATCCTGCACCGGTGGGTTGATCGGGCATCGGCTGACTCAGGTGCCGGGAAGTTCCGCCTATCTCGATCGGGTCGTGGTGTGCTATAGCGACCAAGCCAAAACGGAGCTGCTGGATGTCCCCGCCGAGCTGCTCTTGCGGTACGGCGCGGTCAGCGAAGAAGTCGCCCGCGCGATGGCCAGCGGGATTCGAGCGAGAAGTCAGGCGTCGATCGGGGTGAGTGTGACCGGCATCGCGGGTCCCGGGGGTGGAACGGCCCACAAGCCGGTCGGACTGGTCTTTGTTGCTCTGGATGCAGATTTCTCGCAGGGACCCAAGAGAAGAAGGAACAGGACGCGCCTTGCACAGGAATTTCGCTTTCATGGAGACCGAGACACCATCAAATTACGAGCCTCACAGGCGACGATGGATGTGCTTCGGCGGTGCTTGATCTCCTGACTCACTGGTGTCGGCATGATCAGAACGTTTGTGGCTGTCGAATTGGATCGCGATCTTCGGACGGTACTCGGTCGAGTGCAGGCCGAAGTGCGGGAGCGGTGTGTGCGGGGGGGTGGTCAGGATGTCCGTGTCCAATGGGTCAAACCTGACTCGATCCATTTGACACTCAAGTTCCTCGGAGCAATTGAGGAAGCTCGGATCCAGGACATCCAAACAGCACTCGGTCCGGTCGTGGTCGGCCAGCCTCGGTTCTCGGTCGAGGTCGGCGGGCTTGGGGTCTTTCCGGATCTCCGCGCGCCGCGCGTCATCTGGATCGGACTATCGGGACGTGTGGACGAACTGGTGCGCCTGGCTGCGGATGTGGACAGGGCACTGCACATCATTGGGTTTCCACTCGAGTCCAGACCGTGGAGTCCCCACCTCACGCTGGCACGGGTTAAAGAGCGCTCCAGAGAGGCAGGCAAAGGCTTCGCGGCAACCGGGGCCCTGAACGGGTTTACGAGCGTGGGGAGCCTGAGCATCTCCGTGGCGTCGCTCATGCAAAGCGAGTTAAAACCCTCCGGCGCTGTCTATAGTCAACTGTTGGCGCTCCCGCTGAAGGAGGTGTAACGCGGCTGTGAGCGTTCCTGCTGGTGAGAGACCGGTGGCTAGGTTTCCCAAGGTGAGTTGAGTATAATGAGCAAATTTCAAAGCCCAAAGGAGGGGCCCAATGGCCGAGCGGACTGTCGAAAAAGATGAGAAAAAGCGGGCGCTGGAGTTGGCCTTGTCGCAGCTTGAAAAGCAGTACGGGAAGGGAGCCATCATGAGACTCGGGACGGCCGACATCCAGGCTGATGTGCTAACGATTTCAACCGGATCGTTGGGCTTGGACATCGCCCTGGGCGTGGGCGGGCTTCCCCGTGGGAGGGTGGCGGAAGTCTACGGGCCGGAGGCTTCAGGCAAGACCACGCTGACCCTCCATGTGATCGCCGAGGCGCAGAAGACCGGTGGAATCGCGGCGTTTGTGGATGCTGAGCACGCGCTGGACCTGGGGTACGCGAAAAAACTCGGCGTCCAGACGGATGATCTCTTGGTCTCCCAGCCCGATACCGGCGAGCAGGCGCTTGAAATAACCGAGACCCTTGTGCGGAGCGGCGCGCTCGACATTATTGTGATCGACTCCGTGGCGGCGTTGGTGCCACGGGCGGAGATCGAAGGCGAGATGGGGGACGCGCACATGGGCCTTCAAGCGCGACTGATGTCCCAGGCGCTGCGCAAACTTACGGCGGCGATTTCGAAGTCGCAGACCACCGTGTTCTTTGTCAACCAGCTCCGGATGAAGTTAGGCGTCATGTTCGGTAATCCGGAGACGACGACGGGAGGGAATGCACTGAAGTTTTACGCATCGGTGCGGCTGGATATTCGGCGGATTGAGTCGATCAAAGAAGGCCAGGAAGTGGTCGGAAGCCGCGTGCGGGTGAAGGTGGTCAAAAACAAAATGGCTCCGCCGTTTAAGCAGGCGGAGTTCGACATCCTGTTTGCTGAGGGGATTTCCAAGGCCGGTGAGTTGGTGGACCTGGGTGTGGACAAGCGGGTTCTGGACAAATCAGGAGCATGGTACTCGTACAAAGGCGATCGGCTTGGCCAAGGGCGTGATGCGGTCAGGGATCATCTGAAGGCCAATCAGTCGGTGGCCAAGGAGATTGAAGCACGCATCCGCGATCTGGCAGGTATGCCAGGCCGGACTGCCGAGAAGCGCCCCGACGGTCGTCCTGAGGAGAAGCGCGCGGATGTGCGAACGGACGATCGGCGATCGCACCCAGCCGGGCAGGATCCGAAATGGCGACGTGCGTGACGTGGCGATCGTCCCTCCCTCGGCAGCGCGTTGATGCGGGACTGCTCCAGCGCCCCTCATGACGTCTAGCCAGTCGGAAACTCTCCTCATACGGTTGGGAGTGCTGTGCCAGCCCGAGAGACATCCGGTCCATCAGCCCGGGCGATTGCGCTCATGGAACAAGCTGCCCTTCGGTATCTCGCGCGTCGGCAACGAACTGAAGCCAACGTGAAGGAGTACCTTCGTCACGTCGGAGCCTCCCCAACACAGATCCGCACGCTTGTCAGAAAATTCGTCGAACGGGGCTATCTGAATGATGACTCTTATGCCCTCGGGTGGGCTGGGAAAAAGCTGGCGCGGCGGCCGATGGGTCGAGCACGCCTGGAAGCGGAGCTGTGGAGGCAGGGAATAGACCGAGCGACCGCGATGCGCGTGGTTGCGCAGGTGTATCAGGAGCATGACGAGCGCAGCCTTGCTCAGGCGCTGCTTGCACGTCGGCCGGTTCTGCTCGCTGCTGGGAGCCCCTCGCGCGCGGCAAGCCTGCTGCGGCGCCACGGGTTCAGCGAAGAGACGATCGAGGAGCTGTTGGGCAGCTGACGGGTTCTGTTGCTGACCAGCCCGTCCGTACCCAAGAGAAGGTAAAAGTAAAAAGGCAAAAGGCAAAAGTGGTGCTACGACCTTGCCGCCTGCTGCGGCCTGCCAGGTCTCAGGAGGGAGTGAAAACCGAGAAGCAATGAATCAGAGTACAGACGAGCTGCGTCAGGCCTTCCTTCAGTACTTTCAGGAGCAGGGGCACGCGATCGTGCCGAGCGCTCCGCTCATCCCACAGGCGGATCCGACCCTTCTCTTTACCAATGCCGGTATGAATCAGTTCAAACGGGTGTTCCTTGGGGAGGAGCCCCGTTCATATAAGCGAGCGGTCACGGTGCAGAAATGCATGCGTGCGGGCGGCAAGCATAATGATCTGGAGAACGTTGGCTATACCAGACGCCACCACACCTTTTTCGAAATGCTGGGGAATTTCTCCTTTGGCGACTACTTTAAAGAAGATGCGATCCAATTCGGATGGGATTTCCTCACGCGCGCAGTCGGGTTGCCAAAGGATCGGCTCTGGGTCACGGTCTTCCGTGACGATGACGAAGCCTATGGCATCTGGGAGCGACAGATCGGCGTCCCTGCGTCCCGAATTGCACGGCTCGGAGAAAAAGATAACTTCTGGCAGATGGGGGACACGGGTCCGTGCGGGCCCTGCTCAGAGATTGTGATGGATCAGGGAGAAGCGCTGGGATGTGGCAGGCCAACATGCGGGGTCGGCTGCGATTGCGATCGGTACCTCGAGATCTGGAATCTCGTCTTTATGCAGTATGATCGCGACGCCAGCGGGGCCCTCAGGCCGCTTCCCAAACCGAGCATTGATACCGGCATGGGCCTGGAGCGACTGGCTGCGGTGGCGCAGGGCGTACCGAGTAACTATGAGATTGATCTGTTCAAGCTGATCTTGTCCGCCATCGGCAAACGAGCCGGTCACCGATCTGGTCAGAGTGCACTCATCGACCGATCCCTGCGCGTGGTCGCTGATCATCTACGGGCCATCGCCTTCCTGATCGCCGATGGCATCCTACCCTCAAACGAGGGCCGGGGCTATGTGTTGCGGCGCATTCTCCGGCGAGCGGCTCGGCACGGACGATTATTAGGCGTAGCGGAATCGTTTCTTGCGGAGCTGACGGGGACTGTGGTCCACCATATGCGCAGGGTCTACCCGGAACTCCAGGATGCGGCTCGCACGATAGTCGAAGTCACGGAAGGTGAGGAGGAACGATTCATCGCGACGTTGGACCAAGGCATGCCCATTCTGAACGAGATGGTGACCAAGGCGAGGGCGTCTGGTCGGACCACACTTGCCGGCGACCAGGTCTTTAAATTGTACGACACGTATGGATTTCCTCTGGATCTGATCGCGGAAGCCTGCAAGGAGCAGGGGATGCAGTTGGATGAGGCGGCGTTTCAACGCGCGCTTGAGGAGCAGCGGGAGCGTGCCCGGAAAACGGCGACCTTCGAGGTCGCGATCGCAAAGCCTGTGGTGAATGAGCTTGCGGGTCGGCTGGCCCTGCCTCTGTTTGTCGGGTACGAACGGCTTGAGGCAGAGGGGGTGGTCCAGGCGATCTTGAAGGGTGAGCGGCTGGTCCACGAAGCGGTGGAAGGGGATGAGATTGAGCTGGCGCTTGACGTGACCCCGTTCTATGCGGAGGGTGGGGGCCAGGTCGGCGACCAAGGGACCCTCACGGGGCCCGAAGGGCGAATCGAAATTCGTGAGACCACGAGACCGGCGGCGAATGTAGTCTTGCACAAGGGAGTGGTGCGGGTCGGTCGCGTGCGCGCGGGAGAACGCTTGCAATCCTCCGTTCATGCCTGGACCCGGCAAGATGCGGCTCGGAACCATACGGCTACTCACCTGATGCACGCGGCCCTCCGAGAGATCCTGGGACCGCAGGTCAAGCAGTACGGTTCACTCGTGGCGCCCAACCGGCTGCGGTTCGATTTTGCGCAGTTCAAGCCGCTCTCCTCGCGAGATATTGATGAGGTTGAATCCCTCGTCAATCAGCACGTCCGTGTGAACGATCCGGTGCGCACAGAGGTCATGAGTGTCCAGGAAGCGGTCACGTCCGGCGCTCTGGCCTTCTTCGGTGACAAGTACGGAGAACAGGTGCGGGTGGTGAGCATCGAGTCCTTCAGCAAGGAGCTGTGTGGGGGGACTCATTGCCGTCATACGGGTGAGATCGGAGTGTTTCGGGTGGTGTCCGAAACGGGTGTGGCTGCGGGGGTGCGGCGGATCGAGGCCCTCACCGGCAGCGGGGCGATGTCGCAGTTGAAACAACTTGAGGCGGAGATCCGGGAGCTGTCGGAACTCCTCAAGGTCGGACCGTCCGAGCTCGTCACCAAGACGCGAAAACTGATGACCCAGTTGAAGGAGAAAGAACGCGAACTGGAACAGTTGAAGCTCAAGCTGGCCACCGGCGCGAAAGAGGAAGCGAAAGTTCGTACGGTGCACGGCATCCAGGTGCATGCGCAACGAGCTGACGGCATGGATGGCCCTGGGCTACGGGCGCTGGCCGACCGGATCCGGGACCGACTCCGCAGCGGCGTCATCGCGCTGGGCGCGGCGAACGATGGCAAGGTCTCATTGCTCGTGGTCGTGACGAAGGATTTGGTGCAGAAGGTGCGTGCGGGAGACTTGATCCGAGACATGGCGCTGGAAGTGGGTGGGACCGGGGGGGGGAGGCCGGAGATGGCCCAGGCCGGCGGAAAGAACCCGGAAAGACTGGGGGTTGCGCTGGAAAAGGTATTTGAGTTGGTGGAAAGGGCGGTCGAGGGGTAAACTTAGGTTATGGCCGGCACGCGTATTCTGGCGCTCGATCCCGGGAGCAAGCGGATCGGCGTGGCGCTCAGTGACGAACTCGGTTGGACCGCCCAGCCGCTTGAAACGTATGTCCGGCGGTCGGTCGAGGCAGACGTGACTCATATTCGGGACTTAGTTCGTCTCCACAATGTCCGAGAAGTGGTCATGGGTCTGCCGATTCGCCTGGACGGTCGGGTGGGTCCTGAGGCTCAAGGCGTACAACAGTTCATCGAGACGCTGGGGCAAGCCCTGAACGTTCCCGTTGTTGCTTGGGATGAGCGGTTCACCACCAAGTCGGCGGAGCAACTGCTCCTCGACGCAAAGATGAGCCGCGTGAAACGCAAGTGGGCAGTGGACCGAATTGCGGCCGCGCTCTTGCTGCAAAGCTACCTCGAATGCCAGGCGTCTGGGGCGAAGGACCCGGATCATGAGCAGTGGGGGGACGCATGAACCGTAGGGTGGCCGCGTGGCTGATCGGCGCCGGCGTTCCCGTCATCGCGGCGGCCGTCTATTTTGGCGTGATGTGGACCATGGTGCCGCTTGCCACGCAGAGCGGCTCTTCCGCGCCGCCAGCCATGGCAACCATCGATATCCCAGAGGGGACCACATTCCGGCAGGTCGCCGAGCTGCTAGAAAAAGAGCGTCTCATCCGGAACAAATGGGCATTCCTGCTGCTCGGCAGGCTCACCTGGACGGATAGCCGCATTCTGGCCGGCGAGTACGCGCTGCATGCCGGTATGAGCCCCGTGGAGATTCTCTCGGAATTCCGGGAGGGACATGTTGTGCTCCATCCGGTGACCTTCCCCGAAGGGTACACGGTGGCCCGGATTGCCGAGCTCTTGGGCGAGAAGGGGCTGGCTGATCCTGAAGAGTTCATGCGGCTGGCGCGAGATCGGGACTTCATCCGGTCGCTGAACCTCGATGTCTCGAACCTGGAGGGCTATTTGTTTCCGAATACCTACTACATTGCCCGTCATACCGGGACCAAAACTCTGATCACGCAGTTCGTGGAAGGCTTGCGGCATGCCCTGACACCGGAAGTTCTCGCGCGGGCCCAGATCATCAACATGAGCATTCACGAGGTGCTGACTCTGGCCTCTGTCATCGAGAAAGAGACCAGTGTGCCCGAGGAGCGCGGGGTCATCTCCGCTGTGTTCCACAACCGCCTGCGGCGCGGCATCCGCCTGCAAAGTGATCCCACGGTCATTTACGGACTCGCTTCGTTTGATGGCAATCTGAGAAAACGCGATTTGCAATCATCCAGCCCTTACAACACCTACCGGTTCCGAGGACTCCCTCCAGGTCCCATCGCCAACCCGGGCGCGGGGGCGATCAGTGCCGCCGTCTATCCGGCCATGACCAGTTACCTATATTTTGTCTCCCGCAATGATGGGACGCACCACTTTTCCTCCACCTTGGTTGAGCATAACCACGCGGTGAACAAGTACCAACGTCGCCCAGCTCAACGACGGTCCTGACACAGCGGCTCATGGCACTGCGGCCTCTGCCCAGCCTGATTGATCATACAGTTCTCCGGCCTGAGACGACGAAGGCGGACGTGGTGCGCGCGTGCGAAGAGGCGCGGCGGTACGGCTTCGTGGTTGTCTTTGTGGCTCCCTGCTACGTCGACCATGCGGTCGCTGCGCTCGCCGGGACTCGGATTCAAGTGGGCGCTCCCATCGGGTTTCCGCACGGCTCGCAGACGACCAGAACCAAAGTGGGCGAGGCGGTCGAAGCCTGCAAGCGGGGAGCGACCGAACTCGACATGGTGTTGAACATCGGCCGGCTGAAGTCAGAGGACTATGACGCCGTACGGAGGGAGATCGCGGAGTTTGTCCAATCCACACCAGGAGCAGGCCACAAGGTCATTCTGGAAACCTGTTATCTCACGCAACAGGAGAAGATGATTGCCTGTCGCCTGGCCGTTGATGCAGGGGTGGATTATGTCAAAACCTCGACCGGAATCGGACCGGGTGGCGCCACGGTCGAGGACGTGCGGTGGCTCAAGGAAGCGGTGGCGGGTCAGGCGAAAGTGAAGGCTGCGGGGGGCATCCGGGATCTCAAGACGGCGCTTGCCCTACTGGACGCAGGGGCCGACCGCCTCGGCACGAGCGCCAGCGTGGCGATCATGGAGGAGTGGCTGGCGGCACGGAAACAGCGATAAAGGAACGAGACGGACGAGGCTGGGACGCACCATGCCCTCGGCTGGTGTCAACGGCCAAGGGCGATCGGGGCTCCCGGGCTCTAGACTTCCCACACCGGTGAATCTCCCTCCTCATGTCGCTACGCGTGTCCCAGGCTCCTCCGTATCTGGTTGATAGCCAGGTAGTCCAAAAACCCCACGTAGCAAGGCGACTTCTCTGATTCATATTTCAGCGGCTTCTGCTAAACGAAACCAAGGCTCAACAACAAATAGTATAGGAGCGTTGCGTCTCCTATTGCATGGATTGCGCTTGAGAAGGCCGCGCGGGCCGGCCCACGGGCTTGTCAAGACGTGTCCTATGCGTGAAACAAGACGGTAAAATAGGCGGGTTTGTATCAACTACCCTATGGTTCAAAAGCAACTGTTTTTTGGCACCTCCAGAAGTGGAAGAAAAAGGTGCTTGGCACGTTCTTCATGACTCTCGAACCTACTCGTCGGGATCAGTGAGAACAGGCTCGGCGTGCAATCAACTTGACTGAGGAGCGCACTCCGCTCCACGGAGATCGCGCTCGCTCACCCGTTGGGATGGATGCTGACCATCGCCTCCAGCGCGTGGCGCATCATGCGCTGGAAGCCTCGCCCCGCTGGGGTGGGTTCCCACATCCCAATGGAATTTCTCTCTTCTCTCCTCGATCCCGTGACCCCCCCGGTACACGAGCTCGTCCGTCTCCAGGTCATATTCTGGGATCTCTGGACTTTCCCACCTCTTCACGAAGTGTTGGTAAAAGACCGTATAAAGGCCATGGTCTTTTGGATTGTGCTTGAAGACATACACAGGCATCGTCTGCACATCTAGGCTCGTGTGGTAATGCTGCAACCAGATGTGATCTCCTAGAATCGCCAATTTTACGTTAGGGTCGTCCGAGTAGAATTTGAGTTTGACATTTTTCTGTGCTGCCTTCAGTAATTTCAGAAACTCTACGCTTTTTCTAGCCTGCTCTTTTAAGCTCTCAAGCGTGATGTCGGGATGAAGAATGGATCTCGCGCGTATCCGCGCGTCCTCACTGCAGGGGTTCAAAAGCATAATCTTGGCCCCAAGGCAATCCTTCACCACAGCATGCGAATCGCCCTGGGGATCAACAAAGGTGCTACCTGTTGACCCAATAATCATGACATTCCTAGCAAGGCCGTGTCTCTGGATGAGTGTTTTGATTCTTCTCTGAGCCATTCGCCCCCCGGCAGGGAAAAAGTAGACCAAGCCAGCGCCACTGGCCGCCTTGGCAAGTTTCCTGTACTTTATGCTCCTACTCAAGTGATTGAAGAAGACGATGAGCACGATTGCCACCGTTATTTCTGCGGATAGGAGAAATGCCCCCTCGTTCTGTATGCGAGCCCAGTGGGTCAGAAAACCTTGGGCCACAAACGGTAGAGACAGGGCGATCCCGGCGCTCAGACTGACGAGAGCAATGTGATACAACACTTTGCCTGAACCGCTCATAGCGTTTCGCAGGTCTGTAGCTAATTTCTCTTTCATTCAGATCATGTCTCCTTCAAGAAGTGGGTAAGTCTCTACAGTAGGGCCATCCACGCAAGTCGCTTCCGTGGATGCTCTCAGGGTACTCAATTCAGCGGATTGAGGCCTGCCATTGATACGATGAGACGCCGGTCAGATTCCCCAATTGGCTGCAATCATGTCCGGCGTCTGGAACCCGGCACATCGGTCAGCGTCGGGTTTTTATAGGGGGTTATCGGCGGGGTGACGATCTCTTCCGAGAGTTCCGCGCGTTCCGCAGATCCGCGTGTGACGGAAATTCATTCTCCCTCCGGGTTGCAGGTCGAGGTATTCTAGGCGCGGCACTGGATTCATTGTGTGGGGTTACCGCAATCCCTGCGCCAAGATGAGTAGCAGATCGTTAGAAATGGTTGATCTCGCGAATGTCGAATGTTTTTCTCGGCTTGGCGTTCCGCCGATGGAGAATTGAGCGTGTAGGGCTGAGCCTGCTGACACACAACTGTGTCGAAAGTCCTACACCTCGGTGCAAAATTTCGACAACCGTCCTTGTACGTCCGCATTCACTGGCTCAGCTTTCGCCGTGCTTGGCGAAAGGTCTGGAATGTCTGCTTTCAAAAACATTTCTTGTTGGACCTCTCTACAGTGAAGGCCAAATCAGAGGAAAGTCAATGAGTTTATGCTACTAAATCTTTCTAGGTCTTTGGATGTCAGACGTTGCGCGTCCTTCTGGCTCGCAATCACAATTTCCTCCACTCCCACGGCGGCACCGCGTGAGGATCAGCCAGCCCATAGCCTCCATTGGGCCCTCCGCCTCTCGCCTCCAGAGTGGACGCAAAGGCATGCGGCTCATCTGACGGCCGTCTGCTCGACAAGATCAACAAGGCGTTCAAGGAGGGCCGCATACCTGTCACAGCTCTTAACAACATCCCACCGCTCTCCTTCGATCTCGGAGTGGTGTTCTAGGGCCTCGAACCAAGCATTCGCCCATGGTAGCAGGCCGAGTCTTTGCTTCATCTTTGCGGTGTCGTCGGGGAAGAGTGCAGACGGTGAGATCATCATAGATTGATAAGCCGGGTGGACGCGGCCACGTACAATACTACCAGCACAGATGTTGGGACAACGCATGTCGATGCCTTCACTGGTGCGGCGTTTAGATTTCCCCCCGCAACTTGGCCCAGGCAAGCCCGAGGTATTCGTGCATGGCCCTCGAAGCATAGGTAAACCGAGCAGCGCGAGGGATGAGCATGTGGGCGCTAGACCCTTGTCGCCATTTGAGGAGGTAGTCAGTCGGCGCAGGCATGGGCTGCATGCCCCGCTTCTCAAAAAGTCGCATCGCTCGCGGCATATGGTAAGCGGATGTCACCAATATGAAGCGTTCCTCGCCAAGCAGGCCTTGCAGCTGGTCGGCGTGCTCTTCTGTGTTCCGGGACACCGTCTCGACGACTATCTTTGCCCGGTTGACTCCAAGTGAGTGCGCCAGCTGGGCCATTGTCTCGGCTTCAGGGACAGGAGAGGACACCGGCCCTCCAGACAGCACTAACGTGCTGCCAGGCAAGGCGTGATGCAGCCGGAGCCCTTCGATCAGGCGCACCAGCGACGATCTTCTGATTTGACTAGTCAGGGGTAGCGTTGGATTGGGCGCATTCCCCCCACCGAGCACGACGATCCGCGCAGGGGATGACACGGACTCGTGAGCCCAGGACGTGAGGTCGAGAGGGGGGTATTGGAACTCTAATCGCTCGACAAAGTAGGCGGGAAGGGACCCTTGTCCGAGCGCCACGATGAGAACGCAGCTCATTGTGACAAGCCACTTTCCCACCCGCTGGTGGCGAGTGAACCAGAGCACGACTAATCCGGCAAGAAGCAGTTCCAGGCAAATCAAGAAGGGATCCAAGCCAGTAGCGACGAGCCTCTTGAACAGCAACATAAGGATTCCTCCCTCTGGGCGTCACTGTGGGCCTCCCCACCCGTGCACCATCGTCAGAGTCCGGTTTCAGCTCAGCCTTGGAGGGAACAGGAGAGGCCACTCTGATACCACTGCGGGCGGGCACCCATGGCGAATCAGGGCCCAGAGAGGACCTCAGTTGATAGCGAGAGCCCGCTAGTGACTCGGCCCCGTTTCGAGGGTCCTGGCAAACCGGCGGATGCGCTCCGGGGCCTCCACTGCCAGTTGGAGGAACTCAACTCCAAACTCGATTCCTTCTCGTGTCCATTGGACCACTGCTCGCTCCACCTCCACTGGTGACTCTTGATCGTGACCAGGGAGCACAAAGCGCAGCTGCAGTTCGGTCCCTCTGGTGACACTCCGATCGCTTGAAATTCGGCACCCTCGTACGGAGAGATCCAGCAAGACCCCCTCGCCTGCCACCATTTCTGGCGAGGAGAACGAACTACGGAATTACACTTGATAGCGGGGGAATTTGCGTCACTCCATCAGACTCTCCCCTTTTCGGGGTAGCGTGCACGACTTGAGCGCCCCTGCTCTCGCCGCCCGGCGCACTCACGCCTCTGGTCGGGACGGATTGATGCTTGTGGGTTCGCGCCAGCGCAGTTCCTAGATCATGCCCGGCACTTCCTGCTTGATCGGGATGACAGAATGACTACTTTAGTGAATCGGAACCGTTACACCGATGTTAATAAATTGGTGTAGTCGCTTCCAGTCCCCAGGCTCCATGCGCAGGAATTCTACTCCAAACACCCGCCCCGCAGACCACCGCACCACTGCCTGGTCAACCATGATCGGCAAATCCTGATATGGCAAAAAGATGTCCAGCGTCAGACACGTTCCTGTTCGGACAGTCGCGTCGCTTCCGACTGCACACCCGTCCTCTGAGATGTCGACCACAGTCCCTTCTCCGTAGAGATCATCCCCTGAGAACAGAACGGGATAGTGAATCGGAATACGAGGGAACACACGTGTATTCATGCAACCCCCGCTCTTGGCACAGCAGGAACTCTGTTCATCGCGGGTTGGACAACGGGGAACATGACAGAGGGGCGATTTCTAGTGTGCAAAGGAAGTATACCACCCGGGAGGAGCTGCTCTGCCTGAGCAACCCCGGCAGGAGGACGGAGGCCGTCCTGTGGCTTCCAGCAAAAAATATACCCCGTTCAGCGCTCGGGGCTTGACGCATTCCGTCCAGAAAGGGAACAATACGGCCGGGATCGAGCCATTGCGTCTACGCGGAGGTCGGTGCCGCTGACCGGCCGGCGCGAGACGTACCGGGATTGGCTCTCGCCATAGCCGTCTTACGTTCGGCCATACGTTGAGCGACATGCAGGGGCTGATGTCTTACGAGGCAAAACTCGTGGAAATGGGCATCATCTTACCTCCGCCGCCCAAGCCGGTGGCCACCTACATTCCGGCCGTGTTGACGGGACATCTGCTCTTTCTCAGCGGCGTAGTTCCGTTCCAAGATGGGAAGCTGGTCCTGGAAGGCAAACTCGGCAAGGATCTGACGGTGGAGCAGGGGTACGAAGCCGCTCGTATTGCCTTACTGAATGCGCTTGCGATCGTCCGCAGTGAACTGGGCTCGCTCGATCGGGTGGCGAAGGTCGTGCGCCTCGTTGGGTACGTTGCCTCTGCGGAGGGGTTTACACAACAACCCGGGGTCATTAATGGTGCCTCCGATCTGCTGGTCAGGATTTTCGGCGAGGCAGGTCGCCACGCGCGTGCTGCTGTGGGAGCAGCGGGGCTGCCGTTCGATGCGTCGGTCGAGCTGGAGCTGATCGTTCAGGTGTCCTGAGTTGTAGATCGGGTAGGCTCTTACCTGGCGCAGTTGGCTCCGGGAAAAAGTTGAGCATGCTGATGATCAAGATTCGGTTTTTCTGTGGCGTGGTACTCCTCGGGCTGTTTTCGGTTGGTCCCCCGATCTGGGCAGATGAGCGGGCGCTCACTGACGAAGAGTTTCAGGTTCTTCGAGTCGCCAAGACGATGTATATCGAGCTCACGACCACAACGTGGATGCCACGGGGCCGGACCATGACTCTGATCGAGCCGAACCTCCGAACGAAAATGGAATCAGCCGGGTTTACGGTCGTGCGAGATCCGACCGATGCGCACGATCTTACCGTCAAGGTGGAATATCACGAGAAGCGGGGGCAGCAAATCCGGGTCGACATGTACGGGACTAACATCACCTGTTTGATCGGCCTCGAGCATGTCTCGTTAGGACCACTCCTCCGCATGACGATCCGTGAATCCTCGACGTATCCCAGTACGGGCACCCCTCCTTACTTGGAAGTGCTGGAGAAGTTCGAAGCCAACCCTTATTATTATTTTCTCGGAGATATCGTCCGGGGACAGGTTGTCTCTCGCCTGGACACGACCGGTGGGTTGATCCAGGGTCTCCAGCGCTTGGCGCCACTGGATTCTCCAGCCGACGACGATCGCGGATTCGAGCATTCCCTCTTGGTCACAGAGACCCTCTATGCCATGCTGGCCCGAGAGAATACGATCCACGAATTCGGCCAGCTCAAAGATGCCCGAGCGGTGCCGGTCCTGACTTCACAACTGAGACATTCCAGCCGGCAAGTCCGACTCCTCGCGCTGGAGGCATTGGGTGCGATTCAGGCGGCCGAGTCGCGCCCTGCTATCGAACGTGTCGCTCAAGACGACAAGGATGAAGCCGTCAGACAGGCGGCAGCCGCGGTGTTGGGCAGCCTGCCAAGCTCCTCGACCGTTCCCTGAGTTCCACCTGCTCCATGGCTTGACAACAAAAAAACGCGCTTGTTATAGTTCGTTGCATCCTCTACGATCTACGGTGTGCCTCCGTTTCCGCTCCACTTTTGTCGCGCGGGGATGCTCGCGATGCCAAGATTCGACATGATGTTGAAAAATAAAGGAGAATCTACCATGTGGCTCGTGGGCCTCTTCTGCGTAGGGCTGTCCGTTGTTGGCTGGACTCCGCCCGCGTGGGCCGAAGGAGTGCTGTTCCCCGCCGCCGCTCCTGCCGGCGCCACGGTCACCATCTCCGGTACCGAATTCGGTGAGTTCAAGTCCACTCGGGAGAACCGTGTCCTGTTCAATGGCAAGCTTGCGCTGATCCAGCGTTGGGAACCGGATCTCATTTCGGTCAAAGTTCCACTTCGGGCGAAGACCGGGCCGGTTGTCGTCCTGAAAGGACATCGGACGATCAAGATCGGAACTTTCACGGTTCAGCAACCAACGATTACGTCTTTGAATCCTCCAGAAGCGGAGCCAGGGGCCACGCTGGAAATCCGTGGCGCGCACTTTGGGAATACGGCGGGCTCCAGGGATCCCAACACCATGTTCGGGGTCAATGGGGTGTTGATCAGCGGTGTGCCCGCACGCATCCAACAGTGGCGCGATCAGAGAATCGAGGTGAAGGTTCCACCCAATGCCGCGACAGGGGGTGTGGTGGTGCGGCTGGCCTCTTCGGATCCTCTGCGGGATGGATCTTGCTGTGCTCCAGTGGCGTACAGCGTCAGCAATGCCATGCCGCTCAAAATCATCCCATCCATTCGTGCCGATCCCACCCAAGGGCCGGTCGGGACCAAGGTCGTGCTCTTCGGGAAGGGATTCGGCGCCACTCGGTCACCCGGTGATGCCATTCTTTTCAATGGTCGCCTGGCTACGATTGCGCAATGGACTGACAGGCTCATCGTGGTCCATGTACCCCTGGGCGCCACGAGCGGACCGTTGGTGATCAAGCGCGGCCAGGCGCAGCGAACCATCGGGGACTACGAGGTCGTGGTCCCCAAGGTGACTGGCTTTTCGCCGACGAGCGGCCCTGTCGGGAGCCTGGTTCGGATCACCGGCGAGAACTTTGGGTTTTATTCCGAGAGTGGATCGACGCCCTTCGCGTTCAGCGATTTTAACATCGGTGATAACGCGGTGGAGTTCGGTGGTGTGCCGGCCATCGTCTATCGGTGGCACAACGACAAGATCGATGTCTGGGTGCCGTTTAGCGCAAAGAGTGGGCCAGTGGTCGTCAAGCGTGGCGGGACGACTCCGAAGGAGGATGGCTCCTGCTGCGCCGAACGTGGGCTGGTGACTGCGCTTGTGGGCACCTTCACGGTAAGAACTCCTCGAGTGGAGGCCTATGAGCCAACCTCAGCCGGACTCGACGAGATCGTCACGATCAAGGGCTCCGGGTTCGGGAATTTCATCAAGTCTACCGAGGAGACGCAGTCGGGTCTCATGGCAGGCGGGCATGAATTACGGCCGATCCGCTTGGGTGAGAATGTCTCCCGCAGCGAAGTGTTGTTCAACAATATAGCCGCGATTGTGGTCTCTTGGAGCGACACCGAGATCAAGGTGAGGGTGCCGAGACGACCCCTCTTTGGCATTGGTAGCATGAATGAGTTTTCGACTGAATTGGCCACAGGACCGCTCGTGATCCGACGGGGCTCCTGGGATCTGCTGCCGGACGGAAGCTGCTGCACACCAAAGCATTGGGTCAGCGTTGAGGCCGGGGAGTTCACGATCCTCGCCAGGGGAATTCCGGATCAGGGCTATTTCGACGACACCAATCCGAACGTCTACGAATAGACTCGTTCATGAGCGCACGGGGCTTGCTAGGGAAGTGCGTGTGGGTCGTAGTATGGCTTCTGCCCTGGCAGATGTCCTGGGGTGACTTCCAGGTGGCGCAGGCTGGCGTCGTCTCGGCGGTCCAACAGACCGGCACCGAGGTGACCCTGTTGGGGGTCAATTTTCGAGATACGAAGTTGGGTTGGGCGGTCGGAGCTGGCGGGGTAATCCTGAAGACAGTGGACGGCGGTGAGCACTGGAAATCAGTCGGCGGTAGGACCCGTGCGCAGCTGACCCGGGTCTTTTTCGCCGATACCTTGCGTGGGTGGATCGTCGGCTCGGATGGGACGATTCTTCATTCCGGGGACGGCGGAGAAACATGGACGCGACAGTTCAGCAGGACACAATCCGACCTCTATGGTGTGACGTTTCTCACGTCCTCCCTAGGGTGGGTGTCCGGTGAGGCGGGCACGATCTTGCACACGAAGGATGGAGGTCTGACCTGGATGGATCAGGCCAGCGGCTCCAACGCCATTCTCTACGCGATTCATTTTGCGGACAAGAGTCATGGAAGCGCAGTCGGTGCCTTAGGGACGATTCTCATGACCGATGACGGGGGGGCGACGTGGTCGATGCAGGACACCCAAAAGGCGGCAACGTTTTTTGATATCTTTTTTGTGGATGCGCTGAACGTATGGACGGTTGGCAACGCGGGCGCCATGTATCAGACGATCGATGGAGGCAAGCGGTGGGTCGATCGGACACTGGTATGTGTGCTGACCTGTTCAAGGCCCAGCGATCTGATGCGGATTCGCTTTACCGATGCCGAAACAGGCTGGGCCGTTGGCGAGAGAGGGGCCATTTATCGCACCACAGACGCGGGCTTTAGTTGGGTCAAGCAGGACAGTCCGTCCAAGAACGCCCTGTATGGTCTCTCCTTTCCCGATTCTGCCCACGGCTGGGCGAGTGGGGAGCAGGGGACCATCCTCCACATTTCGACCGCCCCGGAATAATCTTTCCTTACCCCAGTTCCCCTAAGCGGTTCTGTAGGATACTCAGTGCAGCCAAGGTTGCGGTTTCGGCGCGGAGAATCCGCGTGCCCAAGGTGATCGGTACGAAACCGCATTCGAGCGCTCGTGCCACTTCCTCTTGGCTCCATCCGCCTTCGGGGCCGAATGCCATCACAATGGTCTGCTCGGGGCGACGGGGCAGCGCGATCGAGGCCAGATTCTGGCCATCTCCCCTCTCGCGTAGGAGAAGCCTACAATCCGCACGGTCCTGGCTTGTGAAAAATCCGACGGCCTCGCATGCCGCGCTGACCGTCGGGATCTCCCACCGTTCGGCCTGCTGCGCAGCCTCCCGGGCGATCCGCTGCCAGCGTCCTTGCTGTGGCCTGACGCGTGCTGAGCGTGGCCGCACGATGGAACGGTTTGCAATGAGGGGAATCAGGGCAGCTGCTCCCAGCTCGGTTGCCTTCTGAATGACCCAGTCCATCCGCTCGCCCTTCAACAGCGCCTGTCCGATCGTAATGGGAGGATGTGTTGGCGAGGGTCCGGTCTGTTCTTCCAGAACCGAGCCGCTGAGTGCGCGGCGGTCAAGATGGCTCACTCGCACTAAATAGCGCCGTCGTTGCTCATCTCCAATCCAGATCTGCTCACCGACCTGGATGCGAAGGCTGGACCGTAAATGATCAAGCAACGGGCCGGTTATGGTGGCTTCCCCATTTCGGATCTGGTCAGCGGTGACGAAGAAGACCGGCATGGGCTGGGGCTCACAGGGGGATCAGGGGTGAGGCGTCAGGGCGGTAGGGTGAGAGGCGAGACTCGCGAGAAATGCGGGACTCGGCACTTGCCGGTTTCCCGCCCGTCTTGCCCTCCTCGCGTCTCCACTCACACGTGACAGATTCAAGAGAGGTAGGGTGAGGAGAGAACGGTCACTCGAAGAAACTCTTCATTTTGTCAAAGAACCCGTCCTCCTCTGCATCCATGGACATCCCGCACTCCTTCGCGTACGCAGTCAACAACTCTTTTTGTTTGGGCGTCAGCTTGGTGGGAATGTGGATCTGAAGGTGGAGAAGCTGGTCGCCTTGTCGGTGTCCCCTCAAACTGGGCACGCCGAGGTCTCGCAACCGTAAGACCTTACCATACTGCGTACCGGGCGGCACCTTGACCACCGTCGAGCCCGTCAGGGTGGGCACTTCCACCTTCCCGCCGAGTGCGGCGGTGACAAAACTGATCGGCACCTCGCAGACGATGTCGTTCCCTTGACGGGTGAACACCGGATGGGGTTTCACGGTGACCGCGACGTAGAGGTCGCCTGGCGGGCCTCCCTGCTCCCCTTCCTCGCCCTCGTTCGCTAACCGGAGCCGCATGCCGGTTTCGATGCCGGCTGGGATGTTGACCGAGAGGGTCCGCTCGCCGTGTACGCGCTTCCTGCCCCGGCAGGTGCCGCAGGGATCCGAGATGATTTGGCCGGATCCTGCGCAGTGGGTACAGGGCCGGCTCAAGCTGAAGAAGCCTTGCTGGAACCGAAGTTGGCCGGAGCCTTTGCAACTGGGGCAGGTTTTGATGCCGGCGCTCGAGCGTGCGCCAGTGCCCTTGCAATCCGCGCAACGCTCCCAACGTGGAATCCTGAGTTTGGCCTCTTTCCCGTACACCGCCTCTTCAAACGACAGCTCCAGGTTATACAGTAAATCGGATCCACGCTCCGCCCGGTGCCGCCCTCGGCTTCCCCCTCCAAAAAAGTCCTCAAAAATGTCGTTGAAGGCGTCGCCAAACCCGCCGCGTCCGAAATCAAAACCCTCGAATCCGCCGCCAACGCCCCGCTGCTCGCCGGCGTGCCCGAACATATCGTAGTGTTTGCGCCTCTGCTGATCGCTGAGAACTTCGTGGGCCTCATTGATTTCCTTGAATTTGTCTTCCGCCGTCTTTTTCTGCTGTTCTCCGGTCTGGAGGTCGGGGTGGTACTGGCGGGCGAGTTTTCGGAAGGCCTTCTTGATCTCGTCGTCCGAGGCGTTCCGGCTAAGCCCGAGCCTATCGTAGTAGTCGCGTTTCGGCACGTGCGCCATATGGTCTGAGGTTAAAGAAACGCCGGGGTTTGCTTAGGCAGCCCCGGCGTTCTCGCGGCCTCGCCACTCACTTTTTGTCTTTGTCCACTTCCTCGAATTCTGCATCAACAACCTTCTCGTCAGTCTTGGTAGAATCGCCACCGTTCCCTGGTCCTTGATCGGCGGGACCAGCGCCTGCATCAGCCTGGGAGGTTTTCTTATACATCTCCTCGGCCAGCTTATACGACGCGGTTGTGAGAGATTGCACGGCGGATTCGATCGCGGTCGGCTCCTCGCCTTCCATGGCCTTGCGTACGGCTGCAATCGCATCCTTGATCGTATTCTTGTCCTCCTCGCCGATTTTGTCGCCGTGCTCGGTCAGGTTCTTTTCGGTGCTATAGATCAAACTATCCGCGTTGTTCCGGGCCTCGGCCAACTTTCTCCGCCGTTTGTCATCTTCGGTGTGTACCTGGGCTTCCTTGACCAGCTGCTCGATCTCTTCTTTGCTGAGCCCGCTGGATGCAGTGATTTTGATCGACTGTTCTTTGTGCGTGCCCAGATCCTTAGCCGAGACGTGCACGATACCATTCGCGTCAATGTCGAACGTCACTTCGATCTGAGGCAGGCCGCGCGGGGCAGGGGGGATCCCGACGAGATCGAATTGACCGAGCAGCTTGTTGTCGTTCGCCATTTCGCGCTCCCCTTGGCAGACCCTGATCGTCACCGCGCTTTGGTTGTCAGCGGCGGTGGAGAAGATCTGGCTCTTCTTGGTCGGAATCGTCGTGTTGCGGTCAATCAAGTGCGTAAAGACGCCGCCCAAGGTCTCAATTCCCAGCGTGAGCGGGGTGACGTCCAAGAGCAGCACGTCCTTGACCTCTCCTTTCAAGACGCCCGCCTGAATGCCGGCGCCGATTGCCACGACCTCGTCCGGATTGACGCCCTTGTGCGGCTCCTTCCCGAAAAAGTCGCGCACCGTTTGGATCACCTTCGGCATCCGGGTCATCCCGCCGACGAGCACCACCTCCTTGATATCGCGGGCGGTCACGCCTGCGTCGTCCAAGGCTTTCTTGCAGGGTTCGATGGTCCTCTGAACGAGATCATCGACTAGCTGCTCGAGCTTGGCTCGCGTCAGTTTGAGGACTAAGTGTTTCGGCCCAGCGGAGTCGGCCGTGATGAACGGCAGGTTAATCTCGCTTTCCTGAGAGGAAGACAGTTCGACCTTCGCGCGTTCGGCAGCTTCTTTGAGCCGCTGCAACGCCATGCGGTCGTTGCGCAGGTCAATACCCTGATCCCGTTTGAACTCTTCGACCAACCAATCCATGATGCGGAGGTCAAAGTCGTCTCCGCCCAGGTACGTGTCCCCATTGGTGGACTTCACCTCAAAGACGCCCTCACCGATCTCCAGGATTGAGACGTCGAACGTTCCGCCACCCAGATCATAGACGGCGATGCGCTCGTCTTTCTTTCTCTCGAGGCCATAGGCCAGTGATGCAGCGGTGGGCTCGTTGATAATCCGGAGTACGTTCAACCCTGCGATTTGTCCGGCGTCCTTGGTGCCTTGCCGCTGGCTGTCGTCAAAATAGGCCGGCACGGTAATGACCGCTTCCGAGACCTTCTCCCCCAAGTAGTCCTCGGCAGTCTGCTTCATTTTCTGGAGGATCATGGCCGAGATTTCGGCAGGACTATACGGCTTGCCGCGCAACTGGACTTGGACGTCCTCGTTGCTGGCCTCGGTCATTTTGTACGGCAGTCGCTTTGTCGCTTCCTCCACCTGACGGCTGCTGAACTTCCGACCGATCAGCCGCTTGATCGAAAAGATCGTATGCTCTGGATTCGTGATGGCCTGGCGTTTCGCGATCTGGCCGACGAGGCGCTCCCCCTTGTCGGTGATGGCGACGACGGAGGGAGTTGTCCGGCTTCCCTCGGCGTTGGCGATCACCACCGGGTCCCCGCCGCTCATGATGGAAACGCAGGAGTTCGTCGTGCCCAAGTCAATTCCAATGACCTTACCCATGGGAGCTCTCCTTCCTGAAATATTTATTTCGCTGCATCAAACGGTGGTCCGTCAGGGCCTTCAGGGGCCTCACGAATCCCAGCGTCCCCAGAGTCCGAAGCATCCGCCGCGCCGAGTGCTGGAGGAATAGCGACGGCGACCATTGCCGGTCGCACAACCCGGTCATGCAACAGGTACCCCTTTTGATATTCCTCAATGACCGTATTTGACGGAGCCGACGACGATTGCACCTGCGAGACAGCTTGATGATACGATGGATCAAATGCCTGTCCCACGCTGGCCACCGGCCGAACGCCGAACTTGGTCAAAGTTTCCAGGAACTGTTTCAGCGTCAGTTCGACCCCTTGGACCAGTGCGTCACGTTCTTGACTGCCCTTTGAGCATTCGATCGCCCGCTCAAGGTTATCCAGAACTGGCAAGAGCTCCTTGAGGATATTTTCGTTGGCAAAGCGCAAGACTTCCCGCTGCTCCCGCTGCGCGAGGCGCTTATAGTTTTCGAACTCAGCAGCTAATCGGAGATATTTGTCTTGAAGCGCCTGCGCCTCTTCGGTCTTGGCTGCCAGAGACTGTTGCAGCTCCTCCCCCGGGTCAGGCCGCACAGAATCAGGCTCCGCCGCTTCCGTCTTGTCAGTTCCGGTGCCATCTAACTCTTTGATAATATGTAAGTTTTCTTTTTCCTTGCTCACTGAGAGCACCTCCGTTGCCGTGAGATAGCCACCCATGCACGTAAAGTCAACTGGTGCGCCTATTTTTGTTTGGGGAATGCGGCCTTCCGCGCCAAAGGCTGGGAGAACATGGGTGTGAGCTGGGGTTGGACTACGCGTCGCCTCGGGAGCGACGATACAGCAGTTCCAGCCCTTCGAGGGTGAGAAAGGGTTTCACCTCCTGAATCGTGCGGGACTCGGGCGCAATGAGCGATGCGAGCCCTCCGGTGGCGATGACGGTTGCCTTCTTGCCTAGTTCCGCTTGAATGCGATGTACCATTTCGTCCACGAGCCCCGCATGTCCAAACACGAGGCCGGACTGCATGCTGCTGATGGTGTCCTTGCCGATGGCGGACTTGGGGCGGACCAAGTCAACCTTGGGCAGTTTGGCGGTTCGGGAACTCAGCGCGTCGGCGGAGATCCCCAGACCCGGCGCAATTGCGCCGCCCAGATACTCGCCGGATTCACTGATCGTGCACAAAGTCGTGGCGGTTCCGAAGTCAATGATGATCAGAGTGGTCCGATATTGGGCGTAGGCCGCAACTGCATTGACAAGGCGATCACTTCCGATCTCATAGGGGTGGGTGATGCTCAACCTGAGGCCTGTATCCAGGTCGGGTGAGACAATAAGGGGAAGGCGGTGAAAACAGGTCTCGACCATGTGTTCGAACGCCGAGGTCAATGACGGGACGACACTGGAGAGAATGGCGCCAGTCACCTGGTGTGGTTCGAGGCCGGCGTTTCGGACCAGGCTGACAAAGAGACTACCATACTCGTCAGCCGTTCTGGATGGATCTGTCGCAAGGCGCCAGTGTCCTTTCAGGGTCTGCCGTTCAAACAGCCCCCAGAGCACGGTCGTGTTGCCTATGTCAATGGCCAGCAACATGTGGAGTGCCGTTATCGTAACACACGATGTCTAGCCCGCATTATTCATGAACGCTTCTACTGCCATCGCGCATTCCCTGCTGCGACCAGCCTGCATGCGGCTGCCGCGGCATGCAGGGGGGCGGGCTCGCCGCTTAGTCGGTCAACGTACTGTTCACCCGTTGCATTGCCAGAGCAACGGGTCCCCGGTACGCCCCCTCCTCTCGCGGGACACGCCGGGTACCCATTGCTCCCCGGTTGGAATGGGTGCAACGCCACGGGACTTCCGGGTACCCGTTGCGCTGCTATTGCAACGGGTGGAACGCGACGAACCGTCATGAATAATGCGGGCTAGGCGTACACATGACGCGTGAGGCGTGACGCGTGATCGGTAGCGAGTGCCTCATCACCCATCACGGATGACGTATCACTCGTTACCTGAGATGAAGCACGTCCCCGGCACGAATGCGGACGAGGCGTGCTGCCGAATCGTTGGGGATGATCTGCAGCGAGCCGTCCGCCGCGATCGAGTCGGCCAACCCCTCGAGGTGTTGTCCATCGGTCAGGTTGACGCGGACGTGACGCCCGAGTGTCGCGCACAAGGGACTGTAGGCGTTGATGCATTCAGACCCTTGCCGCTGGAGAAGGGAGTCCACGTGTGTTTCAAGCTCGCCCAGCAGGCTGACCAGCAGTACCGTCCGATCAACAGGGTGTCGGACTTCGGCCGCAAGCGAGGTGGCCGAGTCACGGAAGTCGCTAGGAAACTCGTCGCGATCCATGTTCACATTGAGGCCAATCCCGATGACTACGAATGGGCCCTGTGCGGCGGACTTACCGGTCTCGCACAGTAGTCCTCCCAGCTTGCGGTGGCCGACTACGATATCATTGGGCCATTTCAGGGAGGGGAGAAGGTTGGTGACGACCTGTACCGCCCGCGCCGCTGCGACCGCGGAAACCAGCGGGAGCCAGGAGAGCCACTCTGACAGTCGGTGCTCAGTGGGAGCCTTGCGGACAATCACCGAGCAGTACAGGTTCGCGCCGCCCGGTGAGAACCAGTGACGGCCGAGCCGGCCCCGTCCCGCTGTTTGCTGCTCTGCAATCACCACCGTCCCATGCTCAGCTCCCTCCTGCCCAAGTGTCATGGCTTCCGAGTTGGTGGAAGAAGTGGTGTCCAGCAGATGAAGCCTCCGTCCGAAGGCCTTGGTCCGGAGGAGGCTTGTGACTGTTGCGAGGTTCAAACTCTGGAATTTGGCTGATGCGTTCACCCCGTCACCGCCTGGACACCCGTTTGCTGTGGACAGGCACGATGTCCATGCTCAAATTGGCTGCCGGAGCTGAATGGGTCAACGCCCCAATCGAAATGAAATTCGCGCCGGCCGCGGCCATTTCCTGAACATTCTGGAGGGTGATTCCTCCGGAGACTTCGACGAGCGCGCGACCTTTGATGCGCGCAATGGCCTCGCGTACCTGGGCCGGCGTCATATTATCCAGCAGGACCACGTCCGCTCCGCCCTCAACGGCTTCGGCGACCTCCTCGATGGCGTGCACCTCCACAATTACCCGGAGACCGTGCGGGCCCCGGGCTTTCGCCAGGCGACAAGCCGCCGCCAGTCCTGTTCGCTTCGCGCGAAGCAAGGCCAGGTGATTATCCTTGATCAGGATTCCGTCCCCGAGCGAGTGTCGGTGGTTATGGCCTCCGCCTAACGTGACCGCCCATTTCTCCAGGGCGCGCAGGCCGGGGGTGGTCTTCCGGGTGTCGAGAAT
This sequence comes from Nitrospirota bacterium, assembly GCA_022545705.1. Classification (GTDB taxonomy): domain Bacteria; phylum Nitrospirota; class Nitrospiria; order Nitrospirales; family Nitrospiraceae; genus JACZQN01. The sequence goes on along the minus strand of JACZQN010000016.1, from coordinate 1,956 downwards.
GATGGTGGGGTACCCTCGCACGGCCGCACGGAAGCGGGAGGTGAGCGTAGCCACACCGGAGAGATGCTGGAGAAAATTGAGGACCACCCGCTCGGCCATCAGGAGTGCACGGGCATCACCTTGCGCAGCCAGCACAGATGCCCCGCTTCCTACACGCGTCCCGTCTGCCACAGCGCGGACGATCCTCACCGAAGGATCTACTTCCTCGAACACCTGGCGAGCTGCTGCGACACCGGCCAGGACCATGGCCTCATGGGCTTTGACCGTGCCCCTGGCGAGAACCGGATCGGGCAACAGCATCGCCGTTGTGGGATCCCCAAGGATCAGGTCCTCGCCGAGCGCTGCCTGGACAGCGCTGCGAATCTGTCGCGTCGGCACCGGCATGGTTAGTTCTGCGGAGGCTTCATCGCGTGGAGCTGCTGCTCGCTGCTCGTCAGAATACCCAGTTCGTGGCGGACCATGGCGACCCGTTGCGTGTGTTCCGCAACGACCTCGGGCGGCGCCTTCGCGGTAAACTCCGCGCTGGCCAGCTTGCTCTCGAGCCGCGTGGCCTCTTTGGAACTCTCACTTTTTCGCTTCCCGATCCGATCCAGGGCCTTTCGGAGATCCACCTCGCCCTCCACCACTACGCCGACCGTGAGTCCCTCCGCCCCCAGTCGAAGGACGTGTGTCTTGGGCCACTGGTCAATCGGAGCGAGTTGGACAGCCCCCCGACTGAGATGGGCGAGGTGCGGCTGGAGATGATGAAGCGTGGCGAGTTCTCCATCGTCCTTGGCGGTGCCGTACAGGGAGAGCAGCTTGCCCGGTGGATAATGGAGCAACGCTCGGCCGGTTCGGGCCGTGGTCACGAACCGCTCGAGTGTCACGAACCAAGCTTCCGCCTCTTTGGACTCCCACTCCGGCACTGGCGTCGGATAGGGTTGGATGAGAATGCTCTCCGCCTCGTGGGGGAGCGCGTGCCAGATTTCCTCGGTGAGAAAAGGCATCAGCGGATGCAGCAGACGCTGGATGGTCTCAAATGATTCGACGAGCGTCTGCCTCGTGCGCCGCGCCTCCGGGGAATCCTGTTCCTGCAAGACCGGCTTGATCAGCTCGAGGTACCAGTCGCAGTACTCGTGCCAGATGAATTGGTAGACGTGGGTCGCCGCATGATCAAAGCGGTATTGTTCGAGCGCCGCGTTGACATCGGTAATCGTGCGGTTCAGACGGCTCAGCATCCAACGATCGGCGAACGACCGGTTGCTCGGTTGGCCATGCTCACGCGGGCTGTCAAGATACAGCAGGATGAACCGCGCGGCGTTCCAGATCTTGTTCGCGAAATTGCGAGAGCCCTCGATCCGCTCCTCGGCCAGCTTGATGTCGCGACCCGGTGATGCCATGGAGGCCAGCGTAAATCGGAGTGCATCGGTGCCGTACTTGTCCATCACGTGCAGCGGGTCCAGCACATTGCCTTTAGACTTGCTCATCTTGTGCCCTTCCGCGTCGCGGACCAGCGCGTGGATGTACACGTCACGGAAGGGCACGTCTCCAGTGAACTTCAATCCCATCATGATCATCCGGGCCACCCAGAAGAACAGGATGTCGAGCCCCGTCACGAGCGTGGACGTGGGATAAAAGGTCTTGAGCTCCGCTGTCTCCTCGGGCCAGCCAAGCGTCGAGAAAGGCCACAAGGCGGAGGAGAACCAGGTATCAAGAACGTCTGGGTCCTGAATCAGCCTTGTACTTCCGCAACTAGGGCACTGAGTCGGTTCAGTCCGAGATACAATGGGCTTGGCGTCGCGAGGAACGCGCCATTGATTGTCCGGAATCGCGGCACTTAGTTGATCTTCGAGCTGACACATACGGCAGTACCAGACTGGAATCCGATGTCCCCACCATATCTGACGGGATATGCACCAATCTTTAATGTCGCGCATCCACCCCAGGTAATTGTTCTTCCATCCCTCAGGAGTGATT
>JACZQN010000015.1 GCA_022545705.1 Nitrospirota bacterium | reverse complement strand
CTAAGATGCTCACATCTCTCCCCTTTAAAAAATTAGTGCGGCTTGTCCGGAATAAGCTGTTGTCCTTGATGTCTTAGTTTACATAGGCGAGACGCCATGAGGCCCACCACCTGCCCTCGCTTAGGTAACGTTTTCTGTCTTCCTCATACGCGGCCGCCGCCGCTGTTTGGCTCGCCGGCTGAGGGGCAGTCAGTGGAAGTGGCCGGGAGGCTTTTGACGCGTTATCAGAGCGCCGGTGTGAACCGCTCTTGCTGAGCCGTCGCGACCCGCCGCAGGTGGGATGGCGAGGACTGTTCGAAGCTGCGTTCGCACCTCGTGCCGGACGCAGCGAGTTCCGCAGCCAAGCAGAGGCGAAGCTTAGAGCGGTCAACGGCGCTCTGTGGCTTCGAGCGGAAGGAGCCTCCCAGCCCCGGCTACCAATCACGCCGTTGCCGGCGCCTTTTTTCGCTTCTTCCCCGTCATCCCCACAATCTTCTGCGCTGCCTCCCACAGATCAGTCGCCACCTCAATCTTGAGGCCCGAGTCCAGCAAGAGCTGCCGCCCTTCCTCGGCATTGGTGCCTTGAAGCCGCACCACCACCGGCAGCCTGATGCCAACCTCCTTCGCGGCGTCGATGACCCCGTGCGCGATCCGCTCACACCGGACAATCCCACCGAAGATGTTGATGAGGATGCCTTTCACGTTCCGGTCTTTCAGAAGTATCCGAAAGCCCGCCGCGACCGTTTCCTTCGTCGCGCCTCCGCCCACATCCAGGAAATTTGCCGGCTCACTCCCGGCCAGCTTGATCACGTCCATGGTGGCCATGGCCAACCCGGCCCCGTTCACCATACAACCGATGTTGCCATCCAGCTTGACGTAATTGAGATTATTCTTGGTGGCCTCGATTTCCAAGGGCTCTTCTTCATGCAGATCCCGGAAGGCCTGGACCTCAGGATGCTTGAAGAGCCCGTTGTCGTCGAACGAGACCTTCCCATCCAGGGCAATCAGCCGCTTATCCTGGGTGATGACAAGCGGATTGATTTCAACTAGCGAGGCATCCTTCTCCATGAACAACCGGTAGAGATTCCCCAGCACCGCCACAAACGGATTCAGCACAGTTGGTTCAATCGAGGGAAGCCCGAGGCCGAACGCGAGATTTCGCCCGATGTAGCCCTGATACCCCACGGCCGGATCGACCGGTTCTCGGAGCACTTTCTCGGGAGTCTTGGCGGCAACCTCCTCGATCTCCATCCCGCCCTCCGTGCTCGCGATGAAGACCGGCCATCCGGAATCGCGGTCAACAATGAGACTCAGGTACAGCTCCTTCGCAATCCCCGCACCTTCTTCGATCAGGAGCCGGCGCACCTTCCGCCCCTTCGGACCCGTCTGGTGCGTCACCAGCCTCTTGCCGAGGATCTCTTTGGCCAACGTGGGCACCTCGGTCCGATCCTTGGTCAGCTTCACGCCTCCGGCCTTGCCGCGTCCGCCCGCATGAATCTGAGCCTTCACGACATAGACCGGGCTGGCCAGCGCGGCCGCCCACTTTTCCGCCGCTCGCGGGGTTTTGATCTCCTTGCCCTTCGGCACGGGGATACCGAATTGCGCGAACAACTGTTTCGCCTGAAATTCATGGATGTTCATCTCAATCCCTTCATTCAATCTTGCTTCGCGTAGGCCGGCAACAGCATGGGTGAGCTCACATCGGGTGAAACGCCGTGTTTGCGCGCCTCGGCTCGGAACTGTCGGAGGTGCTCAAGGGTCATCGGTCCCTGCGGCATCGATGCCGCCCGAGCAGCGGCTGTGGTCCCCGCGCGTCTGCCGAACACCATCAGGTCAAGGAGCGAATTTCCCATCAGGCGGTTGCGCCCGTGAAGGCCTCCCGAAGTCTCGCCGGCGACGAACAGATTACGGATGCCGGTCTCGCTATTTGCGTCGATCTGTACACCGCCGTTCTGGTAATGGAGGGTCGGATAGATCAGGACCGGATCGTTGGCAATGTCAATTCCAAACCGTTTGTACTGACGCACCATGGCGGGAAAATGCTTCTCCACCGTGCCCGGTCCCTGCTCAGCATCCAGCAACGGCGTATCCAGCCACACGCCGACCCGCCCGGACATGGTGCGGATCCCGCGGCCCTCCTCGCATTCCCGGATAATCGACGCGGACACCACATCGCGGGTATCCAATTCGTTCACAAACCGCTCGCCCTTGGCATTGACCAGATGACCGCCTTCCGACCGAATGCCTTCGGTCACCAGCGCGCCAATCAACTGCTCAGGATACACCGCGCCGGTGGGGTGGTATTGAAACGTATCGATTTGGAGCAGCTTGGCGCCCATGCGATAGGCCATGACCAACCCATCGCCTGTGGCTCCATAGTGGTTGCTGGTCGGAAAGCCTTGAATATGCAACCGACCGATACCGCCCGTCGTGAGAATGACCGCTTTGGCGGCCACCACCAGGGAGCGCTTATTGTCCAGGTCTCGCAACACCGCGCCGGTACAGGTCCCCGCCCCATCGCTGAGCAGTTCGACAGCCGCGGAGAATTCCAGAAGCTGGATCTTCTGATTCAGGACCTCATCTTTTAACACCCGCATGATTTCAAGGCCGGTGTAGTCCGAACAGGTCAGCAACCTGGGCATCGAACTCCCACCACCTTTTTTGACATGGAGGTTTCCGTCGGCATCACGGTCGAACAGCACACCCAGCTCCAGCAACCACTTCGCAATGGATGGGCCCTCGTCCACCATCATCTTCAGGAGCTCATGGTCGTTCTTCATGTGACCGCCCTTGAGCGTATCCAGGAAGTGTTGGATCGGAGAATCCTCCCTGCTGATCGCGACCTGCATTCCCCCCTGAGCCATGACGGTATTGGAGTCGCCCAGTCGCAGCTTGGTCGCCAGCATGACCTTGGCACCCCGGGCGTACGCGTGGAGCGCGGCGGCACAGCCGGCTCCACCGCCGCCGACCACGAGCACATCAACGGTATGGGCCGGCGAGAGGTCCAGGTTTTCCGGGACTGGGCTTTCGCCTTCCAGCAGAGCAGCCAGCTCCCGCACCGTCAGGTCGCCGGCATTCATCCCGAACTTGATCGGCCGGTAGGCATTCTCGCGATAGTCGGGGTGATGTTTTTTGATCAGCGTGTCACGCTCGGCGGGCGAGTACTTGGGGAGCGTCTGGGTGCGACGAGGGTCGCGGGTCTTATGGACGAGTTTTTGTAGTTCGTGGATGTCCATACGACCCGTCAAAAGCCGCAACGTCATCCGCTCGGAACGTCGCTAACTTTAAGACGTTCAGACGTTCGACGTTCAGACGTTCGACTTTCAGACGATTATTTCAGTTCGGAGCAGGCGTCCTTCAACTCCTGTTCGCTCATCTTCAGGATGCGGTCCCATTCCGCATCATACCGGCCGCTTGCGATCTCGTTGATCCGGTGATAGAGCCGCTCCGGTTTCTCGGTGAAGTGGGCGCCTTGGGCTCGGCTGGCATACAGCGCGACCAGGTTGGGAGCAATATCGGCAATACAGACCGGCACGCACAGCCCGCACATGACGCAGTCCATGAACATCTCGGAGACAGCCTTGAAGTCGCCGAAGACCGCTCGCCAGACCCCTTCACGGACGTCGATGTTCTGCGGACAGGCTTCCGTGCACGCGTTGCAATTTCGACAGAGGGGTGCTTCGGGATAGAGATTGAACAGATCCTGTTTCGGATCCGTGAGCTCAGCCATCTGGTAGATGGCCTTGCGAGCCGGAAATGGGGCCATCATGGAGAAGGACATCCCGTCCTCGACCGCTGTCTGGCAAGCCAGGCAGGTCCTTACCTTGGGATCATCTTTGGTCCGATAGTAGGTCGCGCAGGCGCCGCAGAACCCGCCCAGGCACCCCGCGCCGCGAATCACTTCCTGGCCTGTGTACCAGAGCGCTTTGATCATCGTGATCCCCTCCGGCACCTGGTAGGTCTTTCCGGCCATTTCCACCGTGACCATTTTCGGTCGCAAGACTTCTTCCTGGTCTATGACGTTATTGGTGTTCACGTCTTTCGGCGGCATACGGCTTCTCCGCTAGAGGCTATCTGTTCTTTATGCAATCGCGTCCACGATCGCATTCAAGGTTGGACTTGGACGCATCGCCTTTGTCGTCTTTTCCGTATCGGGATGATAATACCCGCCCATATCGACCGGTTTTCCTTGGGCGCTGAGCAGCTCGGCCGCAATCTTGGCCTCATTTTCTGCAAGCTGTTTTGCGACTTTGGCAAACCGATCTTGCAGGCTCTTGTCTTCGGTCTGCTCAGCCAGAGCTTGCGCCCAGTACAACGCCAGATAAAAATGGCTCCCGCGATTATCAATCTCTCCCACCTTGCGGGCTGGCGACTTGTTGCACTCCAGGAATTTGGCGTTGGCCCGATCAAGCGTAGCCGCCAGAATCTTTGCGGAGGGATTGTTGGATGCTTCGCTCAAGTGCTCCAGTGAGGCGGCCAGCGCCAAGAATTCACCCAGCGAATCCCAGCGCAAATACCCTTCTTCCTGGAACTGCTGCACATGTTTCGGTGCCGAGCCGCCGGCTCCGGTTTCAAAAAGACCGCCGCCGTTCAGCAGGGGAACGATCGAGAGCACTTTCGCGCTGGTCCCAATTTCAAGAATCGGGAAGAGGTCGGTGAGGTAGTCCCGCAACACGTTTCCCGTGACGGAAATCGTATCTTTCCCCTCTTTCATCCGTTCCAGCGAGAACCGCGTCGCCTCAGCCGGAGGCAGGATCCGGATGTCGAGGCCCTTCGTATCGTGATTCGGCAGATAGCGATCGATCTTCTTGATCAGCTCCGCGTCGTGTGCCCGGCTTTTGTTCAACCAGAAGACCGCGGGTGCTCCCGTGGCTCTTGCGCGATTGACGGCCAGCTTGACCCAATCTTGGATCGGCGCATCCTTGACCTGGCACATCCGCCAGATATCTCCTTCTTCCACCCTGTGCTCCAGCAACACCTGCCCTGACGCAGTGACCACACGAATTGTTCCCTTGCCCGGGGCCTTAAAGGTCTTGTCGTGCGATCCGTATTCCTCCGCCGCTTGCGCCATGAGCCCCACGTTGGGAATGGAACCCATGGTACGAGGATCGAAGGCACCATGTTTTTGGCAGAAGCTGATGACTTCCTGATAGACCGGGGCGTAGCTGGAGTCTGGGATGACCGCCTTGATGTCCTGAAGTTTGCCGTCCGGACCCCACATCTTCCCCGAGTCGCGAATGGCCGGCGGCATGGAGGCGTCGATAATCACGTCGCTGGGGACGTGCAAGTTGGTGATGCCTTTATCGGAGTTGACCATCGCCAGCGCAGGCCGCTTCTTGTACACCGCCTGAATGTCGGCTTCGATGGCGGCCCGTTGATCCTCCGGCAAGGTCTTGATCTTGGCGTAGAGGTCGCCGAGGCCGTTGTCGGGATCGACACCGAGCTTCTGGAACACGGCCGCATGTTTTTCAAAGACCTCTTTGAAAAATACAGAGACCACATGACCAAACATCTTGGGGTCCGAGACCTTCATCATGGTGGCTTTCAGATGGACGGAGAACAACACCCCCTGCTTTTTTGCATCTTCGATCTGCACCTCGAGGAATTCGCGCAAGGCGCGGCTGCTCATGAAAGTGCCATCGATGACTTCGCCGGCCTGAAGAGAAACTTTGGGTTTGAGCACCGTGGTCTTGCCGTCCTGACCGACAAACTCGATCCGCACATCGGTGGCCTCGGCGACCGTCATCGACTTCTCGTTGGACTGGAAATCTCCGTCGTTCATATGGGCGACGTGCGTCTTGGAGTCCCCGGCCCACGCCCCCATCTTGTGCGGGTGTTTTTTGGCATGCTGTTTGACCGAGAGCGGCGCCCGGCGATCCGAGTTGCCTTCACGTAACACCGGGTTGACGGCGCTCCCTTTAATCTTGTCGTAGCGCGCCTTGATCTCCTTCTCGGCGTCGGTCTTGGGATCCTCGTGATAATCGGGGAGCTTGTAACCCTGACTCTGCAATTCCTTGATGGCCGCTTTCATTTGGGGGATCGAGGCGCTGATGTTGGGCAGCTTGATGACATTGGCTTCCGGGGTCTTGACGAGCTCCCCCAATTCGGCCAGATTGTCCGATTGTTTTTGTTGCCCCGTCAGATGTTCGGGAAAGGCAGCGATAATTCGCCCTGCCAGAGAGATATCCCTCGTTTCGACGGATACGCCGGCCGCCTTTGTGAAGGCTTTGACAATCGGGAGAAAAGAATAGGTTGCCAGTGCCGGCGCTTCATCAACTTTCGTATAAATAAGTTTGGATGCTGTTGCTGTCATGGTTGGTCCTCTTTCAGCATCTTATTCGTTCAGTGCGTTCAGCGCCGAGCCTGCTTTGAACCACGCAAGCTGCTGCTCGGTCATGCTGTGGTGCGCTTGGAACGTGACGTCCTTTCCATCGGCCTTGTGCAGAATCACTTGCACCGGCTTGCCAGGAGTCAATTCATTGAGGCCGGTACAGCTCATGCGATCCTGCTGTTCGATCCGGTCATAGTCCTTCGGATCGGCAAACGTCAATGCCAAGACGCCTTGCTTCTTTAAATTTGTCTCGTGGATGCGCGCGAAGCTGCGGGTCAGCACCACCTTCACGCCGAGAAACCGAGGGCACATCGCAGCATGTTCGCGGCTGCTCCCCTCCCCATAGTTCTCGTCGCCCACGACCACCGACGCGATTCCCTTCTCCTTATACCGGCGGGCAATCTGGGAGATCGTCAAGCCTGACTCTCCCGTCAAGACATCCGTGCCCTTCCCGACTTCGGACGAGAAGGCACTGTTCGCGCCCAAAAACATGTTGTCGCTGATTTTGTCCAGATGCCCGCGATATTTGAGCCAGGGACCGGCAGGCGAAATATGGTCGGTGGTCGTCTTCCCCTTCGTCTTGATGAGCAGAGGCAGCTTGATGAAATCCTGTCCGTCCCACCGCGGGAAGGGTTGGAGCAACTGAAGGCGTTCGCTCTCCGGAGGAATCTCGACCGTAACCGATTCGCCCTTCTCAGCCGGCGGGACATAGCCTACTTCACCTTTGGCAAAGCCGTTCGTCGGCAGCTCATCGCCGTGAGGTGGCTCGAACTTCAACTCCGCACCACCCGCGCCCTTCAGCGTGCCGTGCACGGGATCGAATGTCAGATCGCCCGCAAAGGCGTAGGCAGTGACGACTTCGGGGCTTGCCAGAAACGACAGCGTCTCATTCATGCCGTCGTTTCGCCCGGGGAAATTGCGATTGAACGAGCTCACGATCGAATCCGCGCGCCCCTTGACCGCATCCGCGCGTTTCCATTGACCAATACAGGGCCCACAGGCATTTGCCAGCACGGTCGCACCCATCTCTTCAAAGACCTGCATGAATCCGTCCCGCTTCATCGTGTGGTAAATCCGCTCGGAGCCCGGCGTGACAAGGAAGGGAGTTTTGGCCTTGAGCCCGGCTTTCAATCCCTGCCGCGCGATGTGCGCGGCTCGGCCGATGTCTTCATAGGAGGAGTTCGTGCAACTGCCGATCAAGGCCGCCTTGAGTTCGACGGGATAGCCCTTTTCCTTCGATTCCGCCGCCAACTTGGAGATCGGACGAGCGAGATCCGGCGAATGCGGTCCCACGACGTGGGGTTCCATGGTGGACAGATCGATCTCCACGACTTGATCAAAGTACTGTTCGGGCGCTTCCAGCACTTCGGGATCGGCGACCAGGAGCTCGCGGTTCGCTTCTGCAAGCTTCGCGACGTCCGAACGATCCATCAGGTTGAGATAGGCCACCATCTTCTGATCAAAGGGGAAGATCGAGGTCGTCGCCCCAAGTTCAGCCCCCATATTCGTAATCGTGCCTTTACCAGTCGCACTGATCGTCTCCGCGCCGGGACCGAAGTATTCGACAATCTTGTTCGTGCCGCCCTTCACGGTCAGCAGCCCACAGATGTAGAGGATCACGTCCTTGGGGGACGCCCACCCGTTCAGCTTCCCCGTCAGCCTGACCCCAATCAGTTTGGGGTGCAGCACTTCCCACGGCAATCCCGCCATGACTTCCCCCGCGTCAGCGCCGCCGACGCCGATCGCGAGCATGCCCAAGCCGCCCCCGTTCGGTGTATGCGAATCGGTCCCGATAATCAGCCCACCGGGGAACGCGTAGTTCTCCAGTACGACTTGATGGATGATCCCGGCGCCGGGTTTCCAGAACCCGATCCCGTACTTTTTGGCCGATGAGGCCAGGAAGTTATACACCTCCTTGTTCTCGTCCATCGCACGGAGCAAATCCTTTTCGGCGCCCGTCTGTGCTCGAATCAAATGGTCACAATGGATCGTGCTCGGCACCGCAACTTGTTTCTTCCCGGCTTGCATGAACTGCAGCATCGCCATTTGGGCCGTTGCATCCTGCATGGCCACACGATCCGGTCGCAGGGCGAGCATCGCCTTGCCCCGTTCCCAGACTTGCGTCTCGAAATTATCAGCATGGGAGACGAGAATTTTCTCGGTCAACGTGAGGGCACGCCCGAATTTCTTGCGTGCCTTTACGATAGCCTGAGGCATGCCCGCGTAAAGCCTTCTCACGATTTCAAGCGACATAGCATTCTCCGTATAAAGGCAATGGGCCCGAAGCAAGGGGCTCGTAGCTAGAGGCGAAATAGCCTGTCTCCCCCTAGCCGCTCGCCGCTCACCTCTAGCCCGCGTCTATTTTAGTGGCGGGACCTCTCTCCGCTTCGGAGCCGCGTAATTCACCAGGTAATCGAAGAGGCGAACGAGACGACTCTCCTGGCGACGCTGGTCCACCCAGTGGCCGATGAGTCCGATCGTGCGCGATATAATAAAGAACCCGTTCAGGCATTCCACAGGGAACCCGATGTCCACCAGGACGGCGGCCATGGTCCCATCCACGTTGAGAATCAAATTGTCCTTCTTCGCTGAGGTGACTTTCTCGACGGCCAACGCAAGGTCCAGGTGCGGCGTCGGTATACCCAGACCCTTGACATAGGAGACCAGCTCCTGGACGCGCTTGTCGGGATTGCGCACACTCTTCACACGGTGGCCGATGCCGGGCACCGGCCCCACGTTCTTCTTCATATAGGCCAGAAACTCATCGACGCCCATCTTATTCTCGACCGCGTACTTGAAGTAACGGCCCGCGTCCGTGACCGCTCCGCCGAAGCGGGGACCGATCATGATCAAGCCTGCCGCGACCGCCTGGGACATCCCGATGCCGGCGCAGGCGGCGATGATCGTCGCCAAGGCGCCGCTCACGCAGGGGCCATGGTCTGCCGAGAGCATCATGATGCGCTTGATGATCTCTGCCTCTTGTTTTGAGATCAACCTTTTGTCCCACAGCAAACCGATAACATGGGGAATTTCATAGCCCTTGTTGATCAACTCGGAAGCCGGGTAACCGTCGTAGCAGGGTTCGTCGCCTCGGTCGTCGCTGATCGTGGTTGTAATCAATGGCGCGACGATCACTTCGCCGACCTTCATCCCTTCCTCGACCGTCCTGGGCAGCTTCGGGAGATCAGCAGCGCTCAGTTCCGGAATGGGACGGACCTGCCCGCTCTTGACGAAATCGTCATACACCGACTTAATCGCCGGCCCCAAAGCACCGAAGGTCTCCGGCACGATCGCACCGGCCTTTTTCAGCGCCTCTGCTTTCGCGCGAGCCGAGCCCTCGCCCTTCATGCCTTCCTTCGCGCCCGCGTGGCCGAACTTCATCCCCTTCGGCAGACTTTCCTGACAGAATCCCGACACCACAGCCAGCAGCTTGACCCGGCGCTTCTCAGCCCCGTACCACTCCGCTGCCCGCTCTTCCAAGTCTCCGCCCATTTCGCCGACGATCACGACCGCCTTCGTCTGCGGATCCTGCTCGAACTTTTCCAGGTAAGACACGTAGTCAGTGCCAGGATAGGCGTCACCGCCGATCCCGATTGCGGTGGTGATCCCGTCGGCGAATTGCGAGCAGATCCAGATGATTTCGTTCGAAAGGCCGCCTGATTTTGTGATGACCCCGAAGGATCCTTCCCGGTAGAGCTTGCACGCCACGAGGTTGTCAAATGCGCCTCCGATCACCCCTAAGCGACAGACCCCCGCCGAGACGATGCCAATCGAAGAAGGACCGTTGAAGGTTTTCCCGAGCTTACGCGCGTGTCGTCCCAGCAGCTTCGCATCACGCTCCGGCACTCCTTCCGTAATCATCGACACCAGTTGCACCTTGGAGTCATTGAGCGTTTCCATGGCTGCTGCGCACGCCCGGTCCCCACCGATATACACCAAGCTTGTATTGATGCCTGGATGCTTTGCGGTGGCCTCGGCCACACTCTTATAGACCGGGACCGCAAGCAGCCCGTTCCCGTAAGGAACCTCGTTGCTCTTCCCGGAATCCGGTGGGTACACGAAGGCATCCACGTTCAGTGGAGCTTTAATCATGTAACAGAACTCGGCCATCCGACGCGCAGCATTTAACCCGGCTGCGCCGCCCTGAATCACTACCCGCGTGTCTTTATTGGCTAGAATACCCATCGGGATCTCCCCTGCTCTACCCTGACGGAACGGCTACTGAGCCTGAATCGCCTTGTCCACAATGTCCGTGAGCGGCGTATGCCGGTCATACACGTGGATGTCAAATCCCTCGTCGCGAAGCGCCCGCATGGCATCCAGTCCCTCCTTTTCTCGGGGACCGCCACGACGCACCCATATCTTCACTCCGTTCAGTTTGCCTTCTTCCTTCGCCTTCCGAAAACCGGCGATGATTCCTCCGAAGGTCTTCTTCACATCGGTAAAGTTGGCAATCGCACCGCCGACGATGATGCTCCTGATGCCGGGCAGCGAGCACACTTTGTCGGTCAGCACCTCCACGGCCCAATCCGCAGGATCACCGGAATACTCGGCATAGTTGGCCAATTTGCCCCCCCGAGCGACGACCGCGTCGGAATAATACACGCTGGCTCCACCGCCTGCCGGTAACATCGCCGTGTCACCGCCCGGAATCTCGATGAATTTGACCGACCCCTTGATTTTCGAGTCCACGGCCATCACGTCAAGCTCGTCCCCGGTGTAGGCGCGTCCGAACTCGGCCGCAAACGGGAAGGTCCAGTCCGAATGCCGGAACTTGGCGTCGGCGTCTAACAGCGTGACCGCGTCCAGCGCCACCAACTCCCCGTCACTCTCCCGGACCACCACCGGGTTGACCTCTAAGTACTGCGCGTCCTCGTTATCGAAGCAGGCGAACAATTTGCCCGCAAACCCAGCCACTTTATTGATCATGGGTCCGGAGAACTGGGCTTCCTTCGCCAACGCTTCCAAGGCCTCACCGGGAGGGGTATCCCCAACCTCGACAGGCAGCCTCTTCACCCGGGCCCAATTGGCCTCCACCTCGATCCCGCCGCAGCTTGCAACCAGGACCTCCGCCCCTTCGCGAGTGGACTTGACGGCGACATAATACTCGTCCTGATGCGGGATCATCTCCGACACGATCACCTGAGTGATCGTGATACTACCCACTTGCCGACCCAGCATCTCCTGCGCGGCAGCCTGAGCGCCCTTGAGATCCAGCCCGACCTTGACCAGACCGAGTTTATAGCGGGAGCCGAGCGCTTCATGGGCCTTCACGACGAGCTGGGAATTCTTGAGCCAATCGTTCGTCTCACCCAGTTTGGAAAGTTCCTCCACTGAGGAGACCACGACATTATCCGGGACACGAATACCCCACTTTTTCATCAGTCCCATCCCGGGACCTTCCAGCACCTTGGCCATAGCTGACTCCGATCTGGATATTACCGATAAACTCGCGGGAACGCGCAGTTTAGCTGATTCCCCGAGAAGTCTCAACACGCCAAAAGGCCTAACCCCTTGAGAAAAAGACCCATCAGTGCGGTTGAGGCGAGCCTGCCCCAATGCCACCCGCTAAGACAGTGAAAAACTTCGCTAATAAATTCGGCCCACAGGACTAGGCCTTCCGTCCCCTGGCCACATCAAGGAATCAGCCCTTCGGCTCAACCCGTGACCTGGTCTACCGCTCACACCCCGAGGGAGAACACAACGACCGTATGGATACCGGACCCCGACCTACTACGACTGTCAAGCGAGAGCTCAAGAGCTAGATCGGTCCATTCCGCCCGGGCCGCCGCCCGGACGTGAGTTTTGCACCGATCTTCAGGACTTGCGCTGGCAGACGGCACAGTAGAAGGAACTGCGTTCGCCTTCCATTCGGCGGATCCTGTTCCCGCAGCGGTTCGGACAGGGCTCCCCAGCCTTGCCATACACGCGGTGACGTTCCTGGTACCGCCCTTTGGCGCCGTCCGGGGCAACAAAATTCCGAATGCTCGACCCGCCGTCACGGATCGCCTCGTGCAAGACCTCTCGCAGAGCCTTGTAGAGCCGCCTGATCGCCTGGTCTCGCAGACGGCTCGCTGTCCGATACGGATGGAGTCTGGCCCGGAATAAGACCTCATTCGCGTAGATGTTGCCGATCCCGGCAATTACTTGCTGATGCATCAGCAAGGCCTTGAGACGTCCGCGGCGCCTTTTGACGAGTTGCCGGAATTGGTCCCAGGGGACCGTCAGAGGATCGAGCCCGAAGCGTCTGGACAGAAACCGTTCCATCCCAAGGTGATCTACGAGATGGATCCGCCCGAATCGCCTGGGGTTCCAATAGCGTAGCTCCGACTCCAGGCCGCCATCCAGCGACAGGATGAGGTGCGTGTGCTTGTGGTAGCCCATCTCTGGAGGGCGGAATAATAACAGGCCAGTCATCCCCAGTTCGGCGATGAAATACCGGCGTTCGTCACTCCTCGCAAGCGCCAGAATGATGCTCTTACCCCGTCGCTCAGCGGCCAGGATCCGCGCTCCCCGGTACCAATCCAGGGTCTCGAGGCCCTGTCGTACAATATCGGGACGGCCGACCCAACAGTCCTTGAGCACCGCTCCCACAATCCGTGCGCGGAGCTGGCTGGCGACGACCTCAGCTTCAGGAAGTTCAGGCATGAGTCGATCGCCTTCCCAGCCTCTTGATTAGACGGCGAAAGACGAGGGTGAGGGCCCCTTCGAACGCTCGCATCGAGGGGTACAACTTGAGAATCGTCCGCAGATTCCGCGGCGACGGATGAGGAAATGCGATCACCTCGGGGAGTAGCTCGCTCGACGCCCGAAGGGTGAGTGTGTGAACGACCCCTTCGGCCGCGACCTTCCCGAACGTAACGATCACGGAGGGGTGGAGCATGTCAATTTCACGGACCAAGTAGCCCGAGCACGCGCTTACTTCCGCCTGCTTGGGCGAGCGGTTGGACCTCGGGCTGCCCGGCCGCGCCGGATGGCACTTGACCACATCCGTCATATAAAACAGGTCTTCCAAAGTCCGGTACAGGGGATGCGCAATCTGCCGGAGAGCACGTCGAATCACCAATCCAGCCGGACCTGTAAAACGTTGCCGCTTTCTCCAACTCACGTAGCCTGGGGCTTCCCCGACCAGGAGATACCCCGTCCCGGGGTTCCCGTAGGCGGTCCGCCCAAACCTTCGCCAAGGGGACATCGAATCGCAAAGCCTACAGGACGCGATTTCGCCTTGCAGGACACGCAGCGCTGGTTGAACGGCGGTACGGAAATGATCGCGAGCGTTACGTGTGGGGCCGCTGTGGCTGAGCATCGTGGCTTTGATCTTGAGCATCACCCGCTTGCTTCAACTGCCGGACTTTCTCGATGGTCGCTTCCAAATTTGGAAGCGGCGTGGCGCCGGGCCGTCGAGCTTTTAGTAATTGCACCGCCTCAGTATACGCCATGCCCTTCATGCAGCAGAGGTAGGTAATGACCACCGAAACAGAACGTCCCATGCCGGCCCGACAACACACCATGACCCGATGGGCAGCCAGATGGTGTCCGAGCCAGTCCACAGCCCGCTTCACATCCGCGGGGTCGGCCTCACTGAACTCATTCAGCGGGACACGTTCAAAGAGGACTCCAGCAGGAGGCTCGATCTTGCGCTCCGCCGCAAGGAAGAGCACCGCGCCCACGGAGGGAGGCGGATGCTCCGCATCATTGACGTTTCCGACTAAGAGCGATTCGGTGACGTAATGCATGCGCGATATTATACTGAGCATCCGCTTCCGGTCCAAGTCTGCGGAGAACAGGCAGGGTCCTCTGAGAACTCCCTCTCAGTTCGACCCCTGCCTTGCCTATCGGCTGAGGAGCGCGTGCCTCGGCCGATTGGGCTCAGTTGCACCGCCCAACTGGGGCCTGTATACTAAATGCATTCTTTAAGGGACGAACGTTCGCATGGCCACGATTCCGGTAGAGCAGGTCGAGGCGAGGCTCAGCGGTGTGCGTTGCCCGATCTGCAAGAACAATGCGTTTGTCGTCGACCGGCGGACTGTTCAGACCGATGGGGAGTGCAAGGGCGTCTGTTCGACGTGTCGGTATAGCTTCCCGGTCCATACAGATATGGAGTTTTATCTTCGGACGCAACCCGACGTGCCCTACCGACTGAAAGAGATCCCGTGTCCTGGCTGCATGAACCGAGGCGTGGCATTGGACTTTCGCATCGTCATGTCAGTCCGCGAGGCATTCTATTTTGTGACATGCAACGCTTGTCAGAAGGCATTTCCCGAGCAGTCCTTTCTGGAGTCTTTCGATTAGGTACCACCTTCGTTCATTTAGTGTATACTGAGTGCTATGAGCGAACCTGTTCCCCCGCAGAAGAGTCCTCCGGCGCCGGAACCGACTCCTGAGCGCGAGGAGAAAGCGCGCAAGGAGATCCCCCTCGTCTCGGTGCCCGACGACCGAGACATGATTGCGGAAGAGATGGCCGAGCTGTTTGACGAAGATAAAGTCACCCATCAGCACGGATCCGCAGAGCCTGAGGCGGATTAGACCCTTCGAGCGACGCATTGGCCTCGGAGACTCTTACCCGTCGCCAGTTCGGGAACGTCACCTGCCGAGGCGTCCCGACCCCCACCAATCCCGTCGATTCTTGATCCACCTGGTGATACCGCTAGACCATGTTCGTGTTGCGCTGCTGGCGCAGGAGGCTGTTGACCCTCTGAAAGAGCCTGTTGTATCCTGACTGAGGGAGGAGCTTGAACGATGACGGACACGATCATGCAAGCTTATCGCGATGTCGAGGAAGCGATGGCGCGGTACAACGACGTACTTCAGGAGCAGGTGGCCCTCATGCGCTCATCGGAGGGAACAGATGCGACCAAGCTGGAGCGAATGACGCATGGCGCGAAGGCCATGCGTGACAGCAGCATGATTTATCTCTCGTATGCCAAGTTTATCGCCTACGGCATGCCCGACAGCGAGGAACTGGTTCAAGACGACTTACAAGGCTGACCCGCCGGGGCGGGCATCAGATGCCTCACGGGAGCGCACAAAAACGAGAGCCCGGCCGGATCCCCGGTCGGGCTCTCGTTGTGTTCACTTGAACCTTGCGATCCGTCGCAGGCTAGATGTTCTGCAAGAAGTGCGCAACCGCCGCCTGATCAATGTCTCCCATCATAGCAGACATCGGAACATTGCCGGACCTCTTGCCGGTCAACCCGCCTGTCACCTCGTCCACGATCATCTCCACCGGCATGGACATTCCACCGTACACGTGCGGGCCGGCTACAATCTTGGCTTTTGAATGCCCGAAGATTGCCGCTGCGACCTCCTTCGCCAGCCAGCCAACATAATTGAACTCTGGAATCACGATCAGCTTGGCCTTCGCACACAGTGGCCGCAGCTCGGCAATCGGGAAGGGGCGCAGCGAGCGGATCTTGATCAAGCCGACATCGATCCCTTTCTCCTTGCACAGGCGGATGGCCTCGCGGGACTGGGCCGCCGCGCTGCCAGACGCGACAATGAGCACATCGGCTCCCTCGACGTTCTCGGCTGTGAGCAGACCACCCATATACCTGTCGATGTACTTCCTGGAACGTTCGACAGCCGCCCACACCTCCTGCTGCCAGACCGCGTGAATGTTGTAGGCCATGAAGTTGGACTTTTGGACAGGGGCGTCGCGGGACAAACGCGCCGGCGGGTTCTCAGCATCCAGCACCGGCACCGCGCCTCGCCAGGCCTCACGAGCTGGAAGCTTGAGGCCTCGATCCTGCATACGCACGTAGCCCCGGGCGTGGGTGACGAAGAAGCCGTCGCAGGCTACCCCCACGGGGAGCGTGACGTCGTTCTTCTCGCCAATCACGAACGCGACCATAAGGAAGTCGAACAGGTCTTGCTGATTTTCAGCGTGAAAAAGGACCATCCCACAGTTCAGGAGATAGCAAATCTCAATATTATCCGGCTGAATGGCCAGCGGAGCATTGACGACCCGGCAGGTAAACATGGCCACCGCTGGCAGCCGATGCCCGGGCCATGACGCAATCGGCTCAATCCCGCGGAGGGTTCCGGGTCCGGCAGTCGCTGTGAAACACCGAACCCCTGCTCGCGAGGCGCCGGCGATTGCAGACATGACGCCGTATTCCTCCTCGCCGCGGTAATATTCCTTCACATAGCCTTCACCGTACAGCACGCCGATGAGCTGCATCGTCTCACTTTGGGGGGTAATCGGATAGGCAATTGACAGATCCACACTGGAGCGCCGCACCGCTTCCTTGGCTGACTCGCTTCCGGTAATAAACTCACGGACCCGTGGCGCTTCCAGGAACATATACTCGGGCGTCACCTCCCGCTGCCGCTTGGCTTCGGCATGCGGGTCTTTCCTGGCCTCTATCTTGGGAGCAGCGACGCTGGTGATCGGATCACCCTGCGGATTGGTCTTCTGTTCAGGCTCAAGGCTCGTAATGGGATCGCCTTGGGGATTGGTTTTGACTTCGGCTTCCAGTGACTCGCTCATCGGTCCACCCCTTTGCTGTATCAATCAGGTAGGGCTGTTTGCCACTAGGCTTCCCGCTGCATGTGTTCCGGCTTGTGACCAAATGCTCCGGCGCCGCCCACGCTTCCGTCGCTCGGCAGGAACGACAAGGGGTTGGTGTGCGTCTTGCCGTCATGCACCTTGGACTGTAGTCCGGTGAACCGCACGTTCTCCCCGTTCTCCGGCACCTTCATCCCCAGTTGCTCACGGACCCGCTTGAAGACCTGAGCGACCCGCTGCAGCTTGGCCTTATCGCAGTCCCGTATCGTCAACATGGCATCCTCATGTCCTTGCTCAGCACAGAGGGCGATGGTGCAGCAATTCGTGCCGGCCCGGATCATTTTGAGCGTCAGATTGGCATAGTGACAGTGGACACCCACAAAGATGCAGGCCTCGATCTTGTTTCCCCAAATGGTCAAATTCGGGTGGTTGGGATTGATGACCTCTTCAGGGTCGACCTTCGGGTACTTGGGACGGTAGTCCGGCATTGGGATGATCAGCACGTTGGGTACCTGCGATGCGATTTCCAACACCGCCTTGGCCTTTTCGACGGCATGCTCGTTCCAGGCCCAGAGCACCATTGGACCCGGAAAGATCGTGGCGTTCGGACTGGTCAGCATCTTCCGGGCGATCTCCTCCATCACCTTCTCTTCATCCGGTTCCAGAACCCCGTACATGAGCGCCTGCCCCGGATCAGGGAGGGACACCCCCAACTGGGCGGCCGACGGGGGGTGAAACCCGGCAGGACCCGGAACAATAATCCGCTCGTCTACTTGCTGTGTTGCCCCCGCTTTTTCCTTCTCCATCTTTACTCAGACCCAGCCGTAGGGTTGACGAGTTGCGCGGTCGTGCTCTTCTCGCCATAGGTAATGTAATCGGTCATAGCGGCCTTCGGCAACTGGTCGATCATCACCATCGTGATCGCGTGGTGTTTGGCCATGTTGTCACAGACCCAGACGCATTGCGCACAGCCTTTACAGCGGTCGACCGCCACGTAAGCCGACCCGTATTTGTACCCCTCATCCTTCCCTAATTCAGTGTTGTAGTTGATGGTATTGGCCTCAGGACAGAACTGCGTACACAGCTTGCAGCTCGTCGCCGCGCAAATGTCAATATTGATATTAGCGACAAGATACATCTAGCCCTCTTTTCTGGTGGGGTTAGGCGGTGGCTGCGGCCTCGAGCTTCTTGGCAGCCGTCTGTGCCTGATTCCAACCGTTCTTTTCCGCGAATTCCCACCCGGCCTTGATCACCGCCAAGTTTTTATCGATCAACTCCTGCTTCTTCTTGAACTTGCGTTCCACCACGCTATCGAGTGCCGCTGTGCCACCCGACACGACAAAGCCTTTCCCGAGGAACCGATCCTTCACGGCCTGGGCCAGCGCGTCCATGGTCGTCAAACCCGTGATACACCCGATCGCACCCATCAGCGCCATGTTGGTCGCCAGATCCATCCCCGCGATTTCCAGTGAGAGGTTGGTGGCCGGGAGGTAATAGAGCTTTGCACGGCGCTCTTCGAGCTCAGCCGCCTGGTCCTTGTGCAAGCGCATGGGACCGTCATTGTTGATCAGAGCGACCCCGTCCTCCTTCAACCCGAAGTAGAACGGCATCGTATAGGACTTGCCATGGGTAATGACATGGGGATGGAAGATAATGATGATGTGCGGGAAGGTGATTTCGCCGATCTCATAGATCGGCTCGTCCGACACCCGCACATAACTCTCCACCGGCGCCATGCGTTTCTCGGACCCGTAGAACGGGACGATGGTGCTCTCCCCACCCGCGTGAATCACGGCGGTGCTCAAGATGTGGGAGCCTGTAACAACCCCCTGCCCCCCGACGCCAGCCATCCGGATGTTGAAACGTTTTGCCATTGCCTTCCCTCCTTCGTCACTCTTCGTTGGGGAGGCTGGAACCGACCCGTCGCTTAGGCCTTCGAAATCGCGGCCATGGCCGGCTTCGGCATGAACTCCTTGTAGCCATACCGATCAGCCAGATAGTCCCTCGCGTCCTCGGTGATGTGTTCAGAGAACTTATAGCGGTCGTCCTCGACGGTCTTACAGTCCTCCAGCACCTTGTCGGTTGGAATGGCGTACTCGATGTTGCAGGAGGTGTAGGCTTGGATATAGGTCGGTCCCACTTCACGAGCAATCAGGACCGCCTTCCGAATCACGTTTTCCACACGGCGCGGGTTATTCGGAACCACCGTGGCGACGTAGGCACAGCCCGCCAACTTCGCCATGGACAGCATGTCCATCTTCTCAAACTTCTTCCCCAGCGGAGCCATTTTGAGCACCGCCCCCTGGTTGGTCATGCCGCTCTCCTGGCCGCCGGTGTTGCCATAGACTTCGTTGTCCAACATGATCGTGGTGAACTTCTCCTTCCGGAACCAGGAATGAAGTGTGCCCGAAAACCCGATGTCGGCCATGCCCCCGTCGCCGACCATCACGACCACGTCCTTCGGCTGATCGCCAAACCGCAGGCGCAACCCCCTCGACAGTCCGCTTGCGACGCCATTCTGGTCTCCGTAGTTCCCGTAAACGAACGGAATCGCCGCTTGCGAGATTGCGAGACGACCGCAGCCAGCGGTTCCGACCGTGATCGTGTCCTCCGGATTCGGGAACGCGATGATGGCCAGCCTAATGAACAAGGTCATGGCACAGCCAGCGCACATGGGATGCTCTTCAAGGATCTCTTTGAAGCTTCCCATCTGCGACACCGAGGTCTTCTTGCCAAACGGACCGTGCTCGACCATGTCCCGATATTCCTTGGGCATGAATCCCTCAAACCCTGGCGAGAATTTCACATAATCAAGACTCATTGGGGTTCTCCTTCTCCTTGATGTGCAGGCTCACGATGTCCATGCACGTTCCTCTGTTCCTCATACTGCCTGCGCCAATCCGACTCCTTCCTGTCAAGCCGAACTACGCGATTCTTCTACTATTTGTTTAAATACTGGAGCCGAACAACCTAGTCTACCAAACGCTCTGAAACGCTGTCAATCGCAAACTACAGTTGAGGCCTTCACTGAGCTCTCCGCTTAGTGCAGGATCGTATAACTTATCGAATATCAATGCAACTCAGAAGAAGGCCCACCGTCACCGAAAGAAGGCCTACCTCAGCTGGTTCACAGTAGGCCATTGGTCCTAGCGGACACGCTTCTCAGCTTGACCGGGTCATGAGCAGCTCCCTATAATTGCAACACACTAGGCACGCTTCCATGGTCGGTCTGACGCTCGTGTTGATCGTTCGACGGATAATCGATTCTTTCACGATCACGACAAACGCGATCCCCCTTACCATTCCACTGAAGGAGGTCCCTGCACCCCGATCCGAAATAAATTCCGCGGCAAAAGAATTTCGGATTGGGGTGAACAGGCGGCCGCTCTAACGGCGGCTGATGAGCGTGGTCCTGCCCCTCGCGCGCTCGAACGAGCCTACCGCTGGGATGATCATGGAAATCATCCTCACCGCATCATGGCGGACATGAAGCCCCTCCCAGCGAGAGCCATTGAGCGGAATATCCCCTCCGCTCCTGCTGACTCCTCGCGAGGCTGATCACCGATGGCTCGATCACTTAGCGCGAAACCGCTCACCGTTGAGAGCCTGGACCGAGTCAAGCATCTGGCTGCTGAGCTCGTCCGCAACGCCCCCAAGCGGTTCCGCCACTGCCGGTACGCCGATCTGCGGATCGGACTTGCCGAGGTGAAATCGGCGTCGGCTGAGAACGGCGCTGGAAAATCTGCCTCCGACGATTATGTCTTTGGCTTCAGCATCCGTGTGCTGGCGGGAGCCCCTGTGCCCTCCCCGGGCTACTATGGACATCGCCTCGGAAATGGCGACTGGTCCGGTCTGAGCAACGTCCTACGACTGGGCCTTCGCCAGGCATACGAGCGGGCCATCGCGAACGCCGGACACAAGCATCAGACCGGCGGCCGTTTCAAAGGCCTCGGCGACAGCCTGGCCGAACTACCATTGGCGCCCGTCGAGGTTCGCCAAGATACCGTGAAAGCCGAATATGCCATTGACCCACGCTCAGTGCGCCTCTCGGAGATCACCCGGATCACCACTGAAGTCTCCCAGGCGGTCGCAGGACTCGGCTCGAAGATCCGATTCAACGGCATTGCCACCTCCACCAGCTTGGATCGTGAACTGTTTGCCAGTTCCGAAGGCGCCATCCTCGATCAGAGCTTTGCGACCACGCTGGGATTGTGCTCAATCGTGGCTGAGAGCGACACCGGGGAGCAGGCCCTCTACGACTATATCGGACATCAACGCGGCTGGGAAGTTGTGACGGAAGGAACCCGCAGCCCGATGATTCGGCACCTCGACCTCATGACCTTCGCGACCAGCCTTGGACGCGACTGCCTTAAACTGGCCGACGCCCCCGCCCTGCGTGCCTCTGAGGATGAAGTCGTCGTGGTCACCGATCCGCACTACAACGTGCTGCTCGCCCACGAAATCCTGGGCCACCCAACCGAACTGGACCGCGCACTCAAGATGGAAACCGGGTACGCGGGACGGAGCTGGTTCCTCCAGAGCCTTGACCACACGCAAGTCGGGCACCAGATCGCCTCGCCGCTTGTCTCCGCCTATTCAGATCCCACCCTCCCCGGGCTGGGCCACTATGTGTATGACCATGAGGGGACTCCAGCTCGCAAGGTCATGCATATCCAGAAGGGCATCTTTTCCGGATTCATGAACAGCCGACAGACGGCGGCGATCCTGGGCGCCGAGCCCAATGGATCGTATAAAGCCACTGAGGCATCGCTCGTCCCGCTCATTCGTATGTCCAACACGGTCTTTGAGGCCGGTTCGCATGACCCGGAGTCGATCATTGCCGAGGTGGACCGGGGGTACTATCTCGTCGGGCACCGCACACCCTCAATCGCCGAGTCCCGTGAGAACTTCAGCATCACCGCGCAGAAGGTCTACGAGATCCGAAATGGCCAACTGGGCCAACTCTATCGGGGCGGAGGGATGACAGCGGACACCAAGGAATACCTCATGAACGTGGATGCAGTCGGGCGCGATTTCTGGCTGGGTCCCATCCCCAACTGCGGCAAGGGTCAGCCCATGCAGACCAAACGGCTCGGCAACGGGGCCCCTACCTTGCGCAGCCGGGCACGGCTCACCGGCCTATGATCCCCCTCGCCACGCTGAAGAAAACTGTTCAGCGCACGTTGCGTCAGCTCGTGCGGCAGAAAGACATTCAGGACGCGGAGGTCTTTGCGTCCAGCACCGGAGAACTCATTTGTCGGCTGAACTACACGTCGCACATTCCCTGTCATGGGGTCGAGGAGCCAAAGTCTTCCGATTCATTTGGGATCGGTATTCTCGCCGTGTTCAAAGGAACCGATGGCCTACAGATCGGGTTCGGCAGCGAGGCCCGAGATCTCTCCCCTGTCGGAATCAGGCGGGCTCTCCAGAAAGCGCGGGACAACGCGATGCCGGACCCACACTTTGTGTCGTTGCCCACGCGCGTGCTCTCCACCCCTCGCCGATTGCGCCACGAGCACGATCGCAGGATTATGGAGCTCAACGATCGGAAGCTGGTCGAAGCAGGATGGCAAGTCATCAACGAAGCGTTGAAAGCCTTTGCCTCGTCAGATCAACTGGTACGGCTTGCAGGGACCAAGGAAAAACTGGCTTCGCTCGGTCTCATCGTCGGCGGGGACGTGAGCCTCATTCGACAACGCGCCGCCATCGGCTCCACCCGTATGCCGAAAGTCCAGACTGACGAATCGACCTCTGTGACATCGTTTGTCACGGCGATGGTCGAGCAGCACAACGCCAAAGGCACCGGCTACGCAGCAGCAGCGCATTTGGCCAAGTTCAGAGGGGAAGCCGGGGCCGAGGCGGCCCGGAACGCGGTGAAGGCGGCCGGCGGCCGCCGACTGCCGAGCGGCACCTACACCGTCATTCTAGGACCCCAACCGGTCACTGACATAATGACACACCTCGTCCTGCCCAGCCTGACCACCAATGCCTTCTATAGCAGCCGCTCGGCCTTTCTCGGGGAATTGAAGCGATCTGTCGCCTCCAACATGCTGACCATTTACGACCATGGCGCGGCCAAAGGGATGGTTGGGAGTAGGAGCATCACCTGCGAAGGCCTGCCCACAAACCGGACCGACCTCATCCGGGCGGGGGTGCTTCAGGGGTTATTGTCGAACCACTATGAGACTGAGCGCTTGCGGCGAGATCCGCGGGCGCGGGAAAAACTTGGTCTCAACCCGCAGGACTATCCCGACGCGCTCACACCGCGAAATGGATTCCGCCTCTCGAGCCAAGGATCGAGGCAATTCAACGTTGTGCCCTCCATCGCGGCCACCAACGTGTGCATCGAGGGAAGCGTTTCGCACACGACCGACAGTCTGCTCAGCCTGGTGGGCAACGGCGTGTATATTGGTCGCATCTGGTACACGTACCCGATCAACGGCCTACGGGCTGGAGATTTCACCTGTACGCTCGTGGGGGATTCGTATCTGATTGAAGATGGACGGATTGCCGCGCCGCTCCAGGCTAACACCGTCCGACTGACCGGGAACATTCGCCACCTGCTGAACGACATTCTTGGGATCACCAAGCGGGCCAGGCCCATCGTGGGATGGGGGGCGGACGAAGTGGTCTATGCCCCGGAAATCGCGGTCCGAGGTATGCGCCTCACCGAAATTGCTCAATTCATGGAAAGGGTATAGAATACTAGGGATGCCACCACGCGTGTTGGTCTCAGGGGAACATGAAGGGGAGGTGCATGCCGGAGGGGTGCACAACCGCCCGCCGCTGCCAGACGGGACGGCGAAAGCGGAATGTCCTAAGTTCATGAGCCACGGCCCATGCGGAGGTGTGCGCAAAGGCGGTTTGTGCGAGGTGTACCCCGAAATGATGTGTCCCTGGGTCACGCTCTACTTCGAACTCGAGAAGATCGGGCAAGTAGATTGGATGACGCGGGTGTGAAACGGGCACCCAAGCAGCGGTGGGGTTATACCGAGGCCCACGCCAAAAGCGGGGTGACGGGGACTCTGCCCGCGATCGAGACGTGGCCTAACCAGTACAAGGGATACGAGATCGAGATTGAGGTGCCGGAGTACACGGCCATGTGCCCAAAAACCGGCCTGCCAGACTTCGGCACGATCCGGATCCGCTACATGCCGGACAAGGCCTGCCTGGAGCTGAAATCCCTGAAGCTGTACATCTACGCCTACCGGAACCTCGGCATCTTCTATGAGAACGCGGTCAACCGGATCCTGCAAGACATCGTCGCCGCATGCCGACCTGTCTGGATCAAAGTGACCGGCGAGTTTACCGCTCGTGGGGGGCTCCGAAGCACGATTGAAGCCAAGTATCCCTGATTGCCCCAACAGCCTATCCTTCCTACCCGTCCCTCGTGCCCTCTCGTACAAATTGCTTCCTGACCGCCTGCCCGATACGTTCACCGAGGACGCGTCATTCGTCAATCGTCTGACATGACTCCTTGCCTCACGGATGATGTATGACCACTTACGCTCCCGGTTGGACCTACGCAATCGGTGACATTCAGGGTTGTTTCTCAGCGCTTGAACTGCTCTTGGAGCAGATCAGGTTTGATCCGGCCAGGGACCGGCTCTGGTTTGTGGGTGATCTCGTCAATCGAGGACCGGAAAGCGCCCGCGTGCTGCGCTTTGTCAAAGGACTCGGCCCCACAGCGGTCACAGTGCTCGGCAACCACGACCTCCACTTACTCGCCGTAGCCGAAGGCTGTACCCGCCCACGCCGCGACGACACGTTCCAGGAGATCTTGGCAGCCTCGGATCGTGAAGAGTTACTCGTCTGGCTGCGGCACCAACGGCTGATATACCGCAGGAACGGATTCGTCCTTGTCCATGCTGGGCTGCTGCCTCAATGGACTGTGTCCTGTGCAGAGGGGCTTGCACAGGAAGTGGAAGCGGCCTTGCGCAGCGCTGAGCACCGGGCGTTTCTCAGTTTCCTGTATCAAAAGCGCCGCCCCCGCAAATGGAGCGATGACCTCGCTGGAATGGAACGGCTCGCGACCATCGCTACCACCTTGACCCGGCTGCGGATCTGTTCGGCAAGCGGACAACTGGACTTTTCATTCACCGGCCCTCCGGGTCAAACCCCGAAGGGTTTTCTTCCCTGGTTTGAGATTCCCGGCCGTGCAAGCGCCGAAGCCACGATCATCTGCGGGCACTGGGCAGCTCTGGGGCTCGTCGTCCGGCACAACCTGGTGGCGTTGGATGGCGGCTGCGTCTGGGGACGGCGCTTGGTGGCCGTTCGGCTGGAAGATCGGCAGGTGTTTCAGGTGTCCTGCACGAATCAAACAGATGCTCTTCGCCAAGTGGATCGGCTGTAGATATGGACTCCTTCGATCGCCTGAATCTTCGGTTTGAGTTTCCTGATCTTCGAATCAGCGTTCAGGATGATGACAAGGACATCGCCCCCCATCTCTGGGTCAGACTCAAGTCGGTTGGCAAGAGTTACCATTGCATTCCCGCTCCAAGGGAACAGCCAGTAGGTCCACCGAGGAACAATGCCCAAGACATAGCAGGGCCGCTTGGGGAAATAGGTGACAACCTTTCGGGTCAGGTACGCATCTCCCACCAGAGGATAGCCATAGAGCTGTTCACCGAGGCGTGCAACCTTGTTCACCGAGAGCTCGTGGCTCTGAAACGTATCCTCAGCCGTCGCCTCTTCCCGCTCGAGCTGTGCGCGAGCCACAAATGCACGGTGTCGAACCGTGCGCTCCGCGTACCCTTCCGCTTCCTCCCGCTTCCCCCGGCATGTTAGAAAGGTATGGGCCAACGCGCAACCCGGAAGCACGCAATCCGGATTCTCGTTCATGGCTTTGTCGAGAGGCGCGAGGC
The DNA here is from genome assembly GCA_022545705.1 of Nitrospirota bacterium. Lineage (GTDB taxonomy): Bacteria > Nitrospirota > Nitrospiria > Nitrospirales > Nitrospiraceae > JACZQN01. The sequence continues at coordinate 6,161 of JACZQN010000015.1, read as the reverse complement.
CCGCTTCGTCATCGTTCTCGAGCAGAATGCGCCCCAGCGCGTAGTTGGCCCCTGCATGATTCGGCCGCTCCTGTAGGACCTCTCTTAGGAGCGGGATTGCCTGTTCGTGTCCCAGGAACTCTGCTGTCAGCCGCGCACGCTCCCACACCTCATCCGCGTCCAGCGACTGAACCTCAGCCGTCGTTGAGAAGGCCTTCAACCGCGTCAGTGAATCCTGCACCTGTGCATGTCGCTCCTGCCATTCCGGAGTGATGTTGGCCCCCCAGCCCTCATCGAGACGTTCTGTGTATCGGGCGAGGTCATCGCCAAGGAACTCCTCTGCAGCAGTCCTCTTCGCCGTGGCAGGCAAGGGTAGTCGCTCTCGATAATGATCCGCCCCCCCATCGGATTCAAACGGAAAGCCAAGTGCCGAGAGTCGGTCCGACAGGCACGGACGCGTGGCATCGTAAGTTGTTTCTCTCGCCAGCGCCTCATCAAGCCATTGGGCCTCATCTTGAGCCGCAAGCCCTCCGCTTAACTCCCGGCACATCTGGCCGAACGTCCCAACCGGAGGGAGCGAAAGATGATCCGCCTGCTTGAAAAGATTCGGCCTCACCCTGACTTTTAAGCACCTGGCTTTGACCTCCAAGTTGATCAGAGCCTCGGCCGCCTTTTTGGACCCTGCAACTCGCGCTGCGCACTGGTCTGCCGCATATTCGTTCGCACGCGCCATGACGAACGAGCAGGCGTTCACGAACGGAACGTACCATTCAAGAAAAGGCCGAAAAAGGACGGCTCCGAACGGTTGCTCACGCTGTACCACCCTCAGAAACTGCGACCAGGTCCGTCGAACGCGATACATCCAACCGGCGAAGCGATCATGGATGCTGGCATGAAGCCCAAGTTCACGGGCAACGACGGCGCTCAACTGTCTTGGGGTGAGTGCCTGCATCAGGGGGAATCCCAAACACAGGTAACTTCGGCGCCACCATAGAGCTCCGAGGCGCGGAACCTGGACCACGCGCGCACTGAAGTCATCCGTCAGCACCACCTGGTTGACGCTGGGAATTCGCAGTGTCGAAGTCAGCTTGTCGAGAAGCAAGAAGAGTCGGGGAGCACTGTGACGGTCCAACTCGACTCCTGTCGGCAGCGGACCGCGAACCCAGAGGACTCGCACAACCGCGTACACGAAAACGACCAACAGTCCGCCCACCGCAGCAATGACATAGGTCGGGGCTGGAGACCGGGCAGCGAAGATGACCCAGAGTCCGAAGAGCACCACGGCCAGCCCTAGCACCGCATACACGTAGGCGTACCCCAGTGCTGCCGCTAGAGCGACCCGAAGCTTATAGCTGACTGGATGCTGCTGCGCGTAGGTTTCCAGCCGCGCGACGTAGAGTTCGAGCTCTTCCTGAGACATGGCCGATGGGAAGCCCGTGATGACCCAACTGGCGACGAGGAAAACGGATCAAGTCTACCACGTTCTTTTCTGCCCGAAGACTGGATTTATTTGTTCAAACTATTTAGCGGTAGCTTTCGGAGTCGGTGGGGAACTTGCCCTGTTCCACTTCTTCCTTGTAGCGGCGCAGAGCCTGAAGCGCATCGGCTTTGAGGTGGGCATAGGGTTTCACAAACTTCGGCACGAACTGATCGAACAGCCCCAGCAGATCATAGAGCACTAACACCTGTCCATCGCAATGCGGACCGGCGCCAATCCCGATGGTTGGGATTGTGAGCGTCTGAGTGATGTCGTGTGCCAGGTTGGCCGGGATGGCTTCGAGCACGATGGCAAACGCCCCGGCTGACTCCAGCGCCTTGGCGTCCTCGATGAGCGCTTCTGCCTTCGGGCGCTCCTTCCCCTGGACCTTGTAGCCGCCGTACCGATGAACGGACTGCGGCGTCATGCCGAGATGCCCCATGACGGGTATCCCGAAACGGGTCATCGCCTCCACCCGGTCCACCACCGGGGCCCCGCCCTCCAGCTTGACCGCCGCAGCCCCTACCTGGAGGAACCGGCCGGCATTGCGGACCGCTTCGTCCACACTGATTTGGTAGGACAGGAACGGCATGTCTGCGATGACGAGCGCCTGCTGCGCGGCGCCCGCCACCAGGCGGGTATGGTAGAGCATATCCTCCATCGTCACCGAAAGAGTATCCTTTTTCCCCTGGACCACCACGCCCAGTGAATCGCCGACCAGGATCGCTTCGATTCCTGCCTGCTCCACGATCCGCGCGAAGAGGGCGTCATACGCGGTGACGACAATGAGCTTTTTCCCCTCGCGCTTATACTGTTGGAACTCCGGAACCGTCATCATCCCAGCTCCGCCTTGGTGAGAATCTCCGGGAGGCAACCCACCGCTTTAATTGCCATAATGTGCACGCCGTCACAATGGGGCCGTACAGCCTTGATCGTCCGAACGGCGATGTCCACCCCGACATCCGGCTCCCGCTTCGGGCCGGCCGCACGCAATTCCTCAATAATCTCCTCCGGCACCGAAATGCCGGGAATGTTCGCGTTCAGGAACTGCGCCATCTTGGCCGAGCGGAGCAACAGAATGCCGGCGAGCACCTTCACGTTGAACTTGCGCACCTGCTGCATGAAGGTTTTGAAGTTCTCCGTATCGTAGATCGCCTGGGTCTGAAAGAATTGCGCGCCCGCGTTGACCTTGGTTTCAAACTTCACCAGCATCGGGCCAGCGGGATCCGCTTCTGGCGTCACGGCCGCGCCGATCAGGAAGTCGGTCCCGCCGTTCAACTTGTTTCCAACCAAGTCTCCCGCGTCATTGAGTCCCCTGATGAGCTGCATGATCTGCACTGAGTCCAAATCATAGACCGGCTTGGCGTCTTTGTGGTCCCCGACGGTCGGATAGTCACCGGTGAGGCAGAGGACGTTGCGGACGCCCAAGAGGTGAGCCCCCAACAGGTCCGACTGAATGGCCAAGCGATTCCGGTCCCGGCAGGTCATCTGCATGACCGGGTCATGCCCCATCTCGTAGAGAAGGCGGCACACCGGGAGCGAGCCCGCTCGCATGATCGCCGCTGTGTTGTCGGTGACGTTGACTCCGCTGACACGGCCCAGCAGCGCTTTAGCGTTGTCGAGGAGCGCCGAGACATTGGTGCCTTTGGGGGGATTGTACTCGACGGTGACCGCAAACTCCCCGCGGTTCAGCGTCTCTCTCAGTCGTGACTGCCCACTGCCCATCTGTGGGGGTTCCTTGTCTGGTCGAGCCTTAGGCGATGCCCGCGCTCCGCTTCGCCGATTCGAAGGTGTTCTCGAGCAGCATGGCAATCGTCATGGGGCCCACGCCGCCCGGAACGGGGGAGATCCAGCCCGCTCGTTCGCTGACCGGACCGAACTCAACATCGCCCACGAGCTTGCCATCCTCCAACCTGTTCACGCCGACATCTACCACCACCGCCCCTTCCCGCACCATGTCACCGGTCACGAATTTTGGCTTCCCGATCGCCACCACCAAGATCTCCGCTTCTCGACACCGAGCCGCCAGGTCCTTGGTCTTGGAATGGCAGACCGTGACGGTCGCGTTCCGGTGCATCAACAGGAGGGCTGTCGGTTTGCCCACGATATTGCTCCTGCCCAGTACCACCGCGCGCTTGCCCTCGATCGCCTCGCCTGTGGACTCGATCATTTTGATGATCCCCTTGGGCGTGCAGGGGGTAAACAACGCCATCCCTTCCACCAAGCGGCCCACATTATATGGGTGGAAGCCGTCAGCATCTTTGTGGGGCAACACCGCTTCAAGGACGACCTTACTGTCAATCTGCTTGGGGAGTGGAAGCTGCACGAGGATGCCATGGACTTTGGGGTCAGCGTTCACTTTCTCGATAAGGGCCAGCAGCTCGGCCTGAGTCGTGGCGGACGATAACCGATGATCATCCACGTAGATACCTGCCTCATGGCAGGCCTTCTCTTTATGTTTCACATAGAGATTCGAGGCCGGATCCTCGCCGACCAGAATCGCCGCCAATCCCGGCCTGATGCCAGAACGAGCGTGGAGCTCCGCGACATCCTTTGCAATCTGATCCCGGATGCTCTGCGCTAACGCCTTCCCGTCAATCAACCGTGCGGCCACTTGTCGCTCCTGCCGACATTCTATCACTTTTTTCAAAAGGGGACGAACAGTAACAGGCGCTCAGAATCGAAGTCAACGTCCGCGATGCGCGCTTCCTTGACAGCTTCTCGAAGCGTCCAGTACCATAACTCGGCAGTGCCGACGCCGCCATTCTTCACGCTAATTCACGAGACGATCAGACGATCGGCACACCAAAAGAAAGATTCAAGCATGATCCGACGAGTCCGCATCCTGCATCAGCCGCCTCAACTAGGTGCTCCGAGGACCGTTTTGCCTCTGATCATGGCCTTGATTCTATTTGCGCTCCCAGGGCCAGACCTGGCGTTCGCCCTCCAGGTCAAGGGGCTCCAGTCGCCACAAAGCTTTGTGGCGGACTCAGCAAGAGATCAGTACTTCATTTCCAACATCAACGGCGACCCAGAGGTGAAGAACAACAATGGCTTTATCACCAAGCTGGACCAGAACGGCAAGGTCGTCAAGCAGCGGTTCATCCAGGGAGGCGAAGATGGGATCGTGCTGCACGCCCCGAAGGGCATGGCCATCGTCAAGGGCATCCTCTACGTCGCCGATCTGGACGCAGTACGGGGCTTCGATACCAAGACTGGCCGAGCCATCCACACAATCTCCTTCACGCGTCATCAGGGCAGCACGGAGGCCACCTCGTTGGCCGATGTGGCCCACGACGGCGATGGGATCCTCTACGCCTCAGATACTCAGGACAATACCATCTATCGGATCGACACGAGGCACCAGCACGCCATCTCCGTGTTGGTGCGGGACGCTTCGCTCGCCGGGCCCCGGGGTCTTGCTGTGCACCCGAGGAGCGGGCGGCTAATCGTGGTGAGCTGGGATAAGGGGAAGATTCTCGAGGTGGATGCCAAGGGAACGATTACCGTGCTGGTATCAAATTCGTTCTTTTCGTCCCGGTTCCACAATCTGGACGGAGTCGATTTTGACAAGTGGGGGAACATGTATGTCTCCGATTTCACAGCGGGCAAGGTCTGGAGAATGAGGCCAGATCGGCGTTTTCATGTGATCGCCGAATATCTTCACACTCCCGCCGACATCGGGGTGGACCGTGCGAAGCACCTGATTTTGGTTCCGTACCTCTACGCCAATACCGCGGAGATGAACGGGTTGGAGTCGCCCGTGAAGAGCAAGAAAAGGAAGCGTACGCTCAGCGACTATGGGTTTCGCCCTCCGCGGCCAGGGAGCGAAGCGCAAGAACCCTAATGAGCAAATGCACATACTGTCACGAGCGGAAAGGCAAGCGGGCATGCCCCGCGCTGGGCGGCCTCATTTGCAGTCAGTGCTGCGGTGAACATCGCATAGTACAGATCGCGTGCCCTTCCGACTGCGTGTTTCTGGATACCAACAACGAATACCAGCAGAAGCGCACGGGAGAACGGTTTGGCCTGGCGCGACGCGACTTCTACAAAGAACTGTTTGAGCTCGGGGGAGAGAAGGCTGCCGGCCTGTTCAACTTGATCGAGGTTGTGACCTTCAAGTACTTCCTCAACCGGCGCGACAGGCAGGACGGGGAAGTGGTTGCTGCGCTTCAGTCGCTGCGCAGGGCGCTCAGCCCCCTCCACGTCCCCCCGGCCCCACAGCAGGTCTTCGCGGAACATCTCAAGAAAGAGTACGAGGCCTTCAGCAAACAGCAGGCGCAGCCCGTGCCTGATACCCAGACCGCCACGGAAGTCCTGAACCGGGCGCTGACCTTCGTGGCTGGGTTCTCAGGAGGAGGGTTGCAATCTCAGCGGTTTCTAACCGGCTTGATCGGCTATATTCGGACGCACCACCCAACCGTGGCCGAGCAGCTTGCGAAGCAGCAGGAGGGAGGCCGGATCATCCTCCCCGGCCAGTTCACGCCCGGCCTCAGTGAAGCCCCGGCTCATCTCCATCCAGGTCCGCGCCACACACATCACCACACCCACTAGCGCTCACGCGCTTTCAGCCATCAGCAGTCAGCCATCAGCTCAGGTAAACGACGTCATTGGTCACTCATCATTCGTCACCCGACCCCTTTCTTTCTCTCATTCGGTTCGGCCTAACGGCAACAATGAGCCGCGCGAGGTTCGAGCGTCGGCT
>JACZQN010000082.1 GCA_022545705.1 Nitrospirota bacterium | reverse complement strand
TTCTTTGATCGGGTACAACAGGCGCTTGAGCCAGGGCAAATAGTCTTCGGGGCCCGAGAGGATCACACGTTTCAGGCGCCTCTGGTCGATGAGCGGCTTGATTCGGGGATAGAACTGGTCAAGCGCAAGAATGATTTCACAGCCGGAATCCGCGACTTGCTGTTCGATTTCAGGTTCGACATACAGTGGATTGATCGGCGTCACAAGCGCCCCAGCCCGGAGGCTCCCGTAATAGGCAATGACGGTTTGAGGGAGGTTAGGAAGCATAATGCCGACCACGCTGCCTTTTCCAATCTGCAGCGTGCTGAGGGCATTCGCGAATTGATTGACGAGGGCGTCCAGCTCGCGATAGCGAAGAGTCCGCCCGTAAAAGCGAATCGCGGGATGGCCCGGATACCGTCTGGCCGAGTGGCTTAGCAGATCGGGAAGAGTAATTTCCGGATAGGAGAGAGTGTGAGGGACACCCGGGTCATAGGACTGGAGCCAGGGACGGTCCATCACTCGTCCAAGAAAGACATGCGGCCGCGCCGCGGACCTGTGAAGGCCAACCCTGGTGAACACGCACCTCGATGCGCCACCGGCATACACAGGAGAAGAGAAAGCCGGTTCGCATCCAATCGAGGTTCAGATCCTAATGGAAACCAGTGAGCGAGCATCGCATCTTGACAGTACAAGGGACGCCGCCTAGGATGCAACCATGTCGATCACCACGGTACGCAAAGGTTCTGCCCAGTCTTGTGGGGTCCTCGCACGGGCTGGCTGTCTCGCCGTCCTCGTGTCCCTCGCAACGGTGCTCCCCGCACCTGGGAGATCGGAGCCACGAGTCCAAGATGACACCCTCATACGCGTGACCACTCCGCAGGGAACGACGATTCTTGTGGAGCTGGCTGACACGGCAGAAGAACGAGCCCAGGGACTCATGTTTCGACAGTTTCTGGCCAAGGACCGCGGGATGCTGTTTACCTTCTCCGAACCACAACACTGGACCATCTGGATGAAAAATACGCGCATCCCCCTCGATATCATCTGGCTCGATGGGGAAAAGAGGATCGTCCACGTCGAACGAAATGTTCCGGCCTGCCACCTGGCCGGTAACGGATGTCCCCAATACCAACCCAACCAAAAAGCGATGTACGTGTTGGAGTTGGCTGCAGGCTCGGCGGAATCCTTGAAATTAGGCCGGGGGGTGAGGCTCGACTTTCAAGTACCCAATCCATCCGTCGGACGATGACGCACTGACCTCCTTATCGAGAGATCATCTGTCCGGCACTAGCGCTCTTGCCAGGCACGGACGCGCCGCGCGGTGATCACTCCGTCGACGCGTTCAATCGCCTTGAGGACTCGGTCCAGATGAGTGGTATCGGTCACATCGATAATAAAGTCTAGGATCGCTTTGCGGTCTTCCCGCGTTGTAATCTCGGCTCGCCGGATGTTGGACTCAGATTCGGAAATAGACGACGATACGTTCGCTAACACTCCCGTCTTATCCACTGCCAGCACCGAGACTTTCACCGCATGGATGCTCGGTGATGTCGTGTCCCATGTCACTTCGACCAGTCGCTCCTTGTCATAATCAAGGGCGTCGAGGTTCGGGCATCCCACGGAATGAATCGTCAGCCCTCGCCCACGGGTGATATAGCCCAGAATCCGATCGCCTGGCACAGGATTGCAGCACCTCGAGAGCTGCATAAGCAGATCCCGGCTGCCCTTCACCTTGACTTCGCGCTCCTCGCGCTTCCCGGCCTTTGCGCGGACCGTTCCCTGCTCTTCCGGGGCCGCCTGATGGCTCGGGTCGGACCCAAGGGACAGTAATCGGTTGACGATCTGAGTGGTTCCCTGCAGCCCATACCCGACTGCTGCAGCCATCTCATCGGTCGTCTCATAGCCGGACTCGCGCGCCACTGCAAGCAGTCGGTCCGATTTGAGAATTTGGGCCGGCGGAAGATCATGCCGTCGAAATTCGCGCTCCAGTAACCGCCGACCGATTTCGAGGCTGCGTTTCTGTTCTTCCACCTTCAGCCAGTGCTTAATTTTCGTCTTGGCTCGCGAGGTGCGCACGAACTTCAGCCAGTCCTTGTGCGGAACCTGTGTGGCCGACGTGAGAATCTCCACGGTATCGCCGCTCTTGAGCTGGTACCGCAACGGCACAATCTTGCCGTTTACCTTCGCACCCACGCAATGATCGCCGATTTCCGTGTGGATGGCATAGGCAAAATCGACAGGCGTCGACCCCAGCGGCATCTCCTTGACCATGCCCTTAGGCGTGAACACATAGACCACATCGTGGAACAGATCGAGTTTGACCGAGTCCATGAACTGGCGATTATCGGTCAAATCCCGCTGCCATTCCACGAACTGGTGCAGCCAGCTGAATGCTTTCCCATCTTTCTCTTCAAGCTGACCGCGCTCCTTGTACTTCCAGTGCGCGGCAATACCTTGTTCACCAATCCGATGCATCTCGTCCGTGCGAATCTGAAACTCCACGTGCTCTCCTTGCAGGCTGGCCACGGTCGTGTGCAGGGATTGGTACAGGTTCGACTTCGGGATCGCAATGTAGTCCTTGAACCGTCCCGGGACCGGCCGCCACAAGGAATGGATGATCCCTAAGATGCCGTAGCAGTTCATTTTGGTGTCCGTGATAATCCGGACCCCGGCCAGATCATAGACTTCCTCAAACGAGATCGACTGACGCTCCATCTTCTGGTAAATGCCGTACAGGTGCTTGGACCTTCCCTGCACCTCGCCCGGCATGCCCGAGTCCGCCAACGCCTGACGCACATGCTGCATCACTTCCTCGATGTACTGCTGACGTTGCTCTTCCCGCTTTGCCACCCTGAGCTTCAAGCCAGCATAGATATCAGGCTTCAGATACTTCAGGCACAAATCCTCCAGCTCGTTTTTCATCCATCCAACGCCCAGGCGACTTGCCAGCGGCGCATAAATTTCAAGCGTCTCCTGGGCTATCTGTTTTTGCTTGACCTCGTGAAGATGCTCCAGCGTCCGCATGTTATGCAGGCGGTCGGCCAGCTTGATGAGAACGACCCGGATGTCGTCCGCCATCGAGAGCACCATCTTTCGGAAGTTTTCGGCTTGTTTTTCCTCATAGTTCCTGAAGTGGATCTTGCCGATCTTAGACACACCGTCCACCAGATGCACAACGTCCTTGCCAAACTCATGCTCCAGTTCATCGGACGTGGCGAGCGTATCTTCGAGCGTGTCATGCAGCAACCCGGCGGCGACGGCGGTCACGTCTGATCGGAGTGAGGTCAACACGCCCGCAACCGCCAACGGATGTTGCAGATAGGGTTCACCGGACCGCCGGATCTGACCTTCATGCGCCTTTGCCGAAAACGCATAGGCCCGACGGACCAACTCCACGTCGGCCTCCGGGTCATAACCCTGAAGCCGCTCGATCAATTGCTCGAGGCCTGTGATGGTTTCGTACGGCATACAACAGATTATACACTCACGCTTGCCTTCACATCCTTGATGCGTAGTTGGATATGGTCCACCCCGTTCCACCGGTTGAATTCCGGCATAAAGGCCAGATCCACGGACCCACCGGCTGAGAGCCAGCGACCGGCTAAGGAGCCCATACGGTACCCGATGCCGTGGAAAGCGGGAGAGTGCCCGTCTCGCACCGTCACTTTGAGGTGACAATCTCCCACCACCCGAGCGGACAGGACCCTCAGGTTCTTGACCGCGAACGTTGGCTCCGGGTTCCCGACCCCAAACGGATGCAGCTTCTCCAACTCTCGAACAACTCTGGCGTCCACTTCAGCGAGATTGACTTCTGCGTCTACACGCAATGGGGGAACCTCTGACTGCCTGCCGGCCCAGCCCTCTGCAAGACTCGCCAACCTCTCCTGAAACTCGACGAGGCGGGATTCGCGAATCGTCAGACCCGCGGCGCTCGGGTGCCCGCCGAACCCCTCCAAAAGATCGCGGCACTGACACAAGGCCTGGAAGACATCGAAGCCTGGCATGCTCCGTGCCGAGCCCCTCCCGACTCCACGCCCATCGACAGTCACCACCACGGCAGGCCGATGATAACGTTCTACGAGTCGCGCAGCCACAATTCCCACGACGCCAAGATGCCAATGTCGCGCCCAAACGACCAGGGCCGCCGGCAGTTCCCGCTCGCACACAAGGGCCGCGGCTTGTGCCGTCGTCTCTCTCTCGATCTGCCGGCGGGTACGGTTCAGCTCCTCGAGTCGGAGGGCAATGCGCCTGGCTTCCAAATCCGATTCGGTGGTCAGCAGCTGCACCGCGGCCTCGGCATGATCCAGCCGGCCCGCAGCATTGATCCTCGGGGCTAACTGAAACAGCACGGTATCGGTTGTGCAGGTTCGGTCCACGCCGGCCGTGCGCTTAAGCGCTCGGATTCCAGCGCGGGATCCACGCGTCATCAGCATCAAGCCCTCGGTGACAAACCGCCGATTCTCATCCACTAATGGCACCACATCGGCGACGGTCGATAAGGCCACAAGGTCCAATAGAGAATCCAGCGGGAGGTGTCCATTCCCATACTTCTCTTGGTAGGCCTGAACCACCTTATAGGCAAGCCCACCGGAACAGAGCCCCGTAAACTTGTACACCGAGTCCACCCGATGCGGGTTGACGACAGCAAGCGCGGGTGGCAGCCGGTCACCCACTTGGTGATGGTCCGTGACGATCACATCAAAACCGAGTTGATTGGCCACCTCGATTTCCTGTTGAGCCGTAGTCCCGCAGTCAGACGTCACCAGCAAGCCGACGCCGCTCTGCCGGAGCCGATGAAGCGCCTGTGCATTGAGGCCATACCCTTCTTTTTCACGATGCGGGATGTATGCCGTGACGTGTGCACCGAGACTCTGAAAGAATGTCACATAGATGCTCGTCGCCGATACGCCGTCCACGTCGTAGTCTCCGTAAAAACATATGCGCTCTGACTCACGCACCGCTCGGTGCAAACGATGAATCGCCAGCTCCATATCAGGCAGAAGATAGGGATCATGCGAAGCTCCCTGAGCGGTTGACAGCCATTGATGCGCCTCCTCCTGTGTCGCGACGCCGCGAGCCAGAAGCACCGACGCGGTCATGGTGGAGATCGAGAGGTCTCGCGCAAGAGCTACTTGCTGCTCCCGATTCACCTCATGGATAACCCATCGCCGATCTCCCATTCGTTCCCTCTCGCGCATCGCTTCTTGATTTCGTAAGTTGCTGAGATTTAAAGGGAAATATACGTCTTCGGGAGAGCTTTGTCAAACAGCCCGGTAACCCCCTCCTGGAAGCAGAGGGGTCACCGCGGTCACAGGATGGTGGCCTGCGGCATGGCCCCTTTATCCGATGGTAGGAGGTTCCCGCCTTCGGCTCTCTCTGCACGGTCGTCGAGGAGGAGGATCCCGATCGTCCTCCGGCGCGGGGCTTCAGACAACAGCGGAGGATCCGTTCCCCAACCCAGGAAGGATCTGCACTCTGATGGAATCCTAAAATGGAAGAAGATCTGGATGCGAAGGAGATGCCGACTCCAAGGATCGCCGCGGGGAAGAGAACCTCAAGCGCACAACCGAGCTCTCGAAGGAAAGACCACAGCCTGCCGCCTACTGCCCACCTTTCTGCACGTAATTTTTCACGAACTCTTCTGCATTCTCTTCCAACACTTCATCAATTTCATCGATCAGCTTATCAATATCCTCTTTCAGTTTCTTCCCGGTTTCAACAACCTTAGGATTCGGCTTGGCCTCCTCCTTCGCCTGGGTGTCCTTTTTCTGATCGGATCTCCTCTCCTGCTTTTCCATCGAAACACCTCCGCGCGTCGTGGGACCCAGGCTCCGCGGGGGTCCACACACGCTACCTCACTCCTAAACCGGCAGCATACCCCACGTGCACCGCCTCGTCAAGCTGGCCGGCCTTCGGTCACAACGGGTCGATTTCCGACCTCAGAGTCTTCTCTAGCCCGCATGATTCATGGCGGTTCGTCGCGTTCCACCCGTTGCAATAGCAGCGCAACGGGTGAACAGCAGAAGCGTTCATGAATAATGTGGGCTAGTGTACCAGGAGAGGCACGATCAGCAGAGCCACGATGTTGATCACTTTGATCATCGGATTAATCGCCGGTCCGGCGGTGTCCTTGTATGGATCGCCGACCGTGTCGCCAGTGACCGCGGCCTTGTGTGTTTCGCTCCCCTTCTTTCCCTGTTCCTCAATGAATTTTTTCGCATTATCCCATGCACCGCCGCCGCTCGTCATCGAGATGGCCACAAACAGGCCTGTAATAATGGTACCGATCAGCATGCCTCCAAGGGCTTGTGGCCCCAACAGTATGCCCACGAGAATGGGAGAGACCACTGGGATGAGTCCTGGAACGATCATTTTCTTAATTGCGGCCCGCGTGACAATGTCCACGCAGGTTCCATATTCAGGTTTGGCGGATCCCTCCATGATTCCCTTAATAGTCCGGAACTGGCGCCTGACCTCCTCCACGACCAGACCGCCGGCTTCACCCACCGCCTTCAAGCACATCGACCCGAAGAGAAACGGCAACATTCCGCCAAGAAACAAACCGACGAGGACATTCGGGTTCGACAGCTCAAAGCCGCCTGTACCGGACTCACCCGACACCACGCGAGCGTATTCGGCGAAGAGGACGATTGCAGCTAAACCCGCTGAGCCGATTGCGTATCCCTTGGTGACAGCTTTGGTGGTATTTCCGACCGCATCCAACGGGTCGGTGATATTGCGGACATCTTTCCCAAGGTGGGCCATTTCTGCAATCCCACCGGCATTGTCGGTGATCGGCCCGAACGCATCGATTGCCACGATCATACCCGCCATCGACAACATCGAGACTGCTGCGACCGCCACGCCGTACAAGCCACCCTTGTCCGCACCCCCGCAAATCAAGAAACTCCCGAGGATGGACACTGCGATCACGACCACGGGCCAGGCCGTGGCCTGCATCCCCACAGCCAGGCCCGCGATGACGTTGGTTGCGTGGCCGGTCTCGCTGGCCTTCACGATGTTCTGGACCGGCGCGTAACTCTTGGAGGTGTAATAGTCGGTGATGAAGACCAATGCGAGGGTCACCCCAAGCCCGACCAATGACGCGAGATAATAGCTGCTCCCGCTCACGCCTCCCACCCCGTGCAACATCTTGACAGTGACAGGATAGAACGCGAGTGCGGCTAATCCGCCGGCTACAAACAGTCCCTTGTAAAGGGCCTTCATGATGCCGCCGTCATGACCGACCTTCACGAACAAGGTTCCGACAATGGTGGCCAGAATCGTCACACCTCCAAGCACGAGCGGGTACAGAACCGGAGCTTCTTGTCCCTTGAAAAGGGTATGGGCAAGAACCATGGCCGCGACCGTGGTCACCGCGTACGTTTCAAACAAGTCAGCGGCCATCCCCGCGCAGTCGCCCACATTGTCGCCGACATTATCGGCGATCACTGCGGGGTTGCGTGCGTCGTCCTCCGGAATGCCGGCTTCCACCTTTCCCACCAAGTCGGCGCCGATGTCGGCCGCTTTCGTATAAATACCTCCACCGACGCGCGCAAAGACCGAGATCAGGCTTCCCCCGAACCCAAGGCTCAGCAGGGCATGAACGCCTTTGTCAGGTCCTGCAAGCGCGGTGGCGACGGCGTAGAACCCGGCCAGCGACAGCAACCCTAACCCGATCAGTAGAAGACCGGTCACCGCTCCACCACGGAAGGCGACGGTCAAGGCGCTATTGAGTCCCATGTGCGCGGCCTGGGCTGTCCGCACATTGGCACGAACAGCGATGTACATCCCGATATAGCCAGCCGTGGCCGAAGCGGCTGCACCAACGAAAAACCCGACCGCCGTCAGAAGACCGAAGTATTCAGACCATATTCCAGCGACCCACAGGATCGTAAACAACCCGACTGCGACCAGCCCAATAGCCCGGTATTGACGGTTGAGATACGCCGCGGCTCCCTCTTGGATCGCTTGCGCGATTCGCTGCATCTCCGCGTTCCCGGCCTCCCGCTTGAACACCCACAGCCCGAGGTAGAGCCCATAGCCGATCCCGGAGAGTGCAGTGGCGATGGCGAACGCGATGACTGCGGTTGATGCATCCACAGAACTATCCTCCCACGACATTCATCAAAACAAATTCATCCTAGCCTGACGCTTCGCCTGGGCACATTGTCGCGCCTTCCGGCGCAGAACACCTTCCCTCCCACAGAGGTCACGTCTCCAGGCAGGCTCAAAAGTCCGCACATTGTATAGAGCCAGTGAGCAATGAGCAAGCCGTCAGGCCGCCTGCGTGGCCCGCGTGGTACGCAACCGCGCGGTCTGAGAAGCTACATGACAGTCGCTCCAGCACCGGGCGCGCGTGCATTTGCAGGGCTGGAAACGATTTGATATAGTGGTTCTCAAACAGAGGAGACAACAGGAATGGGACCGCAGTATATTCTGGTCGAAGGAAAGACCTTTGTGAAGGAGCCGCTCACGCTCGACAACCACGTGTTCAAGAACTGCACGTTGGAGCGATGCCAGATCTATTACAGCGGCGGACCCTTCGAGCTCATCGACACGCACATCACGGACTCAGAGCTGATCCTCAACCAACCAGCCAAGAATATCTACTCCGCTATCCAGATTTTTAAGATGAAGTCACCCGGCTCGACGATCGTCGCTGAGTAACCCATTCCCGCTCGCCTGAGCGCAGCGACCTATCGTAACGGGATATTCACTGCCTGCTTCGCAATGGGGATGGGACGGAACACCGGATCTCGAGCGCCCCTGGAGGATTCCGCCTCAATTCGCAACAGAAAATCGGACGGCCCCGTGACCGGCGCGTAATGTAACGACACTTCCACGTCAAAAGAGGGCGCATCTTTGGGGGTGGGGAAGCGAAAGACTTCCTTCCGCGTCTCCTCGGGCTTGAGCACGGTATCTTTCAGGACCTTCGTCGCCTCAAAGTCGAAGACTGTCTTCTCCCCTTTCGCGTTCCCGTACACCCGACCATAGACCCGCTGCTCGGTATACACGACCTTGAGATTCTTTCCCTTGATGACCAGCTCGAGTAGGACCCTTGCCCAGCCAGGGTGCGTCGTAGGAAGGTTATGCGGAACCAAGCTCTTGATGGTGACGGTCACCTCTGACTGCTCGCCTGTGACAACCGTGTCGAGCGTGAGCTTCGCGGCTTCCTGCCTGAGTGTCCCCACCCGTCCTGGGAAGGAGTGATTCGCGACCCTCCGCCGCCGTTCGCCGTTCGCGGATTCACCGAATTGCTCAGGCATGTGACAGGTTTGGCATTCTTTCCCGGCCTTCGCCGCCTTGCTCGTGTCCCAGTTTCCGAGAAGATCGTTGCTCTTCCCCAGATCGCCCGCGGTCGGCACGGCGAGGTGGCAGTTCAGGCACAGATCGGACTTGCGGAATAACTCCAGTGCCAATGATTCGTGGGCCAGATTGTCGACGTAGTCGCTGTACGGGCCGAACAGCGTTTTGCCCAGCTTGAACTTGGGCATGGGCTGGGCACTGCTTCGATCCACCTGATTGATCAGATGGCACTGAGCGCAGCCAACCCCGTCGATGGCGGGATCCCCGGATTGCGCCTGGGCGATGAACATCGGCACTTGATCGAGATATTCATTTACATGGGGCGCGTGGCAGCGGAAACACATCGCCCGATCCTCGTTTCCGGTACGGGTGAGGAACTCGTGCAATGAGGCCCGGAATGCAGCCGAATGTATCGATCTGGACAGGGGGGAAGCCTCCCATTCTTCGAAGACACGTTCATGGCACCGCTTGCACTTGTCAGAGCTGGGAAAGACCTTCTCCATCGCGCCCTTTGTCTGCGCGGCCTCCTTGGCAAACCCCAGATGAACGATTGCCCCGATCAGCATCAATGCCAGGGTGGCTCCGATCGCTCTCACGCTTGCTTGCTGTCGCTTCACGGATCTCACGGCTCGCGTCAGCCCTCTTTTCCGGATTCCTCTAGCCCACATTATTCATGACGGTTCGTCGCGAAAGCGCGGAGTCGCGCAGCGAGACGGGCGCGTGGAGCCGCGAAGGACCGAGGCGTACTGGAACAGTACGTTGAGGGACTGAGTGGCGAGCCCGCCCGCCTGCATGCAGCAGTAGCCGCATGCAGGCTGGTCGCAGCCGCGAATCCGCGATTGCAGCAGAAGTGTTCATGAATAATGTGGGCTAAGGGTCAGCCGACCTCAATGTTCCGGTTCAT
>JACZQN010000081.1 GCA_022545705.1 Nitrospirota bacterium | reverse complement strand
TCTCCGATGCGAAACACCCCCTCCCCCGAGAGAAAGTAATACACTTCCGAGGAAGCAAGCCGATGTCGCTTTGAGCACGTCCCCGGCTCGAGCCGGCCGTGGGCAAGGCTGTAACGGATCTCTACTTCCGTCTCAACGGGGCGGAGTAACTCACGCAGGTTCGTATGGTCACCCGCCAGAAATTCATGGCACTCCTTCAGCCTCGTGACCAACACGACCATCTCACCCTGACCTTACCAAAGACTTACGCAGAGCTGGGGCTTACGATGATTCGCAACCGGGACGGACATCCCCCGCCCTCGTTCGGGCACTGTACCGTCGGCGGCTCGCTCATATCAAGCCGACCTTCTGCCGTGACTCGGCCAGCTTGGAGGTCCGAAAGGCCAGCTTATTCAGCGCGTTCAGGTAGGCTCGGGCCGAGGCGATGATGATATCGGTATCCGCTCCGTGACCGCTCACGGCAATCCCGTCTTCTTCCAGTCGAACCGAGACCTCGCCTTGGGCATCGGTCCCGCCGGTGAGCGCCTTGACCGCATAGCTGAGCAGGCGACTTTTCGTCTGCGTGATGGCAGTGATCGTGCGATACGCTGCGTCAACCGGCCCATCGCCGGTCCCGGTCTGCTTCACCAGCCGGCCATCGATCTCGACCTCCACGGTGGCCGTTGGCGTTGTCCCTGTTCCACTTTCGACGTACAAAGACTTGAGGACGATGCGCTCCTGAATCTTCGCGATCTCCTCCGAGACGATCACCTCAAGATCTTCCTCAAAGACTTCTTTTTTCTGGTCCCCCAACCGCTTAAATCGCTCAAAGGCGTGATCGAATTCCTGGTCTGACAGCTTGTACCCCAATTCCTCGAGCCGTTGCCGGAATGCATGCCGTCCCGAGAGTTTTCCCATCACCATTTTGCTCTGCGCCAAACCGATCGCTTCGGGACGCATAATCTCATACGTACTCTTCTCTTTCAGCAAGCCGTCCTGATGGATCCCGGAGGTGTGTGCAAATGCATTGGCCCCGACGATCGCCTTGTTCGGCTGGACCGTCATGCCCGTGATCTTGCTGACGAGGCGGCTCGCCTTCGACAGCTCCTCCGTGCGAATGCGGGTGTCAGCGTCATACACATCCTTGCGAACCCGCAGACCCATGACGATTTCCTCAAGCGACGCGTTGCCGGCCCGCTCGCCGATTCCGTTGATCGTGCATTCGACCTGCCCTGCCCCTTCCAGAACCGCCGCAAGCGAGTTCGCTACAGCCAAGCCGAGATCATTGTGGCAGTGGACCGAGATCACGGCCTTGCTGCTGTTGGGGACATGCTCCCGGATCCCGCGGATCAGCCGGCCGAACTCCCCCGCGGTGGCGTACCCGACCGTGTCGGGAATATTGACCGTGCCCGCGCCAGCGTCGATCACCGCTTCCAGCACCTCATACAGATAGGACGGCTCTGAACGGCTCGCATCCATCGGAGAGAATTCGACGTCCTCCACGAAGCCGCGGGCGTGTTGCACCATCTCGACCGCCCGTTTCAGCGCCTCCTCTCGGCTGAGACGGAACTGATACTTCAGATGAATGTCCGAGGTAGACAGGAAGGTGTGGATCCTGATCCTCGGACCTCCCTTGAGCGCCTCCCACGCCCGGTCGATATCCTCCGGTTTGGCCCGGGCGAGACTGCAGATGGTGGGCCCCTCGACTTCATGCGCGATGCGCCGCACGGCCTCGAAGTCTCCCGGCGAACTGTAGGCGAAGCCGGCTTCGATGATGTCCACCTCCAACCGAGCGAGTTGTTTGGCGATCATCACCTTTTCCTCGATATTCATACTTGCGCCGGGCGATTGCTCTCCGTCACGCAACGTGGTGTCAAAGATCTTGATCATTCTCGCCATCGTCCCACCCCCAAACAAAAAAGCCTTCCTCCCAACCAGGGACGAAGGCTCGCCGCACTCCGTGGTACCACCCTGATTCAGCGACCGGCTTCCCTTGGAAGCCCGGACACCCTTCATTCAGACCCGTCTCGTGGGTCAGTCGGGGCCCATTACGACGCGCACGCTTCACAGGCCCGGCTCCGAGGCGAGTTCAGCGCCCGTCGGGCTGGTTCGCACCACGTCTGCCGCCAACCGACAGACACCACCAGCTCTCTCTGTTCCGCCGGGGTCGCCTACTACTCCTCTTCTTCGCCGCGTTACTCTTTCGTCTCCCCTATCGGATTGTCTGCCTCCAGTCTCGGTCTCCCTCGTTTCCCGAGCGCTGTGCCGAACAGGTTCATGCTCTGTCCAACAACCCCCGATACCGCGTAGCAGGCGGCGATGACGAAGAGCATGAGTTGCGGCTGGGCCACGACGAGCATCAAGGTCAGGACTGCCCACACCAGATAATTGAAATGCCGCCCATCCCTGAGCTTGAGATCCTTGAAGCTCCGATATTTGATCGTGCTGACCATGAGAAACGCCAGCGTCAGCGTGATGATGAGGACCAGGACCGGCTTGACCTCGGCCCCCATGCGCAACATGTGATGGTCAAAGATCACGAGCGTGGCGAGCACGCTGGCAGCAGCCGGAATGGGCAGCCCGGTAAAATACTTGCTTTCGGCGTTGGCACCTTTCACGTTGTATCGCGCAAGGCGTAAGGCGCCGAACGCGACGAAGGCGAACATCACCGCCGAACCCAGCATGCCACGATCGCTCAAGGCCCAGGAATAAATCAGCAACCCGGGGGCCACGCCGAAGGAGACGAGATCAGCCAGGGAATCATACTCCACACCAAACTGACTGGTGCTGTTCATCAAGCGAGCCGATTTGCCATCCAGCACATCAAAGACCAGCGCCACCAAAATCGCGATGGCCGCCATCACATAATTGGCATTGAATATGGCAAGAATCGCGAAGAGCCCGCTGAACAGGTTCCCCGTCGTCAGAAGATTAGGGATCAGATAGACGCCTTTCTTCCATCTGGCGTTCTTTAGGAACGGGCTGCGCATTCCAACTCTCCTAAGACCGTTTCGCCTCCCTTCACACGATCACCGACGGCCGCACGCACCTGGGTCGAGAGTGGAAGAAAGAGATCCATCCGCGACCCAAACCGGATAAGTCCAAACCGCTCGCCACACGCCACAGTCTCGCCTGCCATGGCCCAGCATACGATTCGGCGGGCCAGCAACCCGGCGACCTGGACGCAGAGGACCTTGGCTCCGGGGGCGGTGCTGATCATGAGAGCATTCTGTTCATTTCGCACGGTCGCGTCTGACCGATTGGCCGCAAAAAATGTCCCAGGCTGGTACACGATGTCCTCGATCGTTCCCTTACAGGGAATCCGGTTCACGTGCACATCGAAGATATTCAAGAAAATACTGATCCGGATGCCGCGATCCTTGAGAAAGCGGGGTTCATATTCTTCCTCAATCGCCATCACGCGACCGTCGCCCGGCGCCACGACGACGTTGGCTGCCTGGGGAGCGAGCCGCTTGGGGTTCCTAAAAAACCACGCGGTGAAGAGGGTGAGGGCGCTCAGGGGAACCGCCAGCGTCCCCAACCCGAGCGCGCCGGCGAGCAGCGCCGAGCCTCCGGTTACCGCCACAAAGGGCAGCCCTTCTCGCACAATTGGTATGCCAACGGCCCGGTCCGCCACCTTTACAACTCAGCACTCACAATCTTGACGTGCTCCATTCTGCCCTCAGTTCTTGCTTTTGTCCACAAGCTTGCCCTTTGTCAACCAAGGCATCATGGCTCGCAAGCGCGCCCCAACCTCTTCAACGGGATGCGCCTCACCCCTGGCGAGCAGGGCGTTATAGACGGGGCGATTGGCCTGATTTTCCAGGACCCACTCCCGCGCAAAGCGTCCGCTCTGGATTTCCTCCAGGATGGTTCGCATTTCCTTCCTGGTCTCCTCCGTGATGATCCGGGGACCACGGGTGACATCGCCGTACTTGGCCGTCGTACTGATCGAATACCGCATATTGGCAATGCCGCCCTCGTAGATCAGGTCCACAATCAGTTTCACCTCATGGAGACATTCAAAGTAGGCCATCTCGGGAGAGTACCCGGCGTTCACAAGCGTCTCATACCCCGCCTGAATCAGCGAGGTGAGCCCGCCGCACAGGACGACTTGCTCACCGAACAGATCGGTCTCGGTCTCCTCCCGAAACGTGGTCTCGATGATACCCGCCCGGCCACCACCGATCGCGCTCGCGTACGCCAGACCGACACGATGAGTCATCCCGCTGGGGTCCTGTTGAATCGCCAGCAACATGGGGACCCCGCTGCCTTTCGTATACTCCGACCGGACCAAATGACCCGGCCCTTTGGGCGCAACCATAAACACATTCACGGACGGCGGAGGCACGATCTGCTTGAAGTGGATGTTGAATCCGTGACCGAACGCCAGAGAGGCGCCATCTTTGAGATGGGGACCGATGTCGTGGCGGTAAATCGCCGGCTGCGCTTCATCCGGCGCCAACACCATCACGATATCGGCTGCCTTCACGGCATCAGCTGTGGGCATGACCTTGAGCCCGTTGGCTTCGGCCTTCCCCCAGGACCCTCCCTCTCTGAGGCCGACAACCACATTCACACGGCTGTCTTTCAAATTCAGGGCGTGGGCATGACCTTGGCTGCCAAACCCGATGACCGCCACTGTCTTATTGCGAATCTGCTGAAGGTCAATATCCCGATCGTACAGAATCTTCATCGTGAACCCCCACATGAATGACGACGGGTCTTAAGGACTCAGGATGGACAACGGTCCGCACGGAGTGCGCGGTTAGGTCCGGGCTACCCGTTTGGGCTGGGCCACAACGGGGCGAATCGGCTCGCGTGCGATCGCAACCCGGCCCGTCCTCGCCAGCTCCTTGATGCCGAGCGGTTGAAGGAGATTAAGAATCGCATCGATCTTTTTGGCATCGCCGGTCACTTCGATCGTATACGTGGTCGCGGTGGAGTCGATCACGTTTCCGCGAAAGATGTCGGTGATACGCAGCGCCTCGGCTCGATCTTCCGCCCTCGTCTGGACCTTGATGAGAGCCGTTTCGCGCGCCACGAACTCGCTGTCGTTCAGATCCACGACTTTGATGACATCGATGAGTTTGTTGAGTTGCTTGACGATCTGCTCGATGATCCGATCATCGCCGCTGGTGACGACCGTCATCAGGGACACCGAGGGATCGATCGTCGGAGCGACCGAGAGGCTCTCAATGTTGAACCCTCGCCCACTAAACAGCCCGGCTACCCGCGAGAGGGCCCCGAACTTGTTCTCGACGAGGACTGAAATGATGTGCTCCACGCTGAAGGCCGTCCCTGGGCTAGGCCGTTAACACGGTATCGCCGTCCTGGGTCGCTACTCGAGCGTCTGCAGTCTGTTTCTTTTTGAGCTCCGGCGGATCGGCCAAGATCATCTCATGATTGCATCCCCCGGCCGGAATCATCGGGTAACAATTCTCATACTGATCCACCGGCACATCCACCACCACCGGCTGATTCACCGCCAAGGCCTCTCGAATGGTGTCATCAATGTCCGAGACCTTGCTGGGGCGCAATCCTACGGCACCGTAGGCTTCAGCCAACTTGACGAAATCCGGGTAGACATCCAAAAAGCTCGATGCGTACCGGCCCTCGTAAAAGAGGTCTTGCCACTGGCGGACCATGCCGTGGAACCGGTTGTTGATGACAAACACTTTCACCGGTAACTTATGCACGACCGCGGTCGCGAGTTCCTGCGCATTCATCTGGACGCTGCCGTCGCCGGCCACGCACAGCACCAGCTTGTCGGGAAACGCTGCCTGTGCGCCCAGAGCGGCCGGAAACCCAAAGCCCATCGTCCCCAACCCTCCCGACGTGAGCCACCGCCGCGGCTTGGCCAGCTTGAAGAACTGCGCAGTCCACATCTGATGCTGACCCACGTCCGTGGACACGATCGGGTCGCGATCTTTCGTCAGGTCGTAGAGGCGTTGAATAAGATGCTGCGGCTTGATCGCTCCCTGCGGGTCCTGTTCGTAGGCGAGTGGATGGGCTCGTTTCCACTCTGCAATTTGGTCCATCCAGGGCTTCCTGAGACTCGTGAGGTCACCGTTCGCAGAGGCCTTGAGCACGCGGATGAGTTCCTGCAGGACGCGCTTGCAGTCGCCCACAATCGGGATGTCCACGTGGACGTTCTTCCGGATGGACGTGGGATCGATGTCAATGTGAATGACTTTCGCGTACGGGCAAAATTCCGAGACCTTCCCAGTCACTCGGTCATCGAACCGCGCGCCCACCGCAATCACGAGGTCGGAGTAATGCACGGCCATATTGGCCCAGTACGTCCCGTGCATGCCCATCATTCCCATGGACAATGGGTGATCGCCCGGGAACCCGCCCAGAGCCATCAGCGTCATATCGACGGGGATTTGCGTCAACTCGGCCAACTCGATGAGTTCCTCGGTAGCGCCGGAGAAGATCACCCCTCCACCCACATACAGGACCGGCTTCCGGGCTTTCGCAATGGCCTCCGCAGCCTGCTTGATCTGCCACTTGTTGCCCTCATACGTGGGGTTGTAGCCCCTGATGGATACCGAGCCGGGGTACTTGAAGTCGGCCTTGTTCATGGACACATCTTTCGGGATATCCACCAGGACCGGGCCTGGCCTTCCGGTCGTTGCGATGTAGA
The DNA here is from genome assembly GCA_022545705.1 of Nitrospirota bacterium. Taxonomy (GTDB): domain Bacteria; phylum Nitrospirota; class Nitrospiria; order Nitrospirales; family Nitrospiraceae; genus JACZQN01. The sequence goes on along the minus strand of JACZQN010000081.1, from coordinate 3,632 downwards.
AGGCTTCCTTGATGGTCACCGCAAGATCATTGACGTCCTTCACCAGGAAATTGTATTTGGTGCAGGGACGACTCAGCCCCACATTGTCGGCTTCCTGAAAGGCATCGTTTCCGATCAACGCAGTGGTCACCTGACCCGAAAAACACACGAGGGGCACCGAGTCCATGTAGGCATCAGTCAGTGCGGTGATGACATTGGTCATGCCCGGACCGGAAGTGACCAAGGCCACCCCAGCCTTTCCCGTTGCCTTGGCGTATCCTTCTGCCATGTGACCCGCACCCTGCTCATGCCGGGTCAGAATGACATTGATGTCCTTCTGCTGATGCAACACATCAAAAATCTTGAGCACCACACCACCCGGCAACGCAAAGAGGGTCTTCACGCCCTCCCGCTTCAAGGACTCCAGAAAAATCTCAGCGCCCGTGATCTTCATGACTGTACCCTCTGGTCTCAACAAAGCAGAACTTCAGATTCGACAGGGAATCCTTCCCTCATCCTGTCCCTTTCGCGATGAGCGAGAAAGCGGAAATGTGACTGAAAAACAACGGGGTATGCTAGCATCGCCCGGCCTATCAAGTCAACACGCAGATCCGAAGAATCCCTCGCCCACAGAGTTGACCCGGTCTCTGCGGTCCTTCATGATGCGAGTCTCGCTGTCGGCCCATAAGTGATGTACAGTGCACGGGGGTGTGCGAGTCCGCGTTGCGCTACAGCGCACAATTCAACGATCACACCAACGTGAGAGATCGGTATGGTGCAGGTCACAATAGTTTCTCGGCACGAATGCGAACAATGTGAAGCGGTTCTCGCCATTGCACACTCCCTCCAAGCGAGAATTCCTTTCCAAGTCAATTACTTGGACATTGAGGGCAACGTACACCTGCTCGAGCAGTATGGAGACCGTGTGCCCGTGCTCCTCATTGATGAGGTTGAAGCGTTCTCCGGAAAGATTTCAGAGCAGGAGCTGGCGAGAGCAATTAAAAGAGCGCGCTGGAGAAAACCTATAAGCCGGATTCTGTCCCGTCTCGGAGTTGGTCCGACACGGGGATGATCATTTCTCTGGGGCTCAGGTTACCCTGAGCCTCGTGCGACCTACCCGAGGGCGACGACTGGGCCAGCCGTTCCCAAACCACCCCTTTGATCGGGACGTGTGGGTTGCCCTCCTATTTGGTCTTGCTCCGGGCGACGCTTGCCGTGCCGTCTGTGTCACCACAGACGCGGTAGGCTCTTACCCCACCGTTTCACCCTTGCCTGAGCCGAGCGGAGACCGCAGCTCAGCTTGCATGCGACCTTCGCCCGGCCATCGGCGGTCTGTTCTCTGTGGCGCCGGTGTCGGATCACTCCGCCTGGGGGTTACCCAGCGCCCTGCCCGTGGAGTCCGGACTTTCCTCCCGCGGCGCACCGCCACGAGCGATCATCCGGTCTACTCCAGTGCGCTCGACCCAGTATAATCGCGGCATGCCTCCGATTCAAGCGAATTGACCAAGCCAAGACCCTCTGCTAGATTGCACAGATCAACACCGTGCCTGCCTCTGATCACCGTCGAGGGTTTTGGCTTGGCCACCCAACCATCAACCGAGCGCAACGGCCGAATCGGCATCGATGAATCCGGAAAAGGGGACTATTTTGGTCCCCTGGTCATTGCAGCAGCCTATGTCAACCCCGTCATCGAACGAGACCTGAAGTTGATGCAAGTCCGGGACAGCAAGCGGATCTCCGATCCTCGAGTGCTTCAGCTGGCCTCCGATTTGCGCCAGGTGTGCAAGCACAGCATTGTGGCGATCGGCCCGGAGCGTTACAATGAGCTGTATCAGAAGATCGGGAATCTCAATCGCCTGCTGGCCTGGGGACATGCGCGCGCGCTCGAGAACCTCCTTGAACAGGTGGACGCCCAGCAGGCCATTGCGGACCAGTTCGGCGATGAACGCTTTATCCTGAACGCGCTCTTAGAGAAGGGCAAACACGTGCAGCTCGTTCAGAGGCCAAAGGCGGAGGAAGATCTCGCAGTCGCCGCCGCGTCGATCTTGGCGCGCGCTGAGTTCTTGAGAAGACTCAGCGCCCTCTCGGAGAAGGTCGGTACCTCTCTCCCGAAGGGGGCATCGCCCAGCGTGGAATTAGCGGCGCGGATGGTCGTGAAGAAACGCGGACAGGATGCACTTCGCACGATCGCGAAGTTGCACTTTAAAACGACGAAGGCGGTGCTGAACCGCTCACCACAAGCCTAAACCGTCTCTCGCAACCCACTCTCTGCCTGTGCCAACGACTCAGCAGAATTCGTTTTCGCGCTTCCGAGACCCCCCTCCCAGTAAAGGATCCGGTGGCAGAACGTGCAGGTCTGGAGTTCATCGGAGCGCCTCACCTCGGCGACCAATTGCGGCGGGATCTGGAGCCGGCAACCGGAGCAGGTGCCGTTTTTCACTGGCGCTAGCGCCAGATCCTTCCTGGCAGCCTTGAGCTTCGTGTATCGGTCGAGCAGGCCCTTCTCGAGCAGCATCGCGACTTCGCCGTGCTGCCGAGTCATTGTTTCGAGTTCTGCGGCGAGCTCGACAGCCTGGGTCTCCAGCCGGGTCTTCTCCTCGGCAGACAGCCGTTCAGCCTCAGTCTTCTTGGCCTGCGCCTGCTGCGCCTCCCGCTGATACTGCTCGATCCGCTCCATGCGCAGGAGGATCCGCTCTTCGATCTCCCCCTTCTTCTTGTTGGCCATCTCGATCTCGAAGAGATGCGCCTGATATTCCTTGTTTGTTTTGAGTTCGGTGAGGCGCGCGCGGAGCTTTTCGATCTGCGCTTCGTGGGCTTCGAGATCGCGCTCCTGGTCTCGCCGCTCCTTGTTCACGGCTTCGAGTGATTCGGTAAGCTGCGTCAGACGAAGGCTGGCTTCCTGGAGAGGACCTTCTGCGGCTTTAATGAGGGCTGGAATCTTCCCTTGTTGCGCTTTGCTCGCTGTCAGCTTGATGTCAAGAGCTTGAAGCTCGATCAGATGCGGCAGGTGTGGGTTCAACAGGGCCTCTGTTCCATGACCAACTCATTCATACCGACTACGTACCCCACGCTCTGGTGGGCCCGGGCGGGCTGGCCCGCGTAAGCAACTCGTTAGCGAAGGTTTTATCATAACCGGAACTGGGTGCGTAATGCAAGCCAGGTCACCAGAACAGCAGCGGCTGGGCTACGGAAAGTTCTTCTGCATCCTGTGAAATGCGGGCCGTCTCCCCCACTTTCGTAAGGGGTACCCCCCCGTTTCTGGGGTCGTTCCGGCTGTGCAACTCGGGCGATGGGGAGGCTGCCAAAATTCTCGGATAGGCAGTCAGAATCGTGAGAAGGAGGACACATCCGGATGGCTCCTGACGAACTTGCCGAGTCGCGCCTGCTCATCGGTCCCCATGCGGACGAATTTACATCCAAACTTCTGGACATACGACCATTCAACCACTGCCAATGCGACCTCCATCGGCAATTCCCGGTCCGGGAGATGGACACGCAGTTCCAGTTGAGTGCCTTTCTGCACCGGCTTGTCGCTCCCAACTGTACAGCCCTCGGTCGAAAGATTGAACACGATCCCCTCTCCAGTGACGGTGTCCCCTGAAAACGAGATTGGGAGTTGCACTGCTAACCGGGGACACTTGCGGAAATCCATT
>JACZQN010000080.1 GCA_022545705.1 Nitrospirota bacterium | reverse complement strand
GGCGTTCGGGGGAGCGGCCTGAGCCGTTTGCAGCGCGAACAAAAGTCCGATCGCCAACCATTCAGCCCGCACGGTCTTGATCCGCCAACCAGCGGTAGAATTCCAGATCCTGATAGAATTCCAAGTTGTCCGCGGCGGTCAGTAACTCGAGGTCCTGGACATCGGGTATCGGCTCGACCACGCCTGGTTCGGCAAGCCAGAGCGTCACGGCCAACGCGGCCACCGCCGCGGCCGCCAACCCACCCGCCAGCACCCAGGTGGTGTGACTCGGACGCGCTTCAAGTGCCCGATGGCGCGCGTGACGCAATCGGTTGCGGACCTGTGCATCCAGATTCTGGACGCTCTTGTCGAGAACCGACTTCGCGTTGGCGATGAATTTCCGTTCCCGCTCGTCGAGATTCACGGCCAGTGATCTCCAAGACGCGCGCGCAGGGCACGGGTGGCTCGCGCATAATGCGTTTTTACGCTACCTTCCGAACATCCCATTGCGCGAGCGGTCTGATTCACGTCAAATTCTTCCCACACGCGAAGCAGAAAGGCTTGCTGCTGACGGAGCGGGAGCGCTTGGAGAGCCGAATCCAAGGCACGCGCGACTTGTCGCTCCGACACCTGCTGGTCGGGACCAGGGGTTTTCTCATCCGGCACCGCCTCGAGCGGATCGCTGTCCTCGTCCCCGTCTTGGCCACCGAACCACTGGCGCCACTGGCGCCGAATTCGTATCCGCCTATACCAGTCTCGTATCTTGCTCTGCAGGATCCGATGGAAGAGCGGTCCCCATTCCTTCTCGTCCCGCGAGGCATACCGCTGGGCAAGTTTGAGCATCGCTTCCTGTACCAGATCGAGGGCTTCATCCACATCGCCGGTTGCGATCTGAGCCATGCGGAAGGCACGCTGTTCGATAGCGACCAGAAACCGCTCAAGCGCCTGGGTCCGATCCAGCGTCTGCCCCCTCCCCGGAAATGAAGCATGCTGTGCATGACGTATCGGGCCGGCCCGAAAACAGGACCGGCCCGGAAGGTTACTTGCGGCCCATTCTACCATGCTGACCGCGCCGGTCGAGACGGTTGTCTATCCGATCCGCCCGACGGTGCGCGCGCTGTTCCATTCGATGTTTCTTCCGATCCATACGATGCTCGAGCCGATCGGCACGCCGGTCCATCCGATGCTGGAGACGATCCTGCTTGCGGTCGAGCCGTTTTTGGATTCGGTCTCTCTTCCGATCCAGGCGATCGTGCAGCCGATCACCCCTGCGATCCAACCGACCTTCAATGCGATCGCCACGCCGGTCGAACCGCCGTTCAATTCGATCGCCTTTCTGGTCCAGCTTCCTCTCGATCCGATTGCCCTTCTGATCCAGACGCCTCTCCAGGCCTTCGTAACCCATCTCCCCCGCCCGTTCGGCCTTCTGGTCCAGCCGGTCATTGATGGTTTCGCCACGCTGGTCCAGGCGTTCATTGATCGTTTCACCTCGCCTGTCCAGCCTCTGATTGATGTGTTCACCGCGGCGGTCGAGACGCTCATCAATCTTTTCTCCGATTTGGCCTAAGCGGTGCTCACCCGTTGTCCGCGGCACGCTGTCCTGAGCCGGCAACGAACCCGCTGCCAGTATCCCCACTAGGCCAGCTACCACGACTATTCTGGTCTTCATGGTGACTCCTCCTTGATTAGTGAGACCCTTAACTACACCCCGTATAAGAACTATAACGCACGAGTTCGATATCGGTTGACAGCGGGAGAGGGCTAGGCTAGGAAGCCGTGAGCTGATAGAGAACTCTGGAAAATCAAGATGTTCGGCGGGCTGCTCGGCTGGCCTGTAAAGCCAGAGGCTAGTGGGGGCGTGATTAAATAGTCAGGTGGGGGTATTCAATAGGGCATTTCATCGTCACGCAGCCCGAAGTGATGGCCAATTTCGTGGACAACGGTATCACGCACCTCTTGGACCACTTCCTCCGGGGTCCGGCAGAGTCGTAGGATCGGTCCGCGGTAGATTGAAATTTTGGCCGGAAGCTCTCCCCCGGGGTGGAAGAAGGAGTCCGAAGGCAGCGAGGTGCCGGCGTACAGGCCCAGCAGGTCGTCTTCAGACTCCAGGTCCAATTCATCGAGCAATTCCCTCGGCGGCTCCGCCTCGACCACGACCGCCACGTTCTTCAGCAAGCTGCGGTATTGCTCCGGCAAGCCTTCTACGGCCCTTCGGACAAGCACTTCGAATTCCTCAGGATTGATCGAAATGGTGCGAGGGCGACCGCGGTGTGCCATGACATCACGCTCAGGACTTAGCTTGGACAGCTAGGCCGGTCCTGAGAAACAGAAACTGAAAGTTGACCTTGTCTAATCCTAAGCAACGCGAGACTGCTTCCCGGTAGATGCGCGCTTGCACCTGATATTCTGCTGCCCGGCTCGTTAGCTCGCGCTCGGTGACCGAGTCGGTCTTATAGTCGGCAATCCAGACTTGTCCATCAAGGCGATACACGAGATCGATCACGCCCTCCATAACAGAGGGCTGAGGACTGAGGACTGAGGACTCAGGACTGCCGCCTCCGCAGGACTTCGGCGGCCCGCTGAAGCCAGGCGGAAGCGGGAGGACTGAGGACTGAGAGGTAGAATTGGACCAAGGGATGATGAATGGGATTTCACGCCCTAGGATCGTGGCGCGCCCTAGTTCTGCGTATGGCGACGAGGCGGCAAACAGCCTGAGCATCTCACGCAGCTCCGCTTCGAGAGCTTCGGTTTCACCTGCCCACTCCTGCGAAAGACCAGTCCGACACACGGTTGTGATCTGTTGGTCCAGCTTGCGCGGGTCAGCGGAGAAGTCCCAGCGTTCCAGGACACGATGAGCTAATGTGCCAATCAGGAGAGCCTTGTCGCGCCTCCGCCCACTGACTGGTTCTTTATAGATTGCCTCCGGGCCCTTCCTGTCTTTCAGGATTCCATTGACGATGAGGACAGACGGACTGGTGAACAACCTGAATGTTCTCGCCTCCTGCCATCGCCGAGTCCGTTCGGTCCACCGAGTTTGAAGAACGGAGACGTCGTCCTCGGCATCGTGCCAGGTTTCAGCATGCTTCGTCGGACGCCTCGCGCTTTCACTTCCCTGGATGACCTCGACTGGGACTGTGACGTGATCCAGCGAAAGGCTTGTGGTCTTTTCAATCGCATAGGGATCAAACTGCATCCCCTTGCCCACCAGCGCCAGTAGGCTCTCTGCACTCCGGCTCCGCCGCCCTGGAATGCCGGTCGAGAGAACCAGCCGACGCTTCGCCCGCGTCATACCCACGTACAAGACTCGAGTCCGCTCCGCCCGCTGGCGTTCGTCCAGCTTGTCACTGACATAGACGCCCCCCAGGGTCCGGAGCTCACCGACACGGACCCCCACAATGCCGGATGTCCAATCATGCTGCACAAAGACCTGCGGCTCTCGTGTCCCTGACTTGAGATGGAGTCCGGCCAGGACCACGAGCGGAAACTCCAGTCCTTTGGCCTTGTGGATGCTCAGAAGCCGCACCGCCCCTTGCTCTTCGACTCCATCTTGCGTCTCCTCAGCGAGCGAACTCTCTGCCTCGTCTGGCGGCTCGCTCACCCGAGCCGTGAGCTCGGCGATCAGCCCTTGCAGGGAACAGTGAGAGCGCTCCGCCAGTTCAGCAACGAGATCCCTCAGCTTCATCAGATTGGCCACTGCCTGCTCCTGATCGATGGATGCGGCAGCCAGTTCCAGGAGCGGAACGGTTTCGAACAAGGCATCCATCACCTCGCTCAGCGGAAGACGAGGAACCTCGCGGTTGAGCGTCCGGAGCAGGCTATAGACCGGAGCCACGCGCTGGCCGAGGTTGCCTTCCCCTTGCCAATTTTGGCTTTCGGGCGCAGTGCGGTAATCGAGCAGGTTCTCCCGGACGACGGCCTCAATGTGGGCATCAGTCAGCCCCGCGAGCGACGATCGAAGCACACCTATGAGGGCAACATGGTCATGTGGGTTGGTCGCCGCACGGAGAAGATTGACCGCATCAATGACTTCCTGGCGTTCGTAAAAATGCTTTTCCCCCTCCGTGAGGCAGGGAATGTCATAGCGCCGGAATGCTTCCAGATAGCCCCACACCTTCGTGAAGGTTCGGAAGAGGATCGCGACATGCCTCGGCTGGATCTTCACAGGAACGCCGTGCTCGAGGAGTTCCTGGCGGCCAAGGACGTCCTCGCTCAGCCACCGGGCAAGTTCCTCCGCCTCAACGCGACTGGCCGTGTCCGCATCCGTCTCCGGATCCGGGGGTCGAACCAGCCGAATCTCGACCCTTTCATTCGAAAGCGCCACTGGCCCGACGTCAAAGGCATGGAGGGGGTCGTGCTTGGGCTGCACGCCTTTGATCGACTTCTCGGGCAACACGCGGGCAAAGAACGCATTGATCACTGTCAGCAAAGCCGGATGACTGCGGAAGTTGGTCTGCAGAGGAAGCTGTTCGCCGGGTGGAGATTGTGGGAGCACCCGCTCCTCCACGACGGCGTCGTAGGCCTCCATATCCGCCCGCCGGAACGCATAGATGGACTGCTTCGGGTCTCCCACGATAAAGAGCTTGCCGGGCTCCAGGCGGACCATCCGCCAGTCCCGCTCTTCCCGACCGAAGGCCTCGGCCAAATAGAGCAGCATCTCGTACTGGACGGGATCTGTATCCTGAAACTCATCCACCAGCAGCGCCCGGAACTGCCGTTTCAGGTCACGTCGGATCAACGGGTGGTCGCGCACGAGATCCCGCGCTCTGCCGAGGAGCCCATCGAACGAGACGTAACCGCTCCGCACAAACCGACGACGACAGTCGGACGCAAACGGGACGAGCAGCCGAAGCGCCCACGGGAGGGCCCCCGTCTGGAGTCTCATGAGTGATCGAGCCACTTCCATGATGTGCTTGGCTTCCATATGGTCTTCTTCTGACCAAGCTGAGGTCTTCCTCGGCACATCCCGATCCAAACTCTCGCCCCCTTCTCTTCCTTTCCCCGTCGCGAGTGGCAGGGAGGGGTGAGGGTGCAGCCCCTGCTCCGCCATGCCTTGCAGATAGGAGGCCGCCTCCTCCAGCATGCGCTCAAGAGTGTTTGTTTTCGGATGCGCCCTGCGCAGGGTGTTGGCTCTCTCAGACAGCCCCCGCGCCCACTTCTGGATTGGAGGTGGGAGAGCGATACCCTCATCCGAAGCCCCTACCTGGGCCAGCAAGTCATCCAGCGGGATGAGCTCGCCTGCCAGTTTCACCGCCAGCTCACGCAAATCCTCCAGCGAGGCCACCCGGAGCACCGCTCTCCAAATTTCCTTGTTGGCCCCCGCAGGCCCCAACTCACGGTCCAGCCACGCAGCCCACTCTTGCTTAAAGTATTCCTTGAAGTTAGTGCCTTCATCTTCTAGAAATGCTGGGTCCACTCCAGTCTCGACTGGATAGATGCGCAGAAGGTGGGCCGCGAAGCTGTGAATCGTTCCTATTTGGCTTTTCTCTAGCTCTGCGAGCGCTTTCTCCGCCAGTTCGTTGAGACGGTCCTTGCTCAGGTGATACCGCGTACTCAGTGCCGCTAATTGCTCCCACTCCTGCCGCTGCACAGCCGCCAACGGGGGGGATCCAAAGTCCATCTCGACCAGCGTGCTCAGCCGATCGCGGAGGCGAAGCTTCATCTCGTTCGCAGCTTTGTTCGTGAAAGTCAGCGCCACAATCTCGCCAATGGCCAGTGGCTCAGGTTGACGCATCAACAGATGAGTCAGCCGGTCAACGAGGAGCGTCGTTTTTCCCGTGCCAGCTCCGGCCGTCACGACGATATTGCGGTCGGTCGCTGTCGCAGCGCGCTCGCGCACGGCACTGTCCGGGAGATTGATCATCAAGAGTTCTGGTTACCTCCCTGACCGACGTTGACCCCGAGCTCCCTTTGGGCGCCTGGCGCCGGCCGCGTCATCAGAGGCATCTGGGTGTTCTTCAGGTGGATTAGCTCGGTGAAGCTCGCGCAGCGACGCGAGCAGCGCATGATCTTGACGAGCCCTCCACGCAGTCGGCTGGTGAGTTTTCCGACACAGGAGTCGATAGTCACACTGCTCACAGTAGCTGCCGGGAAAAATAAAAAAGCGCCCGGACCTAATGCCACCAAGCACGTGGCCTAAGGCCCGCTCCAATGGCGCGCGGAGCTCAGAAGACCATGCGTCGCCTGGAAAGCGCTCTCGCACCAACGCACGGCCTTCCTCCTTGAACCAGTTTGGGGCCAAGTAGTAGAACCACACTCCTTCGCAGGCCGGCACGCGACCCGACTCCTCACGCTGTAGCCGAGCCGGCATCGTGGCCTCGGCCATCGCCAGATACAGAGGCGGTTGGAGACGCCGGCCTCGCACTGCGCCACGTTTCAAATTGGCATCCATCGCATCCTGATGCTTCCCAAGCTTGAACTTATAGTCGATGACGCGATACTCATTGCCAGACGCGCGCCAATCCACCCTGTCCAACCGACCGGAAACTCGGCAAGGCTCCTGCCCATCCGGCAACGGAACCGACACGCTCCCGTCCAGGCTTTCCTCAAACAGGATCGGCTCCCAGCCTCCTGCCGCCAGCTCATCGAGGTCTTCGCGCAGTACCGTTCGGAGCAATTCCAGGAGTTGCTCTTGGGCCAACTCCCACAGAAGCGGATATCCCACCGGATGCGATCGGGCGAACTCCTCAAACACTGAGCGCGCGGCCTGGTTCAAGAGGTCCAAGGGATCACGGCGCGATCGAGGAGGCTTCGCAAAGCCTCCTTCCTCGCGGAATGTTTGGAGGCAGGTGCGCAGAATGTCATGTGCGAGCCTGCCCAACTCCATCGGCCCAACCTGATCCACTGTCTCCGGAGCCGTCATCGGTTCGAGTTGCAAGACGTGTTCGGCAAAGTACCGGAACGGGCACGTGACGTACCGCTCAAGGCTCGTCGGGGAAACACCGCGCGCTGCGAGCCTCGCCCAATAGGCCTGCAACGGACCAGTCATGCCGTCATAGGCGCCGAGCCTGGGTTCCAGGCTGTCCAACCCGTGGAGCGCTGCAAGCCCCTGCTCGACGATCCTGCCAACTGGGTAACCGGCTTCCAGAAGCCGACGCGGGACTCGCCGATCCAGGAGCAGTTTCACCACCAGCTCAGATGGCGTCAGGCGCTCAAGTCTGAACTGGACTCCCTCTCGGAATTTCTTGGTGAGGCGCCGTGGCACGGCGACCTCAGCGTCACCGCCCCAAGCCCGCTTCATGTCTCCAAGGTAGGCCGAGGGAACCAACGTGCGCCCTGCCTCATCGGCGCGCTGGTATAGCAAGGTAAGATGGTGACGGGCTGCACTGCACAACAGGGAGAACAGCAGCCTCTCTTCATCATATCCGGCCAACTTTTCTTGGATCTTGAATCCCAGATCCACCTCCAGAACCCGTCGTACGCGGTCGCGCAGAAACGCGTCCTCATGGATATGCCGAGGGAAGACCTTTTCGTTGAGGCCCAGGATGAACAGTGCACGAAACGGAAGACCGCGCGCCGCCATCGCATCAAGCACCTGCACGCCGGATCCATGAGCGGACCCTAGCGGGACGGTCATTTCCTCGATGAGCCGCTGCAAAGCGGCCACGAAATCTGCGAGTGACACTGCTTGTCCGAGCCGTCCGAGCTCGCGTAATTCATCCAGGCCGGCCCTGAACAAGTCGGCCACGGTGTCATGATCTCCTACCTGGCCTCCACTGGGGTCACCAGCACGAGGGTCGAGCACGCGATCAATGACCGCCTCCGCCTGCGCTGCGTACTCATCCCAAAGCCCTGTCTCAGGAAGCGCACGGAGAATTTCGGACAGCGTCGAAACCGCGGTCCAAAACCCGTAGATCTGTTCCGGAGGAATCCGTGGGCCCGTCACTTCCCCCTCCTCATCATCACGAAGTGGCAGCCCGGTTTCCTGGAACGTCGTGAGACGACCCCACGACTCGAGGCCCTTGGTGATCCCCACACGCCGGCTGGCACTATCCCAAAGGTCCGGTCTAGGTGGCGGATTCGAGGGACAGAGATCGGTGATTCGCAGAAACGGTGAAGACAGGAGATCCATGACCTGATCCCGGCGAAACCCCGAAACCCGGAGCGCTAACAGCTGAGCAGCAGCCTTGGGATAAGGAAACGACGCCAAGCTTCGGCCCATCGTGGATTGAAATGGGATACCGTGCTGGTCAAAGACCCGCGGCAAGACAGTTTCATAACCGGAGAGCGTCCGGGCGACCACACCGATGTCGTGAAACGCGTACCCACGTTCTTCCACAAGCCCGAGGATGTCCTTGGCCACCACCGTGACTTCATCCCACCGACCCGACACATTGACGATCCGACACGCAGCGCGGTTGTTCTTGGTTCCTTCTCCCTCCCCTCCCACAGTACCCCTCACGCCTAACCGCTCACGTTGGAGAGGTTCTGTTACCAGGCCATGGATGTAACGCTCAAAGAATCGCTGAGCGAAGAGAAACCCCGGATCACCTTTGATCAGCGGAAAATACAATGTGGTGGGATACGCGCGGGCCACAGCCTGGAATAAATCAAGCTGAACCTGCGTGAGGTCGTAGAAGCCGTAATAGAGGATCCGTAGCTGGCGCCGGAGGAAATTGGAAGTTGGCACCCGATCCCTCGCCAGCACGGCCAAGTCATCATGATCCACCACATTGAGCCGCGCTTTCTCCTCCACGAGTAGACGGTACAAGCGGAGCAGCCTCCCCAGGCTTGTCCGGCTTCCCGGTTCCAGATCAAGAGCTGTTTGAGCAACCGCCTCCTGGGCGCGCTCAGCATCGACGGCGGCATCCTTCAGATCCTTCAGCGTGGACCACAGCGCAGTCCAGGCTCCTGGCATCTCCACGAGGCCAGCCCAGGCTCCGTTCCTGCCGAACTGACCGCGCAACAGATGGTGCACCAACTCCTTGAAAAAGAACTCCGGCCGGACCGAGGCTGGCGCGGAGGCTGGATCTTCCATCTCCGCTTCCTCTATCAGACACACCCCGAGCTGATAAAACGTGAGAAAATGGACATCGAGCAGCGCGCACTGGTGCTCGGCGCAAAGCAGCCACTTGACTCGGCGTCGCAGTGGATCGGACGGAACAATGACGGCGAGAGGCGCCAGCGGATCGGCGGCTTTCAGCCGCCGGATTTCCTCAAGCAGCGCGTGTTCAAGGTCAGGGTGGAACGGACCGGTAACAATGCGGAGCATTCTTCAAGGAGGGCTAGAGGCGTGTGGCAATGGGCCAAAGGACCAGTTTTGAGGTATCAGCGTTGCGTTCTAAGCGGCTCTCTCAATAAACCTCAAAACTCAAAACTTAAGACCTCGTCGCATCAGGGCTCTCGCCCCTGGCCACGAGCCGGTTACCCGGTTTCCGGGCCCATTAATTCCCCGTTACAGTCCTGGCAGGCCCAGTCGGCGTCTACGAAGGACATGGGATCGCCACAAAAGGGGCACTCCGGGGGCGGACCCTTCTCCACCTTCGGTAAGGGAGGCAACTCGTTTAGAATGTCTTCCTCATCCATAACGGAAACTCAGTCGAGGAGGCTTGTTCTACCCCGGCCGTGGAGCGAGCGCCATTTCGACGCTTTGACGGCTCGGTACGCCCACAAATGTCAGGCGGCCGTTGATGATCGTCGCAGGTACAGCTCTGACCGCATGCCGCTCGGCCAGCTCTTGCCCATCAGGTGAGTTGATATCGACTTCTCGGTAGCTGAAACTGTACTTGACGCGGAGCTCCTTGAACAGACTCTTGGCAGACGGGCAGGCCGAGCACGTCGGCGAGACCAGAAGTGTGACGTTGGGCATAGGATCTCTCCTTCGATTTTTGTCAGCGGAATCTTACCATTGTCTTGAAATGCATCGCAAGGCCAGCAGGGACGCTTGCCAAGCGGCGATGCGCTTGTTAGCTCACCTGACCCGTTCAACGGCTCGATGGCCCCACGCATGCGCGTGTCGGAGGTGCCAGCTTCGCGTGGCTGGATAACCTGCTCGCGTCATGCACGGCAAGGGTCACAGAGGTGTAGTGGCCATGACCTGCGCCTCTTGATACTCCTTTGCCAGTTCAGCATGGTGCCCTTGCTGCTTCAGGCTACCCATCAACGAGGACGTTTTCACGGATCACATGGTTGATCGCCTGACTCCCTACACCACCACGTTAGGGCTGTTGTTTCTGGACCGCATTGAAACCCTTGAGTACAGACCTGTTCCGAAGAAAGAAGGGCAACGCGCCTCAGAGTTAATTCGCTATGGCCGTGGAGGAGCATCTTCGGATTGCCAAACATAGTCTGGCTTGAGCATCGGCTGATAGTGCGCAGGGAGTGGAAGAGGGAACGTGAGAATTTCATACG
>JACZQN010000014.1 GCA_022545705.1 Nitrospirota bacterium | reverse complement strand
ATCGGCCGCAGCTTCGCCACTCCTTTATGTTTTCTTATCCCACTCCCCCTTCCCACCGGCCGGTCGGTCTTCGTCAGATGAGGGTGTCGCGGGAGTCAGAGCGGACTTCGACGGAGGAGCGGGCAAGACCCGGCCGCCTCACTGACTCGGCGGCGCGCACAAACGTGATGCTCGTTATTCCTCGCATCGTGCGCCCCACCGAGACTGTGGCGGGTAAGAAAGCCGAACCTGACTGAGGCACCACGGTTGGAAACCGTGGCCGATGGAATTTCGGAAGGTTCGACCTGGCAGAGTCCGAGTGGGTCACTCCGAGAGGCGCTGAAGCGGTTGAACCCTGCCACACCCTCCCCTCCTCAATTCAATCTTTCATCCCTTGATACTTCCGATCGGTCGCAGCTCCGCTACTTTTTTGGTGATCCCCGCCCTCTCCACCGTCTCCACGACCTCCGAGATGTTCTTGTACGCGAACCCCGCCTCCTCCGCGAGCCCGGACATCGACACCGCCTTCACGATGATTCCCCGCTGGGCCATGTCCCGTTGAAGCTTATCTCCCCGGACCGATCGTTTTGCCTGCGCGCGCGACATCGTCCGCCCGGACCCGTGCATCGTAGACCCAAACGTGTCGCGCATCGCCTGGTCCGTCCCGACCAGCAAATACGAACCTGTTTCCATCGATCCGCCGCAGATCACCGGTTGGCCAGTCGCTCGATAGAGTTCCGGCAACTCCTGACTTCCCGGCCCAAATGCCCTGGTAGAGCCCTTTCGGTGCACCACCAACTCACCTTCCGCATACCGCTCCACCTTGGCGATGTTGTGGGCAACATCGTAGACGATCTCCATCCCAAGTTCCTCAGCGGAGCGCCCAAACACGGATTCGAACGCCTTACGGATTTGATGGGTAATCACCTGGCGGTTGGCAAACGCGCTGTTGGCGGCACAATTCATGGCGGCAAAGTAGTCCTGGCCCTCTGGAGAACGGAACGGTGCGCAGGCCAGCTGCTGATCCTTGACCGAGATGCCATAGCGCCGCATGGCTTTCTCGAAGACCCTCAAGTAGTCGCTCGCCACCTGGTGGCCGAACCCGCGGGATCCGCAGTGGACCATGACGACGATCTGATCGTGTCCAGTAATTCCAAGCGCCGCTGCCGTCTCGCGATCGAAAATGCGATCATCGGAAGCAACTTGCACTTCGAGATAGTGATTCCCCGATCCAAGGGTGCCGAGTTGATGGATGCCACGTTCGATGGCATGGTCGCTTACCTTCGATGGGTCGGCTCCGGGAATGCATCCATGCTCCTCGATGCGCGCAAGATCTTCATTCCACCCGTGGCCGTTTTCCACGCACCAGCGCACACCCTTTCGCATGACGTTCTGGAAGTCCTGGCGATTCAGCCGCACGAATCCCTTGGAGCCCACACCGGCTGGAACCTTGCGGAATAGTTCGGTCATCAGTTGCTCGAGCCGCGGTTGGACATCACTCAGCGTCAAGTCTGTACGGATCAACCGCATCCCGCAGTTGATGTCAAATCCGATTCCACCAGGTGAGATGACTCCGTGGCTGGGATCAAAGGCAGCTACCCCACCGATCGGAAACCCGTATCCCCAGTGCCCGTCCGGCATGCACAGCGCATAGCGTTGAATGCCAGGGAGGCATGCCACGTTCGTCACCTGCTCAAAGACACCGCCGTCCATGCTGCTCAGGACGGACTCAGTGGCGTAGATTCTGGCCGGCACCAGCATCCCGGACTTCTCGGTCACCGGAATTTCCCACACCTCATTGGTAATCCGGTTTACAGCCATGCCTGTGTTCACCTTGGTCATACTTTCACCTTCGCGGGCTGGAGGCGTGGGGCGAGAGGCAAGGGGGACTAACCGGAGGCAACAGGGAAAGGCCCCTGGCCTGGTTTCATTTCAAATATCAAGAACGACCCGTGCGACCCATCGTGGCCCTTCCTGTCTCACTTCATAGAGATGCTTGGTCACCGCTTTGACATCAGCGTGGAGTTCTTGGCTGTTGGGATCAATCGGCGCGCCGGTCAGCGTGCCATGGAGCTGCCATTCGCCCTGATTCTGGTCTTGGGTCACAACGGCGGTCGCCTCGCGAAACACGATGCTTTCCGCATCCTTGAGGTACACAATGTCAGAGAGCCAGTCAAACAGGAGATCGGCGATGGTCGGGGCTCGACGCTCGATCGATTTCTCGCGGCATGGCTGGACTGTCATCGGATTGACTATCGTTTCGATCACGGCCTGGGCCGCGGCTTGGAACAATTCTGAGGGCGAATCCCCACACGCCTCAAAGGCCAAATCGGCTAAGGCCACCTCTTCGAGGAACCTGAACGTGAAGGTCACGATCCTGCGGCTCGCCGTCGAGCCACTCCAAAAATGGATCGGACTTGTGCAATGCCTGGAATGGGTGGAGCCAGCGGGTTCGGAACTTTCCCCTTCAACAGCATTTTGAGCCCTAGCGGAAGCAGACGAAGGAGGCGCTTCAGGCTGAACCCAACGATCTTGAGGGGCATGCGGGCTTCATTGAGGCGTCCTTCCTGCTGGACAATTTCGGAGAAGCCGGTGATATGGCGGGCACCCCCGCTGGAAACCAGCCCTGACTCGATGGCTCGCCGGCGCAGACGAATGATCGCCTCCATCGGCTTCACGTCCTTCGGGCACACTTGGACACAGAAATTACAGCGGACGCAGTCCCAGATCCCGTTTTCCTGATCCAGCTCAACCAGCCGTCGCCGCTTGGCCGTCTCCGGCTCTCGCGGATCTGCCATGAATCGCTCCGCCTTCGCGAGCGCAGCCGGGCCCAGAAACCCTTTGGACACCTCATGCGACGTACAGGCAGCCACACACGCCCCGCACATGATACAAGCGTCCACGTTGTGAAATTGGTAGCTACCCGGCAGGAGCCTCATTGGGTCGCCTGGATGCGCGGCGCTAGCTGGTGACGTGGACGATAGCCATGGGGTCACGTCGAGGACTTTACCCCAGAACGAAGACATGTCCACAACCAGGTCCTTGATCACGGGCAGGTTCTTGAGGGGAGCCACCGCGATCTGGCCATGGCGTTCCAATTCCCTCCGAACGGTCGTCCGGCAGGCCAACTTTTCCGCCCCGTTGATCTCCATTGCGCAGGACCCGCAGATTGCCGAGCGACAAGAGTACCGTAACGAGAGCGTCCCGTCCTGCTCGTTCTTGATCCGGATCAAGCTCTCGAGGACGGTCATGCCGCGGCCGACGTCGAGACGAAACTGCTCTTCATGCTGGTGGGCGTCCGTTTCGGGATTATAGCGTTGGATGGTAAAGGTGAGCCGCATATTTTCAGCCTAGCTGACAGGAGAGCAGGCTCACAAGCTCACAAGTTAATAAGGGGCAACCCTGAGATCCGAGAGGGTTCTTTGCTAGCTTGCAGCTTGTTCACTTGTCAGCTTCTCTCTAGCCCAGTTCAAGTACCTTGGGAAAGTTCGTTAAATTTCGGCAGCCGTCGCGCGTGACCAGCACCATGTCCTCAATACGAACGGCGCCGAGCCCGGGATAGTAGAGGCCCGGCTCGACGGTCACGACTTCTCCTTCCTGTAGATATGTCCCGTTCCGGCTGATGCGTGGATGCTCGTGAATGTCGAGCCCCACGCCATGGCCTGTTCCATGGAAAAACCCCTGCATGCGGCCGTTGACGAGGCCTGTCCGATAGCCGGCTGACTCAAAGCGGTCACAGATCTCCTGATGGATTTTAGCTCCATCGGCGCCGTCACGGATTTTTGAAATCGCCTCTTCCTGAACGTCCTTCACGATTTGGTATAATCGCCTCAGTTCGGGAGATGCCTGCCCTCGCACCACCGTTCGAGCCATATCGGCATAGTACCGAGTGTAGGCGGAACGTGGGAACACGTCGAAAATGATGCTGTGGTCTGCCGGCAAGGGACCGGAGCCTTCATGATGAGGGTCGCAGGCTTGTTCGCCGCCGGCCACGATCGTGTGCTGACCCACACAGTCCCACTCCATGAGCTTCACGTTAATGAGCTTTTTGATACGTTCCGACGTCAGCGGCTCGCCTTCCAACCACAACAGGCCTTCACGCATGGACGCCTGACGCAAGGCGGCATGGGCGGCGGCCACCGCTGCCTCTGTCGATCGCTGGGTCGCTTCAATGAAGCCCACTTCCTGGTCAGTCTTGACGGCACGGCGTTCGTAAAAGGGTTCTTTCTTGGTTTCGAGCTGGTACCCCAATTGCTGGAAGCGCTGGGCAAAGGCGAAGGGGAAATTTCCAGGCACCAGGATCCGCTTGACTGCCTGCTCTTGTAACACTGCATGAACAATGTCTGCCATGCCGGGTTCAGGGACCCCTTGCGCGCGCACACGCCGTTCTATCTCCGAGTAAGGCAGTACTCGGTCCACCGTGGCCTGACTGCGGGCGCGATCCAGCTCAAGATCGCTCATCACCATGATGCGTTCGCCCTTGACCTCCAAGAGGATAAAGGGATCCGGAGCCACGAACCGGGTCGCATAGTAGAGATTCGAATCCGATTCACTCGCGGCGATCATGAGGGTCGCGCGATCATCTATCACCGTAATCTCCCACAGTGAGTTAGCGTAACGGCTTCTCTTCTCAGTGTCTTTGGGCATGCCCTCGCCTATGATGCCATGCTAGCACGGGGTCCGAGGGGGATCAAGGCACGGAGGCCGGAACCTCGTCCGACTCGAGGGGTGGTTCACGAGCGCTCTCCTCATCCGGTTGCATCAGCTTCACGGGAAGGGTCAGCGTGTTCTTCAGCACGTCAATCGCAAACTCCGCCAGCCCGCCGATTCCGCTTGCCAAGGAATCGATCGGCAGATAGGTCACTTCAGGATCCTCCAGGGGGCCTTTCACTTCAAAGACGGCTGTCACAATGCTCTTGCGCTCGCCGGCAAACAGTTTGCCGAAGAGAGGGATGCTCTGAAGCAGCTTTGAATAGGATCCGAATGGACTCACAGCCATAATGGCGTCCAGTTGGTCCGATGCCGGGTCATAACTGCCGGCCGTGCTGATCTTCATGATCGGACTGTCCACTAAGAGATTCTCCGAGGTCAGCACGCCATTTTTAATGGAGATCGTTCCCGTAATCTTGTCAAAGGGCATTCCCTCATTCACCAGGTCCACCTTTCCTTGGAGCAACGCCGGTAGATTGAGCAGGCCGAGGATCTTCGAGATTACAGACATCTTGAGAATCCGCCCCTTGTCGATTCGTAGGCTCAGCGTTCCGCTCAATGTCTTCGTGACACCATCGGGGTTCCGGCCGTGTCCACGAATCGAGCCATTCAGGACGAGCTGTCCGCGCACCGGGTGTTGCTTCGTTCCCAGAAGGTGTGTGAATTCTTGGAAGGGCATACCATTGACCTGGAGCGCCAAGGCGCCTTCAGCGGGCTTTTGCTTGGGCAGCTTGACCCTCAAGCTCCCAGCCACTGTCCCCTCGTCGGTTCGAGCATGGATCTGGTCCAGGTGCAACGTTTCATCTGCGATCGTGGCTCGCCACGTCAGATCACGCAGCGTCATCTGCTCGTAGACGCCTCGCTTCACGCGCACGTCCACGACCACCCGGCTGGTCGCCGCCAGGCGCTCCAGCATGTCGCGCACGGGCGACCGCTTGCCCTTAGGGATGAGCAAATCAAGATCGAGTTGGGGCGACTGGATCTCCAACGTCGCGTTCGGTGTCGTGTTCCAGTCGCGAATCGTTCCGGACACACGCACGCGGCTTTCCTTGATGCGAAATTCCAATCGCTTGAGCTCAGCGCGATGGCGAACTAATTTGGCACGCAGGTAGACGTTCTCCAACGGACTGTCGAGCCCCTTGGCTGGGATCAATCCATCTGTCAAGGCGACCCAGCCAGATAGCTCCCACGCTTTCCAGTTCGTTCCGATCCCCTTGGCCTCAAGAGACAACTCGAGGGTGCCGGCTTTCACGCCGCTGATCGCGACACCTCTCGGCAATCTGGATAAGGAGATCGGCGTTAACAGGACTGCTACATCGATAACAAATCGTTTTCCCAACCGCACCTTACCCTTCCCGGTCAGACGAAGGCCCGCGAGGGTAAATTCCGCGCGATGCACAGAAAGGACATTGTTGCCAGACAAGGCGCCGTCGAACGAGAGAGAGGCGGGAAGACCGATCGGCTTCTGCAGGAGGCCCGGAATATCGATCGCGATATCCTGTAGCTCAAACACGCCCTTGAGCTTCGGAGTGCTGACGGGCCCCGAGAGTGAGATAGCGGCGCCGATCCTACCCCGCGCCTGTGAGTGAGGCTGGGCTCGAATGGGCAGCATACTGACCAGCTCGGACGCATCAGCCGTTGCGCGCACCGTAAATCCCTTGAAGACGCCCCCCTGAGCGGTGGTGACGGTCCCATGCAGACGAAATTCGCTCTGCCCCATGCGCCCAATCACATCCTCGAAGGCGAAGCCCTCCTTTGAATACTGTACTCGGCCATTCAACCCCATCACCGATTTGGGTAACGCCGGGCTGCGAAAGCCGACCTCCTGGGTGATGAAATTGCCTCCGACAAATTTGAGACCGTCCGGATCCCTCCAAGCGCCCTCCTGCTGGAAGGTTACCGCCACATCGCCCGTGACGTTGCGCAGTTGTGTGAAGGTCTTCGCAAGGGGTGCTGACCGGACATTCTTCGCCAGAATCTGCACCAAATCAGTCGCCGCGATGTCGCCCGACAACTCAACTTGGAGCCACGCTTCAGACTCCGGGAAGGATACGGAAACCGTCCCGTCGCTGACCCGCAGAGCCCCGTGCATGCCCGTGATCTTTACGACCCTGATACGATCCGGCTCGAGCAGGATGGTGGCAGACAGGTCCTGGACCGCTGTTCGATCCCGTCCGAGCACCATGTGCCCCTCCCGGACGCGGAATTCGCCCGTCAGAGAGACTTGAGGTTCAGGCATGGTCGAACCCGTCATGGTGGCGGTGACCGCCTCCACGACGCCGGTGATGTCGCGCTCCACGAGCATCTCATGCACCTGAAGGGGTAGCCACTGGGCCGGATAGTACTCCAGCAGCGTGTGAAGACTGACAGGAGCTGATGAAATGGTCAGGGAGAAAGTTGGTTGAGCCGTCATCAATCCTGACAGACTCCCTTGGCCGTCGATTTTTAAATCGTCAATCTCCGCGCTCAACTCGGTCAGGAGCAAATCATAGCCGGACACTCCCGGGGCAATGCGGATGCGGCTCCGAAGGCTCGCCAACCCGTGGATCTCCTCCGGCACCGGTCGTGGGCCAAAGAAATCCATCAACTGGCGAAGATCGAGGTCTATCACTTCTGTTGAACCATCAAACTGAATGGTCGGGAGGATTAGGGCTGGAGTGTCGGGCGCCGTTGTAGCCGTGGCTCCAGATCGAGCCAGTTGCCCCACGATGGACAGCGCGGCGCTTCCGCCGCCGGATGACACTGTGGCTGATATGCCGAGTTCAGCGGGTAACCCCTCCGGCCTCATGGAGAGGGTGAGGTCGAGCCTCGTGATGTGGATGGTACGGACTCCGTCAGGGCGGAATTCATCTACGACCGTCACGCTCCCATTGCTCACCCTGGTTTCCTGCACGAGCCACAGATCACTGAACGGGTGATCGCCTGCCCCATCCCCGATCACGCCCGCCGCCTGTGGAACCACGAAATTCCAGTCGCCAGAGGAATCACGGCGGAGGTCTACCTGCGGCTGATCAATCAGTAAACGTTTGCCCACCACCTTCAACTTGAAGAGTGGCAACACTCGAAGAATCAGATCAAAACGCTTGGCCTTTACGAACACGCCTGAAGGATCACGGTCTCGGATCACGATATCTGAAAACTTGATCCGCGGGCGTGGGAATAATTCCAGACTTGCATGGCCAATCTCGACTTTGCGGCCGAGACTCTGTTCCATTTGCTCGAGGAGCAAGCCCTTCAGATGGGCGGGATCATAAAGGAGCTGGAAGGAGAGCAGGACTGCAACGATCAGTAAGATGGCCAGCAGGCTACGAAACAGCGCCCTGGAGCGACCAGTCACTCCTCCTCCGGCACAGGCAGGCTCGGCACACTCGTATCCTACAGAATTCGCTGGGGGAAATCCAGTGAGCCGCCGGCGAGGGCTTCAGCAGCTCGTCTCGGTCACCTCAGGCAGTTATAATACAGCCTCCCTTGCGACCGGCGGACGCCGACCCTATATCCTCCGCGCGCGGAGGGCGCGAGCATCACAATTGAGAAGGCAGCCAGGTCAACGGAGATACGGATTGTGACTAAGCCTCGTCCTTCCCGTACTCGGTGGGTGATCCTCGCGCTGCTCCTTTCGATCAGCATCATCACGTACATTGATCGAGTGAATATTTCCGTCACCGCCCACCAGATGATGCCGGCCTTTGGGTTGACGAATCTGCAATTTGTCGAAACCCTATGCCGGCACCTTGCCGGGAATCATGAATACAGGGGCCAACCTCGGTGGGACCCTGTCCCCTACCTTGACCCCTTGGCTGGCCGAACAGCTGGGATGGCCGGCCACGCTGGGATTCGCAGCGGTGATTGCGCTGCTAGGCGGGCTCATGTGGTTGAAGATCAGGCCAGGCGAGGGCCCGCCATCCCGGTGAGCGAGGGTCCCGGCTGGGCACGGCATTGGGCAAGGCTCAGGGCGACCTTGATTGACAGCAGCGAGGCTGGTAGATTCTTGGGTGGCGATTGGCCATGAAATTCCAAAAGAAAAACCCACGTGCGATCATTTCCACGAAATTCGGCGAGATCCATCTCAAGTTTTACCCGGATGATGCGCCCAGACATGTGGACAATTTCGTCTTGCTGGCCAAGATGGGGTTTTACGATGGGACCACGTTTCACCGCGTGGTCCCTGGGTTCATGATTCAGGGAGGCGACCCGCTCAGCAAAAAATCCGATCGGAGCCTGCACGGAACCGGCGAACCAGGGTACTTGCTGCTCCCGGAACCCAACGATCGCCCGCACAAGCGCGGCGCGCTCTCCATGGCCAAGATGCCGCGTGAGACCGACAGTAGCCGCGATTTTAACGACAACGGGTCACAATTTTTTATTTGCGTGGCTGACTCCAGCGGACTCGACCGGATGTACACCGTGTTTGGAGAAATCGTGCGGGGGCTGGATGTGTTGGACAAGATCGTGAACGCCCCCAGAGATGAGCGCGACAATCCCCTTGAGCTCATCACGATGCAAGTTACCGTGAAGGAATGAGTCGGCTAGAAGAAGGCCATGCTTGCGTAGGTCACGGTCGAATTGAACTGGTCCGTGATCGCTCGGTCATACCGTAGAACCTCTCCCTTGGCAGCCTGAATCAGCCGCAACATGGTATAGATCGGGGCGAACCCGAAAATTCTTCGCTCATCGTTTTCCTTGAGGATGAACCGTGCAAAGGCCTCGGGATCCAGCTCCTCCACATGCTTGAGCATGGCCAGGTCTGCCTGCATACACCGATGGAAAGTAAAGTCGCTGGGCGGGTTGGAGTCGCCATAACGCATGCCAATGTGAGCCAGCTCGGCGCTCGCCACGATGCAGGGCTCTTTGCCGGATGCTGCAATCCCCTCTTTCATGGTCTGGATGAAAGTCTCGATCTTGTCCTTCACGGGCTGGGATGCGGGGTCTGCCACGTAGGCAGGGGGAAACGCGCACAAGATGGGCACAATCGTAAAGGGGGTGTCCGGTCCCAGCGTGTGTTGGAGGAACGGAAGCTGAAACTCGATCGTGTGCTCGTTTTGATGGCTCAGTTCCTCGTCGAAGTAGGTGCTAGAGCCGTGCTTCCTGAACCAATCCAAGATGTCCCGGTCCACCCGTACAAGCCCGAGGGGTGTCTCAAAATCTTTATCGGTGAGCGCGTAGAGGTTTTCCAGTCCAGCATGACAGGTTCCGAGCACGACAACCAGGTTCGGTGCAACGGCTTCCTTCAGCTCCTTGTACGCCCAGGCATACAGGGGACCGGCATCCCGCATTTCATAGTGCGGGGCCACGAGGCCTCGCATCCGCTTTCCACGATTGGCTGATGGCCTGATCTCCGGGCCCTCTTTGGAGCTGTAAAACGACTCAAGTTGCGCCAACAGTTGGGTTGAGTCGTCAGGGTAACTTTTCCCGGCATAGGCGGCCTTACGGACGGGGGCGTCTCGGTACGCCGCTCTCGCGGCGGCCTTGGCGGCTGCAAAGCGCTCTCCTTCCAGAAAGAGCTTCTCGTTGAGATCGGCCACCAGCTTCGAGAGACGGTCTGGACTCAGGAACTCACCGAACCTTTTCAGATACAGCGTGGCGACCTGTTCTAGCGAATGTTCCCCATCGAAATGCTGGATGATGAAGAAGTAGCTTAATGGAATGATCAACTTGTCGGCCGAAATTCCGGATGCATCCCATAGCATGATGTACTGCTCATCCTGCTGCCTAAGGGGAGAGAACTGAAGATTCCGCAGCAGAGGGTACTGGTTGGGATCTTTGGCTCTTTCGGTCATGTCATTCCGGCTGTAGTGATGACTCCGAGCACATGATAGGTAAGACCCTCTTTGATCGAACCATGTCGTAGCTCCGCCATCATATGGTGCTTATCCAGGCAGCCCTGAGCCCCGTCGACGGGCCTCGACATGGACCAACCTCGGATACCTGTTATCTATTGTTTGCTCCCGTTCATAACAAGCACAGCATTCTACCTGCCTCTAGACTCAGGGCGCAACCGGCTGACTGCGGGCCTTGGGGCGGGTTACTCTTGCTCGGGAGGTGCGCTGGGTCTGCGGAATGCGGCAGTGACCAAGATCACAATGGTCACGGCGAGGAGCCACAACGTGGCGCGGCCGTACTCCGGCCGAGCGAATTCAATGAGATCCCTGAAGCGGCCGATCAGCAGGGACATGCGGGCCATCACCGTGTATCCGAAGGCAGCGCCGAAGGACAGCATAAGAAAGAAGATGCCGGTCCGTGCAGCGACTTTGACGGGGCCGCGATGCTCGATCGAAAAGAAAAAATAGAAGAGCACCGACATGACCCCGATCAGGATCACCAAAGAGTTGAGACTGCTCTCCGGATTCAGGATGTCGAAGGTCGGCCTAATGAGGCCTCCCTCCAGGACGGAGACCAAGGGACGCACCGTATCCTCGACCTGCTTGAGGATATAGGACGAGATCAGCCGAGGAATGGCCAGCCCGGAGCCGACTCCGACAACGAACGCAAAAGCAATGCGCGAAAGCCAGGCAATCTTGGGAACATACCGAGTCAGCATTAAGATACCGATGCCCACCGGAATCAGCCGTGACCATTCCCCTTCGTCTACGATCGGATCATAAATGAGGCGAAAGACCAGCTCATACCCTTTGACGATCGTGTATCCGACCGAGATGCCGACATAGAGGTGCTCCGCCAACTTGAAGAGGGGGTTATCCTCGTAGAGGAAGGTGAAGATGAAGAGGGTCAGCCCTACGGCAACCCATGCACCGAGGACTACGTCAAAAGGCATCGAGGTGCTCGCGAGTTGTCGTTTCGTCAGTGAGGTCAGTGTTGTCTGTGTGGTCCGTTACTTCTGTTGAGTCCGGTTTGTTGAGAGACGAAGCGAATGGACGCAACAGACCAAAGCGACCATACGCTTCCACTTCACCCACCTCGCGCAGCGGCGCGCCGCGTCATAAAATAAAAGGTGTTACACAAGATGACCAGAACGATGATCGCAAAGTGCGTCGCTGACTGAGCATCCATTCCCGCAACTGCAGAGCCACTCTGGTCGATGAGTAACTCGTATTCGGCTGCCCCACGCATTCCGCCGATAAGCCCGTTGATCTGGCCGCTCCGCAGCAGGGGGTAGAGTCCCGGAGCGATCACTCCGGTGCATCCTCCCCCGAGCTCAAATTGGTATTTGTCCTTTCCGAACAAGTACCACGTTTCGACCCCTGGAGTTCCTGCCGCCAGACTTACCACATAGTCCACGTGCCGAAGGTTCGGCACGTCTTTCAGAACCGCCAGCGTTTTCGTTGGATTGCCGTAATAATCGCTCGGAAACGCCTTGTAGAGATCTTGGCCCATCCCTATGATCAGCGCGCCGACCCCGGGGCTATAACCCAGAAACACGTAATCCTCTCCGTTGACCTTGCCTAATTCCTGAGCGACCCTGTTGACAGTCTGTTCGGCCAAGCCAGTGCCAGGGAGCCACAACGTCATCGCGATGACTCTGAGATTTCTGCTGAACGCGTGGCGCAGTAAGGCGATAGCCTGGGGTTCAAGTTCGGGTTTGGAGGCCGGGTCGAAATCCATGGACAGAAGAAATACCGACCCATCGGGTAAGGATTCGATGTAATCGTACACCATGCGGACTTCCGGTGTTACGATAATAGGAAGGTCCACGGGGTACAAAAGGGGCAACAGCGTGCACAGGCCGATCACGAAAAAGATGATCCGGCGGTCAATTCGCAACATCTTCTCTGGAAAGCTCACCGTGTTCGCTCCCAAGTAAAAAGGAAAACGTAAAAAGGAAGAAGTGTGGAAGTCGTCATATTTAACTTTTGCCCTTTTACCTTTTACCTTTGACCTTATTCTTTGCCTCCCCCGAGATACGCTCGCTCCAGGCCAAAAATGATCTTGATGGAAAGAGCCACCGCGCCCAGGCTGATGCCGATCAGGATGGCGCGTCGGACCGAGGCGTTCAGTACGTTCAAAATCCACAGCGTGATATCACCGGTAACGGGCAGCAGATACTCGCCAAGAGGCACCCTCCCCATCATGACGATGACGGCCGCGGTTAGGAGCAAGGCGGCTTCCTTGCTGCGTGCCCGGAAAGAACGATACGCCGCGGAGGCGATGAAGAAGGCCAGAATGGCGAACATCGTTCCCTGGAGGGGAACCATTGTGTAGGTATAAATCCACCCGAAAGCAGTCATGGCGCCGTCGATCGTTTCCTTCCCCCCGGGGTGCTGACCCCCAACCCACTGCACGAACAGGCCCACGGCTAAGGTCACGACGATCCCAAAATAAAGGATCAAGCTGTATCCCCATCCTGGTTCCTGACGCTTGATCTTGACCGCGTGAATGTGAAACAGGCTGGTCACGCCCAAAACCAGCGCAAACAACCCGATGATCTGAATCCACAGGGAGCCCTCGGTGAGGAGTATCTCGGATTTGGGATGGGGCACATAGTATTGGAGCGTAAATATGACACCCGCTACGAACGTGATGACCAAGGGAAGCTGCCTGCGGAGGAACGTCATTTGTAGTCTCGAAAGAGGTCTAGCAGCAAGGCCGGCCATTGGGCGTCGAGTATCAGGCCGATCGTTGCCAGGCCTGTCCCCAAGGCCAACACGCCAAGGATGACTGCCTTGCCAAGGTCCTGGCCGCGCAAGGTGCCGACCTGGACCGGCTCTCGCGACAGGTAGGCGCTCGCAGCATAGAGCTCTTCGCCGATCAGTGTGTAATCGCACGTGGTCACGAAAAAGGGTAGCTGGTGGTCGGAGTCGGTCCCGGCGATCTGGATTGCCCCGGTGCTGGCTCCGGTTTCAGTCAAGAGGAGTGACTCGGCAAAGTAGGATCCCATGAAAAAGTTGGCCGCTGGTTTTCGACGCAGCATAATTCCGTCCACCGCGGCGGTGTAGCTGAACTGATCGGTCGTGATAAAAAAGTTCGAGTCTTCCTTGAAGATGTCAGCCTTGCCGGCTTCTAAGTACGACTGTTTTGTGATCTCCTGACAGACGACCATGACAATGGGGTCACGGTGTGGGACTATGAGTTCGGTCTCATACATGGCGACGCGCTTGCTCACGCGACCGAGAATGACCGCGGCCGCAATTGTCGATGGCTCGCCCATATCTCCCGCACCAGTTAAATAGAGGATCGGCTTGCCTAACTCCGTAGCCCGCCCGATGGCCTCATCCACCGCGTCAAGACCCGGGATTCGACGGAGAAAGATCTCACGACGCTTGGCTGTTCGGATTGAGCCGAACACTCCGGCTCCAAATGCGAGCAAAAGCAGCAGGTTGTTCATCTGGTTCCAGTTCACCCAGTTCGGCTCAGGGACGGCCTGGATGGCTGGCCCAAAAGTACGGATCTCACCTGTGACCGCAGCCACGGTTACAACATAGGGGGTATCATTCATCAGTTCGAGGCCACTCCGCGAATTGATCACGTACCGGTGAAACGCGGGGGGAGCCGGGTGCGTCCACCAGGGCCAAGAGCGATCACGGACATAGTGAGAATCAGACGGAATTTCGGCCACTATTTCCATGGCGGCTGGGTCCACTGCCGGAGCAGTCGCCCGTGCATCAGCCACCGGAGCGATCAGAATTTGATAGCGCACCCCAGGCCCATCTCGCAGGGAGTCAGCCCAAAGCAGCGTGAGGCTTTGCCCGGCATCGTTGGGGGTGTCGAAGACCTGAACCTGCTCAGGGGCAGGCAACAAGTCCTGTGCCTGCGCTGAGAGGGGGAGGGACCACAGCAACAGCATGACCCATGGCAGACACACGCCACTCAGCGTTCTGCCGGGAATAACCGCGGTCATCCTTCAATAATCTCCACGTTTGCCCGGGGGATCACCGCCCGAGTCTTATCGGGGAATTCTACCTCCAGGACTCGGACAAGACTCTCCGTCCCAACGCGGCTCAAGTCGGATGGAAGGGCGACAACCTGACCGATCCGGCCGAACAGCGGATCACGAATGACGCGGACTTCATCTCCGATCATGAGCCCGGTCCGTTCCTCGGAGACCCCCGACCCCCTAGGAGTCGCGATGGCTGCGCTGTCATCTGATGTCGGAATGATCAATTCGGGGCGGATGACTCCGGCACGGATTTGTGTCGCGCCAGAGAGCGATGCCTTCTGACCTGCACGCCGGGAGAGAAGCGTGAAGGTCTTGCCTGCCATCGGGATCCTGCCGAACCCTTCTGTCAGCACCAGCGTAAATCCAACTCGCTCAGTTCCGGTAATCGCGACACCCAAATCATAACCGAGTAAGGCACGCAGGTCTTTGTCATCGATGCCGCCCACGACCAACCCTGCGACCCCTATCTCGCGGGCTCGGGTCATCGTTTCGGCTGTGAGGAAGGCGCCCCCGACGACGACCTTGCCCTTCATCGCAGGCGACAACTGAGACGGCGTCAGCGTATCATCCGGTGACTTCACCCCCATGACGACCTCGCCCGAGGTTTCTCCCCCCACCCCGAAGATGCCTTGTATCAAACTGCAGGGAGTCTCGACCGTCACGCCATGTTGGGGCTGGACCTCAACCACAGTCCCATCGATGTACGCGAGCAGTTGCAGTAACCGCGGTGGTTCTCGAAGCATCACTTGCCCAGTCACGGTAGAGACCAATTCGAGTGTTCCCTGAATTGGTGAACGCACCTCCGTTTTCAACCACTTAATGAATGGCTTGTTTTCAGCGATCACGCCGCCTTTCTTGACAGCTTCACCCTCCTTTACGAGTAGATAGTCACGGATCTCGTCCGGAAGTATCCCCAAAACATTCGCCAGGTTGATCGCCTGAACATTCCCTGGCAAATCTGTCTTCGCGACGACTGTTTCCGCGGTCACCTGGCTGCCGGCTTGGACCGTCACCGTACCGGGGATAGGGAGCAGTCGGCGTCTTCGCACGACCGTCCGCTCGGTCACCATCAAGCCAGGTGTATACGCATGTCCCATCTCTTACATCTCGTGGCGCGCGACCGGTGAGGCGTCCTAAGTCCATCGATTCATAAGTTCGATGACGAACTTATTCCCTCAGGACTTAGTGCTGAGGGAGCATCCGGCGTTGAATTGACGGATTTAAATACGTAACCGTAATTGCGAATCGAAGCACTAAGGACTGAGGACTGAGTGCTGAGGACTGAGTCCTATAACCCTTGTGCCTGACGATTCCGACATACCCTCTGAGTCCTCAGTCCTCGTTCCTCAGTCCTGATGTCACGCGTACCCCGTCACGGGTATAGGTTGACCGCTCGATACCAACGGTCCAGGGCAGCCAGCCGGGTAGGCGTATCGGTCGGCAGCTGAAGGGGCCGGCCTCGGCCATCCAACAACAGGCCCACGACGCCGCCGCGAACCTCTCGGGTGACCGACTTTCCCCGTCCTTCCCCAGCATCCACATGTTTGGCGGGTTGAAGAGTCACCTGCGCACGTTCGTCGGGCCCCAGGGAGAGTAATTTCAATTCCCCGAAGGCCAGTGTCCCGCGTTCCGACTTGCGGTCATTCCCAAACGTCATCGTGTAGTCTGTGCATCGTTCGCCCTCCTTGCCTTGTCCGATTGGAGCGACGCACGTGCCCAGATAGACCAGGCAGTCCCGTACAAACACGTCAGTCGCTGCCTGCTCATTCACAGTGGACAGCACACCCAGGTGCGGCATCATAAAGATGCTGTCCACGGAGAGCAGGGTGAATCCCAGTGGCTCATACGCGTCAACCATCATGAGCATCGCCTGGATCCGCCTGGGGGCGTGCGACAGGATCCCCCCGCTTCCGACGATCAAGTCCAGGCTCAACATGTCAATGAGGGTCGCGCCAGAGGCTCGCTGCTCGAAAGCGTCAGAGATCGTGCGCTCTTGTTGCACGCCTTTGAGGCCTGTAGCCAGCGATTTGTGATGCGCCAGTGCGAGCCGTAAGGCCTCACGAGCGATGGCCTGCTCAATTTGGAGTTCATCGAGTGTCTGTGGAATCGTCGTGGGTCGTATCATTTTATTCTTGATCCGATTGCGCAGGGTTTGCTCTTCAATCGTACACGGGACCCAGCGCATGATGTTGGGCAGCCCGGCCTCCGCGAGCACATTCGAAATACTGTAGGACATCCCTAAGTTCGCGCTCACTGTCCGGTTGAACACGTTCCGGAACACTGAAAACACGTCCGTGGTCGCGCCGCCGATGTCCACCCCGAGCAGGTTCAAGTGCTCCCGCCTGGCCAGGGTCTCCATGATGAGCCCGACAGCCGCCGGAGTCGGCATGATGGGGGCGCCCGTCCAGGCGATGAGCTTTTTGTAACCGGGGGCTTGCGCCATGACATGCTCCAGGAAGAGGTCGTGGATCTTGTCACGGGCCGGCCCTAAGTTCTCACGCTCCAGCATTGGACGGATATTCTCGGTGATGACCAGAGAGGTTTTTTTACCCAGAATCTCCTGAACTAGTTCACGGGCGTTTTTGTTACCGGCATAGATCAGCGGAAGGGAATAGCTCATGCCGAGACGGGGACGCGGTTCCGCCGCTGCAATATACTCCGCCATCTCCATCACGTGACTGACGGTGCCTCCATCTGTACCACCCGACAACAGGATCATATCGGGTCGAAGCGAGCGGATCCGCTCAATCTTCTCGTGCGGGAGTCGGCCGTCATTGGACGCCAGCACGTCCATGACGATCGCCCCTGCTCCCAGCGCGCACCGCTGGGCACTCTCGCCAGTCATGCTCTGGACCGCGCCGGCGACCATCATCTGCAGGCCGCCGCCCGCGCTACTGGTCGAAATGTAAAGGTCCACTCCAACATTTGGGTTGCCTGCCTGTTCCTGATTCGGTGTGATGATGCGTTCACCGTCCAAGATTTTACGCCCGGACAGTTCCTCCACTTCCGCGATCGCGTTGAGGACTCCTCGCGTGACATCTTCAAACGGAGCCTCCACGGTTGTGGGGGCCTCGCCCCGGAAGGTTTGCCGATACACCTCTCCTTTTTTTTCAATAAGGATGGCCTTCGTGGTTGTGCTTCCGCAATCCGTCGCAATGATAACAGAGAGGGGATGGGTGGCGACCGGCTGGTCAAGCTCCGAGGAGGAGGCCTTCATCGAGGAGAAGCCCCTCCCGCAGAGCACTTGGCCTCGATGAGAGCAATCAGTCTGGGAATGGCGTCACGCCGTTCAAGGAGATGGGCGACCTGCTCGATCTCTCGGGTCTCGCAAGCAAGGTTCAGGATGGGCGTCAGAAAGTGCAACGCCTGGCTTCCGAGGAAATTCATCGGGGCTGCAGACTCCAAAAACAGCATAGCCGGGCTGGCCATCCCTCTGGCCACCACGACGCGCGCCACCTTATCGAGCAGAGCGACATCCTCGACCGTGAGTGGATCGCGAGCTGTCTCCACAGCAAAGGCGAGCGAGAGGGCATGTTTAAGGGTTTGGAAGCGCTTGGAAAACGGCATGTGAAAGATCGGGCGGGACTGCTCGTGCCAGTATACTAACGGAGCCACCCTGCGCCGTCAACCTAGCTGGCGGCGAGATCGGTCTGCTGCTCGGCGTGATACGAGCTTCGCACGAGGGGGCCGGATTCAACGTGACGAAACCCGAGAGCCAATCCTTCCGACTTGAGGGCAGCGAATTCAGTCGGATGATAGAAGCGGACGACGGGGAGATGCCGTTTTGTGGGTTGCAGGTATTGTCCAATGGTCAGGAGTTCGCACCCGACCGCACGGAGGTCGTGCATGACTTCCCGAATCTCTTCGACTGATTCCCCCATCCCGACGATGAGGCCCGTCTTTGTCCGGGCGCCCCAGCGCTTCGCACGAGCGAGCAGCTCGATTGAGCGCTGATATTTGCCCTGGGGTCTGACCGTGGGAAACAGCCGCCGCACGGTCTCGATGTTATGGTTGAGAATATCAGGCCGCTCGGCCACGACCGTGGCCAGGGCGGATTCGTTGCCTTCAAAGTCCGGAATCAACACTTCCACGGTACAGTTGGAAGTCAAACGTCTGATCTCCCTGATCGTCTCGGCAAAGACCCACGCCCCGCCATCGTCGAGCTCATCCCGGTTCACGGACGTGATGACCGCATGGCGGAGAGCAAGCGCCTGAACCGCTCGTGCGACACGAATCGGCTCTTCCGGCTCAACATCATGCGGTCTTCCCGTGGTCACCGCACAATAGTGGCACCGGCGAGTGCAGATATCGCCCAGGATGAGAAAGGTCGCGGTGCCCTGGTTCCAGCACTCCCAGACATTCGGACACCGGGCTTCTTCACAGATCGTGTGCAACCCGAGGGTGTCTATCGTCTCGCGAATGGATTTGTATCGAGGGCCTTGCCTGATCGTAACCTTGAACCAGGGCGGAAGCCGCCGAACCTGTTCTGTCTGCCTTGTGGATACACCCTTTCCGGCAGCGCGAACCTCTTCAAGCGGCACAAACGTCATGACCATTCCTCAGGCAGAACCAATTCGAGCGGGTGTTCAAGAATGCGTTTGAACTCGCGTAGGAACTTCGCGCCCTGCACGCCATCCAGTGCGCGGTGGTCGCAGGAGAGGGTCACCTTCATCCGGAGGCCTACCCTTACGCCTTGAACGTCCGCGATCGGGACCTCACGCACGGACCCCACGGCAAGCGCAGCCGCCTCAGGAGGCACGAGGATGGCACTAAAATGTTCGACGTCAAACATGCCTAAGTTGGACACGGAGAAGGTTGCGCCGGTGTACTCCTGTGGTTGCAGCCGCTGGCTGCGCGCCCGTTCAATCAGCATCTTCGCCTCACCCGAGATCTCCTCCAGGCTTTTGCTTTCGCAATGGCGAAGGACAGGCGAAATGAGGCCGTCATCCAATCCCACGGCAATCCCGATATCGATCGAGCTGTGGTAGCGGAGGCTGTCTCCGGCATAGGAGACATTGACCTCCGGATGGTGTTGTAGCGCTAAGGCTGCAGCTTTGATAATCAAGTCGGTGAGGGACGGGTGAGCGCGTCGGGACTGTTTCAGCTGCCCACGCAACCGTTCGGCCTCATCCATTTCGATTTCGGAGGTGAGATAAAAATGAGGAACCGGCGCTTTACTTTGGGTCGTCGTTCTCGCGATGGCTTTCCGCATCTGGCTGAGGGGACGATCTGTTCCACGGAAGCTCGCCGCCTTTGCGGCCTTACCCGCCGTCGCGACATCCAGTTCCACGATTCGCCCTCCGGGGCCCGTGCCTTTCACCGTAGCAAGATCCACCCCACGTTCGGCCGCGACGGTCCTGGCACGCGGTGAGGCCTTCACCGTCGAGGGCCTCTGCGTGCCGGCAAGGGTATCTGTAGCGTGAGCTTGTTGCTCCTGTCGGGACCCTGCCCCCTCAGCGGCCTTTCCGGGTGGGGACACGCCCCCGGACACGGCAATCGTGTCTGCCAGTGCCTCGGTGATATCTTCGTCTGGTCCAGCGACCACGGCGATGAGCGCGCCGGCTTTGACGGTGTCCCCTTCGTTGACCAGGACGCGACGCAGGATGCCGGAGGCGAACGACTCGAGATCCATCACAGCCTTGTCGGTTTCGATCTCGGCGAGCACCTCTCCACTGCCGACCAGGTCACCTTCTTGCTTCTTCCACTTCAGGACGACCCCTTCTTCCATGGTATCTGTCAGTTTCGGCATGACCACTCGACTGGCCATGGTGTCTTCTCCAGATATTCAGCCTGAGAACGGGATCATTCTGCCGATACGTCGCTCTCCTGTTACCGTACCATGGATTGTGGCCACTTCGGAAGGCTTTCCCCGCTGTTCTCGGGACACTTATCCAGAGATGCCCCGAGCCCGGAGAAGGCCCCACAGACGACTCAGCCCACCGACGATCTTCGCGAACCTGCTCGTCCGGGCTTCACAGGAGCGCTCGGGATCCGGATACTCGATCCAGGGTTCACGGCTCCCCAGATAGGCCCCGCCTCGAAAACTGAGCTGACTCCGCAGTTGCGTAAACCCAGTAGCATGCAGGACGTTGACCAGGTCAGCGAGCGCACGAGCTATTGATTCACAGCCATCGGTCGCGAGGGTACCGGCCTCGTACCTAAACAAGGCCCGATAGCGTTCCCCTTCTTGCTCAAGCTCCACGACCCGGTTAAATCCCCGTCCTCTACTATCCAACCCACCTAATTGATGTTTTTCGACCAGGTCCCCTGGCATCAGAGTCGGCTCCAACGTGCAATCAGGCCCCTCGGTCAGGACGTACCAAGGACCTGCTTCACGGCTGTGATGACACGAGCCCGATCAGGGATGGCCGCATCTTCAAGTGGTCGAGCGTACGGCATCGGAACTTCTTCTCCCGTCACCCTGACGATCGGCGCATCCAGATAATCAAACGTGTTTGCATAGACGGTCTCGGCAATTTGCGCTCCCAGCCCGGCGAACGGCCACCCCTCTTCCACGATGACAAGCCGACCGGTCTTTCTGACCGAGGTGCAAATGGTCTCTGAATCCAGCGGCTTGAGCGTCCTGGGGTCAATGACCTCGGCTTGGATCCCCTCTTGGGCCAATACTTCAGCCGCCTCCATGGCCAGGAGTTGCATCTTCGAATAGGCGACAATCGTCACGTCGGCGCCGGGACGTGTAATCTCTGCCTGGCCGATCGGAATCGTGTACTCACCGTCCTCCACCTCGCCCTTTGTACCATAGAGGAGCTGCGCCTCAATGAAGATGACCGGGTTGTCGTCCCGAACTGCGCTCTTGAGCAGACCTTTCGCATCATGTGGGGTAGCGGGAGCAATGACTTTCAGACCCGGCACGTGACAGAACCACGCTTCTAAGCTTTGGGAGTGTTGGGCAGCAAGTTGATGAGCGGCGCTGCCCGGTCCTCGAATCACGATCGGGATCGATAGCTGTCCCCCTGACATATAGCGAATCTTCGCCGCGTTGTTCACGATTTGATCGAGGGCAAGGATCCCGAAATTGAAGGTCATCAACTCGACGATCGGACGTAATCCTGCCATCGCTGCTCCAATGGCCAACCCTGTGAATCCCGCTTCCGTGATCGGCGTGTCGAGCACCCGCTGCGGACCGAAGGTTTCCACGAAGCCCTTGCTGACTTTAAATGCGCCCTGGTAATAGCCAACTTCCTCGCCGATCAAAAAGACCCGCTCGTCTCGCTGCATCTCGTCACGCATCGCCTGGTTCAGCGCTTCACGATAGGTGATCAGCATCGGTGCAACTACTCCACGTAGACATCTTCATACAGCGAGGGTCGCTCCGGAAAAGGGCTCTCATCGGCAAACCGTACGGCCTTGGCGACTGCCTCCCCGACTTCCTGTTCAAGTTGTTTGAAATCGGCCTCCGTCCCAAGCCTGGAATTCAACATCGTCTGCCGGAGGACAACCAGCGGGTCTCGTGACCGCTCTCGTTCCACTTCTTCTTTCGTTCGGTAATGGCCGTGAGCCGGATCGGCCATCGAGTGCCCCATGAAGCGGTATGTCATCGCCTCGACGAAAAATGGCGCCGGCTTCGACCGCACGTTTTCCACGACACGATGCGTCAGCGCGCGCACGGCCAATACATCCATACCGTCTACTCGTTCGGCTGCGATCCCGTACGAGCGCGCGGTTTCGGCAACATCGGAGTAGAGCGCGATCCCGTGCTGGACCGGTGTGCCCATGGCGTACCGATTGTTTTCGCATACAAAGATCACCGGTAGACTCCACAGGGCCGCAAGATTGAATGCCTCGTGCGCCTGCCCGCTCGGCACAGCCCCCTCCCCGAAGAAACACAGGACCACCTGGTCGCGTTTCTGGTACTTGACGGCAAATGCCAGCCCCGTGGCCAGCGGCAGGTGCCCACCGACAATGGCGTAGCCGCCCATGAAGTGACGCGGAGCATCCACCAAATGCATTGAGCCGCCTTTGCCCCTGCACAAGCCCGTCGCTTTGCCGAACAGTTCCGCCATGACCTTATCCGGATCGGAGCCCTTGGCGAGGCAGTGACCGTGATCTCGGTACGCACTGATGACGTAGTCATCCGGCCTCAGGTCGGTGATCGCTCCTACGGCGACCGCTTCTTCCCCGATGTAAAGGTGGAGAAATCCGGCGATTTTAGCGAGGGCGTACATCTCCGCCGATTTCTCTTCAAATCGGCGGATCAGGAGCATGTGGCGATACAGAATCAGCAGGTCTTCACGCTCCATGAAGACCTATTATGCAGGAGATTGGTGAGGGACTCAAGAAAGTCGGGTCAACTTAGAGCTGAACCTTGATGTCTGCTCCCTCAACTTGTACCTGGTAGGACTTCACACAGGCCGACGGGTTATTGACCGACACGCCCGTCTTGACGTTGTATTGCCACCCGTGCCAAGGGCACGTCACAGTGTCTCCCTCGAGTTCCCCCTCACCCAAAGGGCCCCCGCGGTGGACGCACGTGTTGTCGATGGCGTAATACGTTCCGTCTACATTAAAGATGGCGATGGGCTTGTCGTTCACCTCTGCGACGATGCCGCTGCCGGATGCGACATCAGCGGTGCCCGTGACTCTCACAAATTCAGCCATCACGCCTCCTTCAGCTTTGTACGTGCATGTGAGCTACGCTGCTCAACAGGGAGAGAGACCCGCTACGCAGTTCCCAGCGGGCGTATGACCTTTTTCAGGAGACTCTCGATCGGCGCCTTCGCGTCACTATCCGGTCCAGCACTCAGGGCATTGATCCGCTCGATAACCGCGTCCGCGATTTCCCGGAACGCCTTCGCTTGAGGAGAGGCCGGGTCGGCCACCACAATCGGCATGCCTGTATCCCCTCCGGCCCTGATAGCCGGGTCAATGGGGATGTGACCCAGAAACGGTATCCCGAGCTTTTCTGCTGCGCGCTCGCCCCCGCCATGAGAAAAAATTTCGGTCCTTTCGCCGCAGTGCCCGCACACAAAATAGCTCATGTTTTCGATCAGGCCCAGGAGCGGCACGTTGACTTTCTGGAACATCATTATCCCTTTCCTCACGTCGTGCAGGGCCACCTCCTGAGGAGTCGTCACCGTGACCGCGCCGCACAAGGGGACAAGCTGCGCGAGGGTTAACTGCGCGTCACCCGTTCCTGGTGGGAGATCCACAAGCAGGTGGTCGAGTTCTCCCCAGATCACGTCTCGCAAAAACTGCTGGATGGCGGAGTGGATCATAGGGCCACGCCAGACGACAGCCGTATCCTCCCCGACGAAGAACCCCATGGAGATCACCTTGACGCCGTGGCTTTCGGCCGGGATGATCTTGCCTTCCTTCTGCTCCGGCTGCTTGCCGACCCCCAGCATCATCGGGACATTGGGTCCATAGATATCGGCGTCCAGCAGGCCGACCTTCGCTCCAGAGGCCGCAAGTGCAACGGCAAGGTTGACTGCCACCGTTGACTTGCCGACGCCTCCCTTCCCGCTGCTGACAGCCACGACGTGTTGTACCTGAGGGAGTAAGTTTTGGGACGACGTTTCTTGGTTGACCTCTCCCATACGGGGTCACCTCACTTTCGATGCTTCTTCAGTGGTCAAACGGCAAGACACATACTAGGACACATCTGCCCCTGTACGCAACATGAACACGATTTGTCTGGTCCCTGTCAACCGAAGACTTGGAATCTATCGAACGATCAGCTCAATTGGGGGGCAAACTTTCTGCGCGCGCGGCCCCAAAGAGGTGAAGGGCGAGATGCACGGTTGGCTGCGATCACAGAGTCAAGTATCTCCCCGCAGACAAGGTCGCAGGCCAGGAGTTGGTCGGGGATCCGCCAGGAACGAAAACAGCGAAGAGGATCAGGTCAGGCGACGTTGCAGATTGTAGGCCGCGCCGATCTGCGAGAGGCTGAAGATCAGCCATTTTGACGGATCGAAGTTATACCACCTCGGTCCATTGCGGTAATCACGAAGATACATGTGGTGGTAATTATGGTAGCCTTCTCCGAACGTGACGAGGGAGACCCACCAACTGTCACGACTGCTGTCAGCCGCTCCGTGCGGTTGGGAGCCCCAGATGTGACAAATGGAATTGATACAAAACGTGGAGTTCAGGACAAAGAACACGCGGCAGACCCCCGCCAGCAGAAAACAGCCGAGGCCGCTGATCCAACCGCCATGCACCAGCCCGATCACAAAGGGCAGCGCGAAGCCAGACAGCACGATTGGGAGATAATAGCGATCCTGCCACATGATCAACGGGTCTTTCCGCAATTTCGATGCATACTTTTCTTCGCGATAGGGAGACTTCCGAAAAATCCATCCACAATGGCTGTGCCAGAATCCCTTCAGGGCGTTGTAAGGATCCTCCTCTTGATCACACCGTGCATGGTGCCGAATATGATCCGCACACCATCTCAGCGCAGAGTTCTCCATTGCCCATCCCCCCGAGACCAGTAGACAGGCTTTGACCCACGCGTGGCATTCAAAGCTCTTATGCGAGATCAGACGGTGATACCCGACCGTAATGCCCAGTCCACTGGTCAGGTACAAGACGCCAAACGTGATCCAATCCACCGCAGTGAACCCGTATGCGTAGGCAAATGCCGGCACGCCGATCGCGGTGGCCAGAGTCACAAGAGCAAACAGCGTGATAACGGGGTAGTCGACCTTGAATGTCTTCGTCTCCACAGTTTTATCTCCCTCTAGCAGTTCTAGACTTTTGCTCCGCAGCAGGACCGCTGCCCATACACAATTCTGGTAATTCTAACCGAGAAGGCGGGCATTTTGCAAGGAATTTTTCTTAGAGCACGTGGGAGGTGTATAATAATTAAGGTGGGCATCGTTACATTCCGCGTAGACGTGCCTCGCGAGAATCCATGAAGACGACCGACACAACGCTCGAGTCCACGATCCAAGAGATTGGGCAGGAACTTGCTGAACGATCGGCTGGACTCTCGCCGACAATGTTCGATGCCCGATGGTGGTCGAACAGCCTGCTTGACTGGTGTATGAAAGATGAGGCGTTTAAAGTCCAGTTGTTTCGGTTTATCGATGTGCTCCCCTCCCTTCGCAACGACGATCAAATTTCCAAGCTTGTCGAGGAATATTTTGGAGGGCTCTCAAGTCTGCCCTCCACGTTCCAGTGGGGCTTGCGAGCCATCTCGGCGACCCGTCTCGGCTCCCACCTGAGCAGCAAATCGCTTCGCCATCAGATCGAACAGATGGCCCATACGTTTATCGCCGGTGCTTCGGTCGAGGACGCCCTGCCGGTGCTGTCCCGCCTCTGGGCGGACGGACGCGGATTTTCGGTGGCGCTACTCGGCGAAGCCACAGTCAGTGAAGTCGAAGCTGACCGGTACCGTGACCGCTGGCTTGAAGCGCTCCAACGATTGGGCCGAGCCGCGGATTCCTGGCCAGCTGTTGCGCGCCTGGAGCAGGATCATTTTGGCCCGCTCCCAAAAATCCATGTCTCAGTCAAGCTGTCAGCCCTCTATTCACAAATCGATCCGATCGACCCGGAGGACACCTATCGTGCTGTGGCCGCTCGGCTGCGCCCGCTGCTCGATCTCGCCCAGGCACTGCCTGCCGCAATCACGTTCGATATGGAGCAGGCGGAGCTCAAGGATTTGATCCTCATGATCTTCATGCGCCTGCTGTCCGAGGACGCGTACCGTTCGTATCCGCACGGCGGCATCGCGATTCAAGCCTACATGAAAGACTGTTCGAAGGATCTTGAGCGCCTGATTCGATGGGTCCGGTCCCGTGGCACACCCGTCACGATCCGCCTCGTGAAGGGCGCCTATTGGGACTCAGACACCGTTCGGTATCAGCAACGGGGTTGGCCGGTGCCGGTGTATGAGCGGAAGG
The DNA here is from genome assembly GCA_022545705.1 of Nitrospirota bacterium. GTDB lineage: Bacteria > Nitrospirota > Nitrospiria > Nitrospirales > Nitrospiraceae > JACZQN01. Next base: position 5,699 of record JACZQN010000014.1, on the reverse strand, counting down.
CCGAGACCGATGCCAACTTTGAGCGGTTGACAAGAACTCTCATTGAGCACGCCGATCTCCTCAGACCTGCCTTCGGCACCCACAATCTCCGCAGCCTCGCCCATGCTGAAGCTGTTGCGCAAGCCGCTGGTCTGTCTCCTCACGCCTACGAATACCAGATGATCTTCGGCATGTCAGAACCGCTTCAAGCGGCTGTGACCCAGTTTGGACGGCGCGTCAGGATCTACACGCCGGTCGGAGAGCTCATCCCGGGGATGGCCTATCTCGTACGCCGCTTGTTAGAAAATACTTCGAACGAATCGTTTCTCCGTAAAGAATACGTGGAATCCGAGGCGCTGGACGTCCTGCTGGCTCCTCCCCCCGTCACCAAGCCGGAGCCTGAGCACGATCACACCATCAGCTCACGAGAAAGGCGTCTTGCTGATCCATTTGTCAACGATCCACACCGGGATTTCTCCCACTCGGCCGACCGAGAAGCGATGGTTCGGGCCATCACCGCGGTGAAAGGGCAACTGGGCCGCATGTTCACCTACCCCGTCCCGGCTGGCCTTTCACCCTCAGGACCGGAACTCATCTCGCGCAATCCGAGCCTGCCGGGTCAAGTTGTCGGACGAGTCCGCTCCATGGCGCCCACTGATGTGGATCGCATCGCGCAGGCTGCCATGGCAAAATGCGAGCAATGGCAATCCACACCGCCAGCGCATCGAGCCGAGATACTCGCTCGGACGGCTGGCATCATGCGCAGCCGACGCGATGAGCTGGCCGCGTGGGAGATCTTCGAGACAGGGAAGCCTTGGCGTGAAGCCGACGGGGATGTTGCGGAAGCGATCGATTTTCTCGACTTCTACGCCCGAGAAATGGTGCGCCTCGGCACTCCCAAGCGACTCGGACGGGAACCGGGCGAATTGAATCATCTCATGCTGGTGCCGCGTGGGCTCGCGGCGGTGGTCGCTCCCTGGAATTTTCCTCTGGCAATTCCGACTGGGATGGTTTCTGCCGCCCTGGTGACCGGCAATACGGTGCTCTTCAAACCCTCAGAGCGGTCGCCGGTGATGGGCTCGCTGCTTGTCGAAATGCTCTCAGAGGCGGGCGTCCCGGACGGTGTCCTGTACTTCCTTCCAGGCGGTCCCGAGGTCGGTCACGCGTTGGTCTCGCATCGAGGAGTGGATCTCGTGGCATTTACCGGCTCGCAAGCTGTCGGGCTTCAGATCATCGGTCAGGCAGGACGGGTCGAGCGACACAAGCGGTCAGTGACGCGAGTCGTCGCGGAAATGGGGGGAAAGAACGCCATCATCATCGATGACACCGCGGACCTCGACGAGGCCGTCACGGGAGTTGTGGCATCGTTCACGGGATACCAGGGGCAAAAGTGTTCAGCCTGCTCCCGGGCGATCGTGCATGAAGCGGTGTATGATCTGTTTCTCCAACGACTCGGCGAAGCCGTGATGAGCCTGAATATCGGTCCTCCTGAAGACCCGAGCAACCGCATGGGCCCGATGATCGACGCGCGGGCTGACGAAAAGGTGCGTGAGTACATTGACATCGGCAAACGAGAGGGACGGCTTCTCGTGGAGCGACAAGGTCCGGCTGAAGGGTATTTCGTCGGGCCCGCCGTCTTCGCTGACATTCTTCCGACGCACCGGCTGGCGCAGGAGGAGATTTTTGGGCCTGTCTTGGCGGTCATGCGGGCTCGCGACCACGAGGAAGCGATTCGTCTGGCCAACTCGACTCCCTACGCCTTGACGGGAGGGATCTATTCCCGGAGTCCCCACAATATCGCGATCGCGCGCGAACGGTTCGAGGTCGGCAACCTCTACATCAACCGCACGATCACCGGATCGCTGGTGGGTCGTCAGCCGTTCGGTGGCTATCGCCTATCTGGTGTCGGGGCTAAAGCCGGAGGTGAGGACTATGTGAGCCAATTCATGGTCAGCCGTGTTGTCAGCGAAAATACCCTGAGACGGGGATTCGCGCCCTCTGAATAGCGCCGTCTCGGGTTGGATCTGAACCTCTTCGAGTTCCTCCAGAATCTCACTCGCGATCCCCCGGTCGGACTTGAACGGCGGCAATTCCTGCCGCTCAACATACTTCACCAATCCCACGCCTTTGGCGAACCAGGCGGTCAACGTATCCGTTCCGACGACAATGCGGCTGTTGTGGGACAGATGAATCCGCATGACCATCCGCGCCTCGATTTTGATGGCGGCTGGGTAGGACCCGCTGGGTACCGTCACGGCCTCCCTGCCGATCACATTCACGGATGCTTGCACATCCAGCCGCTCGTGTTCCCCATCACTGTCGAGATCCTCGCCGAAGTTCAGTTCCTTGCGATCGAACTGCTGGAACGAGGAGGGGATTGTCATCGGAAAGCGCAGGAGTTGGTAGGGAATCAACTGTTTCTCGATGGTCGTGCCAGGCTCAGACCCGTAATAGACGATACCGGCGGCATCGCGCCGGTAGTAACTAGCGGAAGGACCGTTGTTCCCGGCATTCGTATCGTGGAACACTTTCACGGCCACTCCCTTGAGGTCCTCGCTGCCCCGGACCGTTGACACGTTCACGAACTGACGTTTCGCGACAGTCTGGAGCGGCCAGGTTGCGACATGTCCGCGATAATGCCACCGGCTACCGACCGTGTCGGGGAAATAGGCGGCCGCATCCTGAACAATCTCAGCGGCGGACGCAGAAAGGATCAGGAGGCCGTGGACGACCGCCCATCCCAGAGCGATGCCCGCGAAGGCCACCACCCGAGCATTCCGCAGTTCGCCTGTCATCGTCTGATCACGTCGAAGTTCGGAAACGAACCCTACCATATCACTCAGGGGCTCGCAACACGCGCAACATGGCTCGCGCCCTCATGCCTTGCCTTCTTGGCGAACGATTCAGGATAATAGCGCGGTCAATCACCATGCCGAGGTTCCCAGTCCCACACGACACCTCCAACGCCCCTTCCCCCCTCACTGCGCGATCGACGGTTCTCGTGACAGGTGGATCGGGAGGCATTGGACGCGCGATCTGTCTGGAGTTTGGACGTGCTGGATGGCGCGTTGGGGTGCACTACCATACGCGCAAGGACGACGCCGAGCACATAGCCGCGATGGTGAAGGAATTGGGAGGCGAAGGCCGAGCCTATCGGGCTGACCTACGCCACGCAGCCTGCGTGCGCCAGATGGTCCAAGATTGCACTGCCCAATGGGGAAGACTGGATGTGATGGTCTGCAACGCTGGTCAGGCTTCGAGCAGGCTGCTGCTCAGGTTAAAACCCGAGGAGTGGGCGTCCATCATCGAGATCAATCTGACGGGAACGTTTCATTGTCTCCAGTCCGCAGGCGCCGTGATGCTCGCTCAGCGTGCAGGCTCCGTCATCGTCGTCAGCTCCTATGCCGGCGTTCAGGGTGGGACCGGCCAGACTGTGTATGCCGCCTCAAAAGCCGGGTTATTAGGGCTGGTCAAGACCGCTGCGCGGGAATGGGGCGGTTCCAATGTGCGTGTCAATGCGATTTTGCCCGGCTGGCATCGAACAGCCCTGTCGGGTGGAACCATGCCGGACCCCGGGAACCTTGACGACCATGTCCTGGGACGGACGCCCGACTTGCAAGAAGTTGCGGGCTCGGTCTACCACCTCGCGCTCCTCAAGGATGCCTCCGGCCAGGTATGGAACCTTGACAGCCGCATCGTGTACTAAGAATTTGCGATTTGGTGATGGTTTCAATGGTCCAAACTCACCAAATCAGTTAATGAGCAAATGAGCAAATTCCCATCTGGCTGTTTTGTGGCAGGAACCGATACGGGAGTGGGCAAAACCGTCGTGACGGCAGCCCTGTCCCTGAGGCTGTGCCGGCAAGGCGTTCGGGTGGGCGTGATGAAGCCAATCGAGACTGGTCTCAACACGGATCACTCGGCTCACTCTGATGCGATGCGCCTGCGGGCTTCTGCTTGTGTGAGTGATCCGCTCGACGCTGTCAGTCCGTATCGGCTTCCCCTCCCCCTCGCCCCAATGGACGCCGCGAGGCATGCTGGCGAGACGCTTGATGTGGATCGGATCCTAGCAGCCTTTGGCGATCTTGCGAGTCGGCACTCTTTCATGTTGGTGGAAGGGGCCGGTGGAATTCTGGTCCCCATTGCCCGAGGGGTCTCCTTCAGAGACCTGATCGTCCGGCTGGGACTCCCGACGATCATTGTTGGACGCCTGACCCTCGGGGGCATCAACCACGGGCTCCTCACGATCGAAGCGCTCCAACAGTATGGAATTGTCGTTCGCGGGATTGTCCTTAATCAGATCTCGCAGGCGCAGAACTCATCGGTCCCTCAGCAGAACTCATCGGTCCCTCAGATGCAACGAGAGTCATGTCTCCAGTTGCTCAGAGAACTCAGCGGGGTTCCGGTGATCGGACCCCTCCCCCACGAGCCACTCCTCAACGAGAATTGGGAGCAGGGGGTGGAACGGGTCGCAGAGAGCCAAGCTCTCAGCGAACTGGCTGACCTCATCAAGGCAGATGCATTCTGAACCCTTGAATGGTGTCCGCGAGGTTGCACGCGAATCCCGTCCTGACCAGCTCCCGATTTAAATCGCGGCCATGGGGCAGGATCACGCCGCGGATTGCGCACCAGAATGTGGCTCCGCGCCTGCGAGGTTGTGTTGACGCTCCCACAAGAGACTCACGTCACTCGGTGCCATTTCAATGATTCCGTTGAATAGGACACCCTCTTCCAAGGAGAGCTTCGGGGTGGTGACGGAGCCCTTCAGCACTCCTGGCGACCGAAGATGAACTTTCTCCTTGGCGATAACGTCCCCTATGATCGTTCCTTTGCAGATGACGATGCCCGCGGTGATTTTTGCAGTGACTACTGCGCCTTGGCCGACCAAGAGGCAACCCTCAGTCTGCACCTCCCCCTCAAGGGACCCATCAATGCGAATGGTACCGTCATAGGTTAGGGTCCCTCTGAACTCGACCCCTTTGCCCACAAAAGCGTTGATGTTTCCGTCGCCACCGACCTCCAGGTCGGATGAGTCACAAGAAGATTTCTGCCCTGCCTCTTGAACCGTCCCTGCCATGACAACCCTCCTTTCATTTCGCGTGACCAGCCCGTGTGCCCGCCAGTGTAGACTTCTTGTGGGGTCGTTTCAACGCCAGAGTGAGGCCATCGTACGCCAGGTCGGTCCTCGTCTCAGGGTGGCCTTCCAACCTTTGCTGCTCTCACCTAGCTCCTAGCGTGCCAAGGCTCTTGTCATTTGAAGACGTCTATCCCACTCGCACCTACCCGCCCCGACTCGTTCGCGTCTCACACGCGGTTTGGGCATCATCCCACCACCAATGGTGCACCAGAGCGGTCGCGGCCATGATCCCGCATTGTCACCGTCTTTCCAAAGATCAGGTTGGACGTGAACTGCCAGGCCAGCCTACCGAACCCCTGACGCTTCTCGGGGCAGTCGATCCCATGTAACCGAATCCGCTCGGCCTTGCCGTTGTGCAGGACCGCGTTGGTATCACCGTCCAGAAACACCCCGGGCTTGCAGATACCCCGACTAATAGATACCCCTACTAAAGTATGGCTTGACAGAACTAAAGTATGGCTTGACTGAATCTGAGAACTGTCGTAAATTTTGACACTCAGAAATATCCTTAAGTTCAAATACCTTGCTAGCTCTTCTGACAAGATATACACATGTTGTACGAGTGTGATGCATTTTTATAAGA
>JACZQN010000079.1 GCA_022545705.1 Nitrospirota bacterium | reverse complement strand
CGTTGAGGGACTGAGTGGCGAGCCCGCCCGCCTGCATGCAGCAGCCGCATGCAGGCTTGTCGCAGCCGCGAATCCCGGGTACCCGTTGCTCTGTGAGATGCAACGGGTGAACAGCAGAAGTGTTCATGAATAATGTGGGCTATGCCGGGGCTCTCCCATCGTACTGGCGCCCTGCGGAGATGAAGTCCGGTGGAGTCTGCGGGCTGGAACGGAACATAAGGAAGGCGATCGGCCGAAGAGGAGCCACGGTCAAGGCGATTTGGATGCCTGCTTGCCTGATGCCATATCCACATACTTCATTCGAAGGGCGTACAGCATATCCTGCAGCACGGCCTGCTCATCAGCGGTGAGATTACTTTTGGTTTTGCTCTCCAGCATCGAGAGAATGTCGATGACTTCTTTGGCCTGCGGCAGGTTGACCGGCAACGTGCCCTGCTGGGGATCCAGTTGCTCCCCCATAAGCATCATCGCCGATGTGCCGAGCGAAAAGACAAAGGAGGCGAAAGTGACGGGGGGTCTCGTTTCGTGGGGCTCAGCGCCTTCCTGCGCAAAGGCCCCCGCCTGCTGCTCGAAGGAAGGGGCCGCGGTCGGAGGCTCAGAGGAGGACCCACCTCCCTCCCCGCGAGATCGCCGGTCGCGGATGACGAATCCTTTTTCCTCATCGCCGCCCATGTCAACCTCCGGGCCTGCAATTGCCGCGTACGCTATCATATTCTCAACGACTTAGGCAAGCCGAAGGCTGGTTGAAGCGGACACCGAAACAGGTATAATGGCGCCGGACAAGCCGAAGGTAAAAGGGTAAAGGTAAAAAAAGCCGAAGCCAGCGGAGGCGGGGGCAAAGGTAAAAAGGCAAAGGGCAAAAGTAAAGAGGCAAAGGACAATATGCCGGAGCGGTTCGCTGAACTCGTGCGACTCATGGCCCGTCTTCGGGCGCTGGACGGGTGCCCTTGGGATCGGAAACAGACCCATGACTCCCTGAAGCCATATTTGATCGAGGAGACGTATGAAGTCCTCGAAACGATCGACAAGCAGGATGCGGGGCTACTCCGGGAGGAGCTCGGTGATCTGCTCCTCCAGATTCTTTTCCACGCCCAGATTGCCGCTGAAGCAGGGACCTTCACCATTGATGACGTGATGCAGCGTCTGGCTGAAAAGCTGGTCCATCGTCATCCTCACGTCTTTGACAAGGACAAGCAGGAAGGCGGCTCTCTTGAGCCCGAGGAGGTCGTTGCTCGGTGGGAAGAGATCAAGCGGAAGGAACGGAAAGACAACGACCAGCCTGCGTCTCCTCTGGATGGAGTTCCGAAGACACTTCCGGCGTTACTCCGTGCGTTCCAGCTCCAGGCCCGTGCCTCGCGCGTGGGATTTGACTGGCCTCACAACCGCGAAGGAGTTGCCCAGGTCCAGGAGAAGATCGAAGAAGAATTCCGTGAATTGCGTGAAGCGTGGGGAGCGGTGGCAGGCGAGGGACAACGACGGATCGAATCGGAGTTCGGGGACGTGTTGTTCGCGATGGTCAACCTGGCCCGGATGCTGAAGATCAATCCAGAGGAGGCGCTCCGAAAGGCCACCAACCGGTTTGCCGATCGATTCCACCACATCGAGGCCGCAGCCGCCCGCTCGGGCCGCACACTCGAGACGATGAGCCTTGCAGAAATGGACAGCTTGTGGGAAGAAGCCAAACGGAAGTCGGCATGACGCGAGTCCTGTCCCTCGCATTGGCGGCTCGGAGCGCCGCAACTGATGGATCCTGAGGAGAATCCGTACCAAGAAGGCAAACGAGCTGGGGCACATCCTTTTGCCGTCATCGTCGGCGTCATCGTGGCTCTCTGGTTCGCTATTTGGCTGCTCGTGCCGAACCCCAAATACAAGCACGCCACAGTCCCGGCAGATCCCGAGAGCGTGTCGGTGACCACGATTGATGCGGCCGACGCGGCCCTGATTATGTTCCGGATCGGGACGACGATTCCGGAGATGAACGCCATGAGCGTGATCGTGCCGCCACAGGCGACTCGCAGCCAGATCGTCGCTCTCTTACAGCAGTTCCGCCAGGCCCGGTTGGACAACACCCTGACCACGATGCTTCCTCCGACCACCCCGGGGCACGAGCTTGGCGATCATGCCGTCGCGGATATCTATGTCTTCTCGAACAAGCGATACGGGGTTGCGGACGCCGTCCACGTGCTCTCGCGAGGAGCACACGTCCCCGGCGAACTTTACCCCCGAGCGATTCCGTTCGAGGTTGCAATGGAACAGGTGCGCGGACATTATCGGATTGACTTGCACGATACGGGGCACCCGGACAAAGGTTCACTCGGCTTCGCCGACGAGTCCGGGGTGCATTCGAGAAGCTACCGTCCCATTTTCTGATCTCAGGTCCTACCGGTTAGCCTCGCCAAAACACGAGCAATTCCCACGGCTTCGTACACAGCCTATACTCAGGCCTCCTCATGCACACGCTGGTTTTGTCCAGAGACAGGTGGTCTCTCAAGATGTAGTGGGTCCAGCTGCCGACCCTACTATGCCTAAAACTTGGGCAGGTCGTGGAGCTGGCCTATAGTGCAGGGGATCGCAGTGTGTCCGGGGAGTTATTCAGAGGGTTATCCACAGATCCTGTGCGTAAAAAACCGGGCACTTACAGCCCAACTTTCTTGAGGATTTCTTCCCGAAGGGACGCTTTTGTCTCGTGCATCCAGGCTTCCAATCGTGGGAACAGATGCTGCATCGGACCGGTGAACGGATCAATCATCACATCTTGCCGCCCCAGGAACATGCCTTCCTCATTTGTGATCTGCAGCTTGCGGTCTGCAATGCGCCGAGACAGAATCTGATTGAGGAGAAGCTGCTGCCCGGGACTGCCCCCACTCACCCCAAGCACCTTGATCTTGAGATGATCCAGTTCTTCGGCAAGGGCGACCTTGACCCGAATCCCATGTGCCGTCGGCCAATTCGGTCGCTGCACCGAATAATCGTACGAGAAAACAGGCTCGCGGGGTTCTCGGTACGGACCACTCACGTTCAGGATGCTGAAGGGATTGGCCATCGCTATTCCCGGTAGGGCTTAACCGATCTCGGTTTGGTCTCTGGAAACGGGCACCCCGTGTCGTGTTCGTCGAATGTCCATGTCTCAGAATACTATATGTTCGTTCCGAAGGATTCCGCAACCCCCGTGCTTCGCCCGCGCAGAGCAACCAGGGGCTGCTCGTTCTCTCAGGCCCGAGGCTCAGCCAAATAACGGATGACCGCTGCCGCGGTCTCGGAGCCATCGCGGATGCAGTCTGGAATCCCGATCCCCCGGTACCCCGCCCCGGTGAGCGCGAGCCCCTGGTAGCGGCTCAGCGAACTCCGGATCAGCTCAAGCCGCTCAAGATGTCCCAGCGTGTACTGCGGCATGGCGCGCTCCCAGCGGTTCACCTCCACATACGCTGGCTCGCCCGTGATCCCGGTTATCCTGTGCAGCTCCTCGCGCACGCGCCGCACTAACGTCTCGTCATCGTCTTGTAGAAGATTCTCACGCCCCTTCCCACCGACGTAACAGCGGATTAGGGTCTGAGAAGCAGGCGCCCGATGGGGCCATTTCGACGAAGTCCAGGTCGCTGCGAGCAGATCGCCTCCCTCGGCTTTCGGGACCACAAACCCGAATCCACTGACATCGCCTTGCAGAGAGCCCGTCTCGTAGGCCAGGGAGATCGTCGCAGTGGAGACGTACGGAATCGCTCCCAACATCTCGGCTGCAGTCTGGCTCAGAGGTCGCAGCAACTCAGCCGAGACAAATGCCGGGGTCGCCAGCACGACCGCATCGGCGGACAAGGCAGAGCCTCCTTCAAAGACGAGATCATAGGTCCAGGTCCCCAACCGACCAGACCGGACTCGCAACGCGATCACTTGCCGCGCATCAAGCAAGGTCGTCCCCGCCTCTTTCAGGCGCAAGACCAATGCGTCAACCATTTCCCCCAAGCCGCCTCGAAGCGTTACGAACATGGTTCGGTCGGTCATCTTGGCGGTCTTCCGTCCGGCCAACATGCCCCGAATGAGACTGCCGTATTGCCGCTCCAACTCCAGGAAGCGGGGAAACGTCGCGCGGAGACTGATTTCGTCTGCATCCCCGGCATAGATCCCAGCCATGAGCGGCTCGATGACTCGTTCAAAGGCTTCTCGCCCCAGACGCCGCCTGAAAAACGACGCGAGCGACTCATCGCCGGTTGATCGCTTGGCTGGAAGCATCAGGTCCATGGCCATCCGCGCAACTCCGCGCCAAGACAGCAGGCCACTCCTGAGAAACGGCCCCAGCTTCGTCGGCACGATGACAACTAAGCCTTCAGGCAACTCGCGGAGGCGCCCCCGTGAAAAGACGAATGTCCTCTTCTGAAAGTCGTTCGTGTTCATCAGCCGATCCGTGAGCCCAAGCTTGGCGCACAGATCCAGGGCCCAAGGTTTTTGGGAGAGGAACGAGTCAGGCCCGGCTTCGATGACGAGTTCTCCCACCCGATGGGTCGCAATTTTCCCGCCCCATCTGCTGTCTGCCTCGATCAGGGTGCAGGAGATCGAGATCCCGGCCTGAGCGGCCTGCTCATGGACCGACAACGCTGTCGTGAGCCCGGCGATACCGCCACCCACGATGGCCACATGTCGGGGTACCATGGTCACAGGAGATGAAGCTACTGAACGGGCGATGGGTCGTGCGCTTCCAGGATGGAGGCCAGCGTGTCGATCAGCGGCGTGGTCGCGTTTAACATGGGGATCCGTTCGAGTTGCATCCCCTTGGAGGAGGCCCACTGTTTGAACTCGATGTCAATATCGTACAGGATCTCAACATGGTCCGAGATGAACCCGATCGGGGCGACGAGCACGTGCCGGTGACCCTCCTGATGCAGCTCGTCAAGCACGGTCTCCACGGTGGGGCCCAGCCATTGCTCACCAGAGCGGCCTTGGCTTTGGAACGCGAAGCGGGCCGTAGCTTCACCTAACTGTTCGCAGACCGCCTCCATGGTCCCGCGCACTTCGTCGGGGTACGGATCCTTCATCGCAAGGATGCGCTCCGGCAAGCTGTGCGCCGTGAACACAATCGGCACACGGGCTCGCACCTCCGCCGGGAAGTTCTGGAGGCCAACGGCGATATTCTCGACTATCGCTTTCACGAGCTTGGGGTGCCGATGCCAACTTCGCACGTAACTGATGGGGAAGTCGCCGCCCATCCCGGCCCGCGCATCCTCGAGATTTGCAATATACGCCCCAACGCTCATAGAGGAATATTGGGGGGCCATGCACAAGCCGATGAGTCGCTCCGGCTGGTCATCGAGCAACTCCGCATAGGCATCCTTGATAGACGGGCGCCAATGACGCAGTCCCACGTAGACACGGTATCGCTCACCGCCCGGGCCGTTCAGCTTCTGTTCGAGCCGCCGCGCAAGTTCGCGGGTAATTCCAAGGACCGGAGACTTCCCGCCGGTGCGGCGATACCGCTCCCGGATTTCCTCCACCAACTCGTGAGGAGTCGGCCGCCCGCCCCGAACATCCAACAGATAAGGCTCAACGTTCTCGAGGCTGTCAGGCCCACCCATAGCCATCAGCAACACAGCAATCGGTCTTTCCATGGTCCCCTCAAGGCAAAAGTACAAAACGGTGGAGACTCTTCACTTTTTACCTTTTACCTTTTTACTTTTACCTTTTACCTTGAGCTCACCGCTGCGTGAGCTTATGGACTAGCTCCACCGTCGCGGCCACCTGCTCCATCGGGGTGTTGGGCAGGATGCCGTGGCCGAGATTGAAAATATGGCCTGGCCGACCGCCTGCGCGCCGAAGGATATCCTCAACCCGCCTCTCGATCTCGTGCAAGGGAGCGAACAAGCTGACCGGGTCCAGGTTTCCCTGGATCGCTACGTCATACCCGATTGTGGCCCACGCTTCATCCAGGTGTACCCGCCAATCGACGCCGATGACGTCACCACCCGCCTTGCGCATGAGCCGAAGCAGCGCCGATGTGCCCGTCCCAAAGTGGATCAGGGGCACACCCTCCCGCTTCAGACCCTCGAAGATGAGCTGGACGTGCGGCAACACATATTCTTCGTAGTCTCCGGGCGAGAGGCACCCTACCCAACTATCAAAGAGCTGAACCGCTTGGGCGCCTGCCTGGATTTGGAGCTGCAGGTAGTTGGTCACCACGCGCGCCAATTTGTCCATCAGTCGGTGCCAGGCCTCCGGCTCGCGGTACATAAACTGCTTGGTCACGAGGTACTGTTTGGAGCCGCCCCCTTCAATGGCATAACTAGCCAAGGTGAAGGGCGCCCCTGCAAATCCGATGAGCGGCACCAGGCCGCTGAGAGCCTTGCGGGCCTGCTTGATCGAATCCCCAACGTATGCCAATGCGCTCCCATCGCTGACTTGCAACCGTTCGACATCGGCTCGGTCCCGGATGGGATTCTGGATAACCGGTCCCTCCCCCTCGGCGAATTCGAAGCGGATGCCCATGGGCTCCAGCGGCAACAGAATATCGGCGAAAATAATCGCGGCATCCACCGGAAACCGTTCGACAGGCTGGAGCGTAACCTGGGCAGCTAGTTCCGGCGTCTTACAGACCTCGAGGATCGAGTGCGAGGCCCGAACAGCCTGATATTCGGGCATATAACGGCCCGCCTGCCGCATGAACCACACTGGAGTGCAATCCACCGACTCCCTGCGACAAGCCTTAAGAAATCGCTCGTTCATGAGTGAGCGCATTTTAGTGGGGGCGAGAGGGGGTGTCAAACCACGTGAAGCCACTCCAGGAGGGGCCTCTCCCAATTCATCAACGAGGCCAGTTCCTACCCTGGACTCCAAGGACGCTGTGAGGGGTTCATTGACTTCGACCAACCAGAGAAGCAATCATGACCGCGTGGGCAAGTCCCCCTTGCGCATCGGCGTCAGTCAGTGCCTGCTTGGCGATCGCGTTCGGTACGATGGCGGACATAAACGGGACAGCTTTTTGGCCGACACCTTGGGTCGCTACGTTGAATGGGTTCCAGTTTGTCCGGAAGTGGAAATTGGGCTGGGCACTCTAGACTTGCCCACGCACAGGCACTGGACCGGCTGATCGCGAAGGCCGTACGGCATACCCCGACAGAGCTGGCTTCGCGCTATGGGGTTCAATTTATGCAGACGCTGACGATCAGACCAACCGTTCGTAAGCATGTCAACGTGCTGGCACAGATCGTCGGCTTCTTCGCAGGCAGGTTAAGCCATGACGAACAAATTGAGCGGGACAAGGCTAGCAATGATTATCGGAAGGGGCTCATCCCCTTGATGGCACCCGTGACCCTGACCAAGCGCTCTGGAGCCGCGTACCACGTGACTTGTTTACAAGATTAAGTCTATCTGAATCCACACCCCGAGGAACTTCTCCTCCGGACTTACGTCTGAGCCAGCGATGCCGTCTCACCAAGCGCGAAACGCACCGCTTGTCATCCTGGGAACCGGCTATACAGGGCGCGTGGTCTATCACCAGGCTCTCATGCTGAGGAGGACCGTGTTGGCAGCCAGTCGCACACCGGAGACCAATCTCGCCGACCTGCCCCCAGATCAACGCTTCGTCTTTGACCTCAACCGGAGGGACACCTGGGCAGCCATCCCATCCGGTGCAGATGTAGTCTGGACGTTTCCCGCCGTGCCGCTCGACTCCGTGGTGGCGTTTGGCCGACAGGTGGGCACGCGAATGCGTCGGTTAATCGTCCTCGGCAGCACCTCGGCCTACGACAATGCACCTCACACCGCACGCGGGGACCTCATCGATGAAACCTGTCCGGTTGATCTGAGCATCCCACGAGTTCAGGGCGAGGAGTACCTCCGCACAACGTATGGAGCCATCATCCTGCGCGTCGCGGGCATCTACGGGCCAAAGAGAAACCCACTGGACTGGATTCGTCAGGGACAGGTTGGGTCCTCAGATCGCTTCGTCAATCTTATCCACGTGGGAGACCTCGCGGCCATCTGTCTCCGCGCCCTTGAGCGCGGAGTTCCAGGCGAGTCCTATAACGTCAGCGATGGGACGCCGCGGCGCTGGTCCGAGATCATAGCCTTCGCCGTCTCGCGTCGGGGTATTTCGCGGCCCGCTCCGGATGGGAGGCCCGGACTGGGGAAGCGCCTCGATACCCGCAAGCTCCAAGGTGGGCTTGGCTATCGAGTCCGCTATCCCGACCTCTCTACAGCTCTCGATGAGTTGGAATTGAACGAATCTGGACCACCCTGACGCGGAGAGGACAAAAGCTAGACCCAGTCAGAGTCCTCGCGTTCCCGCGTCGAGCGCGCCTGCGGCGCGAGCGCGCGACGAATCGCCTCGCTCTGGACGTCCAGCCCGGTAGCCTCGCTGTCTGGCAAGATCCAAGCGTCGCCCGGTGCGAGCTCAATCCGATAGTGGTTCTTCCTGATGGAAAACCACTCAATGTAGGGATGGGGCGTCAACATTGGGTGTGGGTCAAAGGCAATCAGGCTCACTTCACCTACTTGCGGAATTTCAAAGTCAGCCAACACATGCCCCGCAAGTTCTTCGTCCTCGAAGCGGCTATTGCGGAATCGAATCGCTTTTCCGACGATTTCTCCTTTACAATTGCCCCGCAAGTACACATCCACGGAGCCGAGGGCCGCGAACGTAATCTGTCCTACCACGTTGCCGTCCACCCGGTTGTCGAGAAACCCCTCTTTCACCCATCGGGAATTGCCAAACTTTTCCGCCATACCGCTGTATGAGCAAAGACGTTATTGGTCAATGGTCAATGACACCTTTTGTTACCCGATTGACTATTGACCAATGACTGATGACAATTGGCCCTTTGGGGGAAACCTTATTACGGCTTGCAGAGGGAGCACTTCAATTGGTCGGTAGTGCCGGACTGCTCCATGGCGACTAAGGCTCGCTCTTTGTCGGGATAATCGAACCAGCCTCCCTCCCAAACATCCGTGCTCGTCATATTGGACGGGACCTCTGAGCAACGGTCTCGGTGGAGCGTCGTCCGATCGATTGATCGCGCGATGTGAAGCCAATAGACCATCCCTTACCTCACCGCAGGACCCCCCGAACCAGAGTCACTTCAAGGCAAAAGCTGCCACTCATCCTTCTCGATGAAGACCTTTTGACCCTTCTCAAGCTTCTTGAGGACCTCCTTGTCGAAGATACGCTTGTAACGCTCGATCCGATCCGGGTCATCGATCCGGTCTTCCTGCACCAGCCCAGTGGGCAACTTATACTTGCGAATTAACAACGGCATACAGCCTGCTCCTTCCTGGCCCGGAGAGCTTTGACCAGCAGTAAGATACTGGACCCTTGCGACCGGGGTCAAGCCCACCATAGGCCGAAACGCGTGCTTCCCCAGCCAGCTTGGATGGGGTATAATTTCGCTGGACATCAGCGTCCCGGAGGGAGGTTGCATCATGCCTGTTTATGAGTATCGGTGTGAGGGTTGCGGTGAGCAGTTTGAAAGGGTTCAATCGGTGAGCGCTAGGGTTGAAGACACCGTATGCCCTCACTGCCATGCGCAAAAGGCCACCCGCCTTATGTCGGCTTTCGCGTCCAAAATCGTCGGCGAGCACAAAACTGGCTTCGCGGAGATGAAAGCCTACAACATGTTAGACGAGCGCATGGATAAATTCCGGAAACTGCCGCCCATTATAGGCAAGCGGGCTCAGTCAGTCACGCCCAACGTGACCTCGCCATCCGACTCGGGGTCAACCGGCACCGGGGACTGAAACCCTCCCTGACGCGGGTCTCAGCCACAGAGACCGTGGTGGGACGTCCACCTATAGTGCATGGACCGAATGGACACCTGAATGAAAGCGTTCATCGGCACTCACATTGTCGTGGTCCTGGCCATGTTGCTGCCCGGCGATGTCGGTGCAGCTAGACAAGTCAAGGGGGCCGAGCCATCAGGTCCTTTGGTGGTTGCGGGAAATGGCCCCGAGCTGAACCTGATCCGCGAACTCGGGAGGGCCTATGAAAAGGCCTACCGGTTCGCCTACGTGGACATCCAGTGGCACGAACATTTGAAGCCGCTTGAGTTGGTCAGGGAAGGGGAAGCGGATCTGGCAGTGACCGGCAAGGAAGAACCGGATTTGAAGGCGTGGGAGATCGGCTGGGACGGTATTGCGGTGATGGTAGATCTCTCGAACGACACCACGGATCTCGCCATGGATGACATCGCCCGGATTTACTCTGGCAAGGTCAAGTATTGGTCGGAACTCGGCGGACCGGATACCAAAATTGTGCTCATCGACCGGCCACCGAACCTCAATATCCGACACGCGTTTGTGAAGCGGCTTGGCATCGATGGACAAATCCCGAAATCGGCCGAAGTCATCGAGCGTGATGTCAAAGCGACCAACAAGATAGTCGGCACTCTGCGCCCACGCTCCGCCGTCACCTACATGTCTCTGGGACCGGCCTTGAAGGCCGTTAAAACAGGGGTCTCGGTACGCTTGCTCTTCATCGATAAGGTTGAGCCGCAACACCCTACGCTCAGGGATGGGCGCTACACGCTTCGACGCCCGATTCTCCTCCTCAGCCGAAAGGAACAATATAACCCAAACGTGGAAGCGTTCTACAA
>JACZQN010000013.1 GCA_022545705.1 Nitrospirota bacterium | reverse complement strand
GGCGAGGATATTGAGACGGTCGCCCGACGGGGAGCGCTCCAGCAGATCGCCGGAATCGGCCAAGATCTGGCGGGCATGATTGAGGAATTCTTGGAGAACGGTACGATCAGGACTTACGAACAGCTCAAACGCCCGTTGCCGCCGGACATTGCCGCGTGGACCACCCTGCCCGGTCTCTCCGAGCCCTTGGTCCAATATCTCTACGTTCGCCTGGCCATCCGAACCCTGGCCGACCTCGAGGCCCTCGTCCGCTCACACCTGCTCCGAACCCTACACGGCGCGGCGGTCCCAGAAGAAGAGTTGCTCGCTGCGATTCACGCCCGACGGCAATCCGAGCCTACTCCCTAACCCGCATTATTCACGAACCATGAGCGTTCGTGAATAATGCGCCGACAGGTGCGGCTCCTCCGCACCTGTCGGTTTCGACAGGCCGTACGGCCGGCTCAAGGCTAGCCCTGAGCGAAGCCCCCCTCAGATGGCGCGAAGTCGAAGCCCGCAGGGCCCATCGAGATTCCTCAGGGCCCTGAGTTTATCGAAGGGCGGATTATTCACGCTTCGTGAATAATCCGGGCTAAGGTTCTTGAAGCCTCAGGGAAGGGATAATCTCAACGCCTTCACCCAATAATTCTAGGCTAAAACGGGGGTTCTCCACCATCTCATGCGCACTCCGACGACCTTTTGGGGACTGAAATTCAAAGTTCGCTGTGACAGTCCCGTTGGGCTTCACGGCTACCTTCTGCTCTAGGAATTTTCCCACACCAGGGTGCCACGCCATCAGGGTATAGTCCCCCGGCGGGATGTCCGTGAGCGAGTATGAACCATCTTCCCCTGTAATCGCATAATACGGATTCTTGACGACCATGCCCCAAGAAAACATATACGGATGAAACCCGCATTGCATCACAAAAATGTTTCGCCCTCTTTTCAAATGAACGTGTTCCACCATTGGCTTGCCCGCAAGGTGTTGGTGAGTCTTGCTCAGAAGCCCCACGAGTTTATGGAACGGATTCATCGGCAACGGCCTGTTAAACAGCACCCTGGCCCCACGCGCACGGGCAGTCTCGTATCCCTGGATGTCATGTTCCACCGGATCCATATTCACCACCGTCAATTCATCCCGATCCCGGAGGACATTGACGAACGGAAGAAAATCGCAATCCCTGGCCTCGATCCGCACCTTTTCTATCTCGAAGAGTTTTCCCTCCTTCACATCCTTGAGCATGACCACGACATCCTTGAGCGCGTGGTCCGGACCAATGATGAAATCCTCGACAATCCGCCACCCGGTTCCTGTGGAGATCCTGCCACAGTACACCGGATCCGGGATCGTCACCAGATTGAACGCCATTGGCCTGGGTTTCCCTCCCTCCAGCGTGACCCTTCCGCTAATCCTTCCACCATTGGTCACGCTCCTTTCCTCATAGGGCCATGCTGGTTGCGCAAGCAGCACCGCAGCAGCCACCAGCATCCCTGCCAGACTCGGACCTTTCATGAGAACCTCCACTCGCCCATCCGACCGTATCTTTGAAAACGCTCCTGGCAGGCCTGCTCCCAAAAAAAGCGGGGAAGCCGGACCACGGCTTCCCCGCTCAGAGAACACCATCTGCAGAAGCCCCCCGGTTATTTGAATGCCGCCGGAGTAGCCTGCAAGGCCTTCGGCTGATCAGCCTGTGCTTCCCTCACGCCAGGCCTGGCACCCTTCAGTGGGAGAATTCGTTGGTCGCCAGCCGGGAGAACACGGAAGTAACCCCACTGCCCGGACTGCGAATAGGGCAGCCTTTGGTTGTTGTAAGTGTAGTCGCCTGGGAGGGCAAAGCGGCCCCCGGCCGATGGGATGAACACATCAATCCCCTCAGAGCCTGCAAACTCCACGACGCTGATTTCGTCGGCTCCCGGCATGAACGGCTCGATCGGCCACTCGTGTTTTTCAATGCTAAACATGCCATTCTGCTCGTTGCTCGCGCCAAAGACGTGAACCCTGACCGGATCCCCCGCATGCGACTCAATAAGCGGCGTCACCGGGTCCTGCGGGTTATCAACCGCACAGGGCTGGAACATGCGACCAAGCGAGCATCCTAAATCCTCTTCCCGGTAGAGGTACGGTTCGGCTCGGTAGTTGACCCCGATCAGTCCGGCGACATTTTGGATATACGGCATGAAGCTCGTCCCAATAATGTTATCCTCATCCTGGAAGAACAGGGCCACGTCCCGATAGTTGGGCCGGTGCTCTTGGCCCGGAATCGTTCGGTCAACGATCACATCAGCAGCCCAACTATTTTTCAGCGAAATATCAGCCCCCGTTTTGGGATCACGATATTTCGAGCCCTTCGGCCCGATGATCACAGCCCCAAACAACCCGTTCCGGGGATTCATCATCACGTTTCCGAAGTCCCAGACGAGGGACTGGGTCTCCCCAACGAATGGGTCCGCGTAATACGTGTACGTTCGGCTTTCCCCCGGCGCGATGGTTTGGTCACCAGGATTGTTCCCGAGATTCACTCCCTGTGAATCCTTCGGATCATACGCGAGCCCAAATGCCGAGAACGAAGCCCGACTCTCCTTCATTTTATTGGTCAATTTCACCTTGATACAGTCGCCGACATTCGCCCGCAACGTCAGAGGCATTGGGTGCAGCCCACTGGCTACCTTACTGACGTCCTCCTCGAGGACATAGATTTTGGCCGTCGGATTCTTAAGTTGGATCTTCCGATCGAAGTCCACCTCGATCGCCTCGGGCACATTCGGGTTGAAATTCATCGAAGGATAATCCATGGCATTCACATGAAAGGTCTTCACCGGAGCATCCTTCGGGCACACTGGCAGCGGTTTCGGAATACCTTCTATCCCCGTGTAGCCATTGGGAAGCGGTTGGAGGTCCGCGACCTTCTTATCGAGCACGCGGATGATCCCCCACGCGCCTTCAGAGAATTTAGAGTTTCTGCCGTTGAAGTACATATAGTCCCCTGGTTGCAATCGAGGGCCACCTGCTTGGGGGACAACCAGGTCGTACCGCTCGGCGATTCCAATGTGGATTGAGTTTTTCCGATTGGCGTCGCCCGCATACCGCTCTGTCAGGAACGTATGCCCTGACAGGGTAAAGACATTCGTCTCATTCATGGTGACGCTGATCAGACGAATTACGATCGTGTCACCGAGGTAGGCACGCAACAGGGGCGTGCCGGGATCACCATGCACCTTGCTGCTGAAGACTTGCGAGGGATCCGCATTGTTGGCGAGGCGTTGCGCAAACGGCTCGGCCCTGAAGTTAAACGCTCCACCGGTCGTGTGCGTACCCCCATTTAAAAACGGCATGGGAGTCATTTTGATATTGTCCGGCATCTGGAAGGAAACGGTCTTCCCCGCTTCGAGGGCCACCTCGATCGGCTGGCCCGGTGGGTTCCCTGCTGTGACAATATTCACGGTATGGGGAACGGTGTCGAAGATTTGGATCATCAACTCGCGGAAGCTGTTGTTGACCCCGTAGCCCACCGGTTCGACCGTGTGGATGTCCGCAATCGGCCCCGTGCGTATTGGTTTGCCAGTCTTGGGGTCGTGGTAGGTGGACCCCACCGGCTCGATCAACAGGGAGCAGATCGCGCCGTGCGGCCAGGAGGTTGTTCCAAAGGCATGGTCATGGCAATAGACCGAGCCCACATCCGCGTCGGCCCAAAATCGCTGGCGCACGAACTCCACGGTCACAATATCGTTCTTGGGGTGGTGATGCTTTAGGGGCTTCACGAAGGTCAGGGTGTTGCCCTTAATCTTCGCAATCCGCCGAACCTCGTTCCCTGTCACATTATCTGCGCCGACCAAAATCAGCGTTCCGACATGGTACTGTTTTGCATTCGTCACCGAAATGGTCTTCTGCCCCTTCTTCGCCGGCTTGGTGATCTTGGCATTCATGGGGACCGGCAGACCCCTTTTGGTCTTCTTCTCAAACATGGTGAACGGCCGCACTGACTGCTCGTACGACGCGCCAGAGATCACGCCATCGGATGCCTGATTGTCAAATTGGATGAAGTGGAAGTGGGTGTTGACTTTGGACGCTTGGAAGTTCGTGAAATCGTCGTCCTCCCACTCACTGGTTAACATGTAGTCAATGCAATCATAGATATTGGCGCGGAACACGAACGGAAGCTTCAAGTCATTGTTCGCACGGATGGCTTCCTCTTCTTCATGCGCCACGAAGAGGAGCCCGCTTTCATCCACCACCGGCGGCTCGTTCCCTTGTGCCGCCGACAAGACGATCGGCGTTCTGATGAAATGGACATTGTACTTCTGCGAGCCTGCTTGTTTCGGGCAGAGGCTCCACCGACCATTTTCTCCCGGTTGGGCCGGCTCAGTCGTTCGATTCCCGTCCTCATCCACGTGGATCATTTCCAGCCAGGGGGACGGGTTATGGTCCGGCGAAAAGGGTGGCCGCTTCCCAAAATGGGGCGTGAGCCACGGCCAGGCGACCTTGCCTGTCTTCGGTTCAAATAGAATGGGACGCCGCTTGCCAGCCTTGTAGTCATTTTGCCAATCGGCCCGATACTTGGGGTTGTAGATCGTGCTCTCCTTCTCGCTCATCACCCGATTCCCCTTCCAGACCCAATCGAGCACAGTGGCATCGTACGCGAGAATCTGCCCCTTCTCATCATCGGTATGGCCAGGTTTCCCCCTCGTCGGGAGTTGCATTTCGACCCAGTCAAACAGAGTGACCACAGCCGGATTTGATTTCCAGTTGCTCTTCCCCTTCTCGATGATCTTGAATGTTTTGCCGAACCAATCCAGCGTTGTGCCGATCAGCGTATCGGACGTGACCGGAAGCTTGATCCGGCCCTTGCGATCCGGCAACTCCCGGAGGTCGGGCATGACATCATTGTGGTTCTCACCCACCTGCAAGGTGTTGTACACTCGCCAATAGCCCCACATCCCGGCGACATAATGATGGGCCACGTGGCAGTGGAACAGGAAGTCGCCGGCCAACCATTGACAGAGCCCCGAACCGCATTCCGTTTCGAGGTCCAACGCCTCTGATGGGCCGATTACCTCGACATCGACACGATCCGATTTCATACGGATCACCGGATACTTCACCGGCCCATTCTTGGCTTTGTGCCACAGAGGCATCTGGTCAATCGCCCGTGGACTCCGTGCCCAGCGGATCGCTCCGCCATGGGGATGGTGCGAATGGAAGACCTCGGACCCCCCATGCACCAACCGGTACTTGGCCGGATCACCCAGGTAACTCCGAGGGATGGTCGTGGGCGCATCCCCAAAGGTATAACTGCTATACCCCATCGACTCATCCTCAAAGCCAAAGTACTCATGCTGGATGTGCATGTTGTTGAGGCCAAAGGGCTCGCTTCGATAGTTCAACGCACGAGCGGCAGGCCGGTACACGTCGGTCACCGGATCGCGCTGCGGGAGGAAGTCGCCATGTTTGTTGACTGGCCGGAAGGCTTCGTCGCCCACCTCGTGGTAAATAATCACAAATTCACGGAAGTCCGGACCAGTCCCATTCTTGATCATGGCTTGCCAGCCACTCCTCATCGGGGTCGGGTCGCCGCTTCCGAGCGGATCCAAATATTCAGACCCCCGGGGCTCCACGACGAAGGTTCCAAAGAGCCCCATCACCGTGAGCTCGCGGTCATTGCTATAGCTATGAAATTGCCGGCCCCCTTCCTGCGTGTCGGGGTGGATGTACCACTCGAGCTCGATGGTTTTACCCTCTTCAGCCACCGCATCCGGATTGGTGGTCGTCGCTGGCTGTCCAGTTGCGGACACAAGCGTGGTGGAACCATGGATGTGGAAACTGACTTCTTCGCCAAATTCAAGCGCGTTGCGGAGCGTGAATTTCACACAGTCGCCTTGGTTGCCACGAATGACGAGGGGTTGAATCCACTGACCTTGGATGCCTTGGACCACAGCGCCCGAGTCGTACTCCTCCTCCGACTCACGCGCCTTCTTGTTCTTCGCTTCCTCTTCCCGAACCTTCTCAATGTTCTCTGTCAGCACATACATGTACCCTGGATAGTAATCCAACCACTGATTCAGCGTAATCTCGACATCGATCGCGGACATGTCGTAGTGCTTGACCGGGACGGTTGCGGGACAGCGACCAGCGCGCTGAGCGACCGGTTCCACCTCAGGGTCTGAAGCAAGGAGGTAATCCTGACCGCCGGCGCCGTACTGATGCATCATCGCTGTCCTGCTGAAGAGGCCACCGCTACCCCTCGTCTGGTGGCTCATCTCCTTCTGCATCTGCTCCATCAGCCGCTGGTGCTGCCGTTCGACCAAGGCAGCCCGTTCGGGACGACCTTCGATCGCGTTTTCCACCACGGTCTGTCCCTTCAGTCTTTCGGCCCATCCTGGCGTCTGATAGACCATGGCTGTCTGTGGACCCATCGTCTGTGCACTCTGAGGGGTGGGGGATTCAGCCGAGGCGGCCTGTGGAACGCAGAAGAGTGCCACGGCGGCCATGAAGCCCAGAGAACGAAGAAGGCAATTGTAGGATACCTTGCGGTGAGACATGGGCCGGTCTCCTTGCGTGGAATACTTGTATAAAACTATCTCGCTGTTGATTTTGCTCAGTACCTGGCGGACTTTGGAAGAACCCTCGGGCCTGTTGAGTGCGTAAGAATGCATCAGAGCCCTTGCAACTCTAGGAAGCCGCTACGATACTCAACTATAGGAGCACTGTCAACTCCTCGGCGGGTGTCTCGGCGGTGTCAATGCCTCGGGTAGTCGTTGACTCCAAGAGTGACCCGGGCTTTGCACAGAGGCGAGGCTGAGTTCAGCGCCCCACTTCACTCAGCAGGCCGAATGTGTGCAATAATTGAACGATGCTGCTGAAACGCCTCCTGGTTGGGAATCCCCTCAAGACGGCTCAGGCCACGGAAGAGCGGTTGTCAAAGCGTCTGGCCCTCGCTGTCTTTTCCTCCAATGCCCTTTCCTCCGTCGCGTACGCCACAGAAGAAATCCTGCTGGTCCTGGTGATAGCGGGCTCCGCTGCCGTGGCCTGGTCCATTCCCGTGAGCATCATGATCGTCCTGCTGCTGACGTTTCTCACCATCTCCTACCGCCAGATCATTTTTGAATATCCAGAAGGAGGCGGGGCCTATACCGTGGCCAAGTCCAACTTTGGCGAGTTGCCCGGACTGACCGCTGCCGCTGTCCTCATGATCGACTACGTGCTCACCGTGGCAGTGAGTGCGGCCGCTGGAATTGCCGCGCTCACCTCGGCCTTCCCGGCCCTGTTCCCGTATCGTGTCGCGCTCGGACTGTTGGCGATCCTTCTGATCATGATCATCAATCTCCGAGGAACCCGTGAATCGGGCCGGATCTTTGCCATTCCGACGTATATCGCCATTGGCACGCTGCTTCTCATGTTGGGCGCCGGCGCGGTGCAGGTTTTTTGGGGAGAGGGACACCAACCCGTGGTGGCGAACGCCGGTAGCCCGTCCCCGGCGCTGGAAGGTCTGACCGTATTTTTGGTACTCCGCGCCTTCGCCGCAGGGTGCGCAGCGGTCACCGGCGTGGAGGTGATTTCGAACGGCGTTTCGGCATTCAGACGTCCCGAGTCCAAAAATGCCGCCATTACAATGACGGGCATGGCGCTGATTCTGGCCACCTTGTTTCTCGGGATCACAGCCATGGCGGCGCACTATGGGGTGACGCCCCAGGCGCACGAGACCGTGCTCTCTCAACTGGCCCGAGCGGTCTTCAGCGGGGGGCCGTTCTACTACTTCGTCCAGGCAGCGACGATGCTGATCCTGATCCTGGCCGCCAACAGCAGTTTTGCGGGATTTCCACGTCTCGCTTCTATCCTCGCGCGAGACGGCTACATGCCGCACCAAATGGCGGGGGTAGGAGACCGACTCGTGTTTTCAAACGGCATCATCATTCTGGGTGTGTCAGCGGGCCTCCTCGTCATTGCGTTTCGAGGCGATACCCACGCGCTGATCCCCTTGTATTTGGTTGGTGTCTTCATTTCCTTCACCCTCTCGCAATCCGGCATGGTCCGACGCTGGTTAGTCACCCAAGGCCCGCATCGGCGCAAGAAGCTCGTCGTGAATGGGATGGGAGCCCTGGCCACCGGTGTTGTCACCGCGATTATCGCCGTGACCAAATTTACAGATGGGACCTGGATCGTGATGGTTCTGATCCCGCTGATCATCGTCGCATTCCGTTCTGTCCATGCCCACTATCGGGCCGTCAACGAACAGATCTCCCTGAAACGGGATCACCGCCCTCCCCTTCCGAGACGTAACACTGTTCTTATTCCTATCAGCGGCGTCAATCGCGCCGTGATCCGGGCCGTAGACTATGCACGCAACCACGCGTCTGACATCCGCGCCATCCTGGTTGACGTCGATAAAGAGGAAACCCCCCGAATCGAAATCCAGTGGGCTCAATGGGGATGCGGTGTCCCCTTAACCGTGTTGCCGTCCCCATACCGCTCCGTGCTCGGCCCTCTGCTGGAACACATCGAGGAACTGCTCCAGAAGGATCCTTATGGCTGGGTGACCATCGTGCTCCCGGAAATTCTGCCAGCCAAGTGGTGGCAGAATATCTTGCACAACCAACGAGCCTTGATGCTGAAGGCGGCCGTGTTGTTTAAAGAGCGGGTCATCCTCACCGATGTCCCATTCCACCTTGAGCGATGACCTGGGAGATGGTGAAGACCGTAGCCATGGACTTGGCGTATGACGCGAAAACAGGCTTGAACCTAAGGACAGCATGTCGTGAAGGAGATCCACTAGTATGGCGCTAGCAGACAGTACAACCATGCCACGAATCCTGCGCATGGCGCTGGGCATGATCATCTTCTGTTCCGCCGACCAGGCGCTGGCCCTTAACATTATCGCCCCGGCGGAAAACAGCACTCTCAAGGCAGGCGAGACCATCACAGTCAAGTTGGACCTTGGATTGCACGCTGGCCTCGAGAAGGTGCGTTATTTCTGGTACACCGAACACGGTGACACTCTGGTGGAACAGGAAGAATCTGCGACCACAGGAACCGCGCCCGGGAGTAAGATCGCCGATGAGAAATACTTTCAGAAAGGGAGTGCGAGTACGCTGTGGGGGACAGGCCACCCCATTGTCGCGGTCGCAGCCCTGGTCTCCACGGAGCAGGATCACCCGCCGTTCGGCGGGCAGCTCCCAGTCCCGAAAGAGGCGATCGGCACGATGAGACTGCTCGCCGTGGGGAAATACCCGGGCGGACGCCTGGAGGGACTAGCCGTGTTCGATGAAATTCTGGTGCGGGTAGAACCCGAGGCCGAGCTCATATCGATCGAGTTCGAGACAGAGAAGCCGCTACACCTGGGGCGAGGGGGACAGACCGCCGCTTACGACAAGGTGAATGCTCTGGGGCAGATCATTGAGCTTCCGGTAGTCGGCGTGTTTGCCGACGGAGTCGTGAGATCCATCAGGCCATCGTCGGCGGGGAGCACGTATCAGTCCTCCGACGAAAAGGTCATGAAAGTCCTCCCGGACGGCATGTTGCGAATGGTCGGGAACGGTCGAGCCAGCATTACAGTGACTAACCGCGGGAAGCAGGCCTCGCTGGACGTGGAGGTCGAACTCCAGGAGGACCCGAACCTGCCGCCGATCGCAGACGCGGGCAAGAATCACACCGTGAGGGGCGGGAGACGCGTAGTCCTCAATGGATTGAACAGCCGAGATCCCGAAGGGGGAGCGTTGTTCTACACCTGGAGTCAGGTGCGGGGAAGTAAGTTGGCATTACTAGACGTCAACATGCCGAAGGCCTCGTTCTTGGCTCCCGATGTCTTTGAAAGGCGACTGTTCCGCTTCAAACTGCGGGTTACGGAGGGGGGGTACGCAAGGGAGGGTTTTGTTAAGGGGGGCGCGGACAGCCTGCCGGCATACGTCGATGTCGTCGTAGAGCCCTAGCAGGGTGTTGAAAAACCCTTTCTGTACCCGGGGAAGCCGAGGGACAGCAAGAACCGTGACCACGACAAAATGCTTGCAGGATGTTCAAAAAGGCCTTCCAGCAAGGCCGCAGCGAGCGAGAACCCGAGGCGTACTTATTCCCGTACGTTGAGGATTCGAGCGATGCGAGAACGTAGCTGGAGGCCTTTTTCAACATCCTGCTAGCGCCCCTTCCCAGGTTCAGCGTCCACAACAGAACCTGCCCCTGGTCAGGTTCTGACCAGCAGATTATCAATCAGCCGCGTACGGCCCAGTCGAATCGCACCGAGTAGCACCACCGTGCCGGTGAGCCGGGGCCGTGGTTCGAGAGTGCTGGGGTCGCAGACGACGAGATAGTCGACCCGAGCCAAGCGTTCCCCGGACACCACCTGGTGCATCATCTTCCGGATCCGGCTCCCGGAACGAATCCCGCTCCGTATCGCCTCCCGTCCGGCCTGCAAAGCGGCATACAGCACCGGGGCGGCGCGGCGCTCGGCCGACGTGAGATGTTGATTCCGCGAACTGAGGGCGAGGCCGTCCGGATCTCGCGCCGTCGGCAGGACTACCATGCGAGTGCCCAGATTCAGGTCTTCGACCAGCCGTTTCACGACCAGCGTTTGTTGAAAGTCTTTCTGGCCAAAATAGACTATCTCTGGCCTGACCAGGCTCAGCAACTTCGTCACCACGGTCGCCACGCCCTCGAAATGGCCAGGTCGGCACTCACCCTCCCATCGGCGCGCCAGGCTCCGCACCGAGACCGAGGCCTCAAACCCCGGCGGGTACATGCCTTCTTGGGTTGGGGCGAACAGCACGTCAACGCCCTCTCGGGCACAGAGCGCCGCGTCAGAACGGAGCCGTCTGGGATACCTCGACACATCCTCACCGCGCCCGAACTGGCGCGGGTTCACGAACACGCTCACCACCACCGCATCGCACGACCGCCGCGCGGCTCTGATGAGGGCCAGATGACCGGCGTGGAGCGCCCCCATGGTCGGCACCATGCCGATCGTCACCCCCTGACGATGGAGGGCACGGCTCCACGTTGAGATTGCGTGCACCGTTCGGATGGTTCGCATCGCCACGGCGACGTGGGGGGCCTTGTTCAGCATCCAGCTAGGAGGAGGCTCGGGGGCCGCACGTTGGGCGGGAACCATATCGAGTGCTCGGAGCGGGATCGAGACGACGCACCTGGGCAGGATCGGCTACATGATCGAGCAAGCTCCTGACTGTCTGGTTCAAGACCGGATGCCGCCACTCGGCATCAAGTTCGACCATCGGGACCAGGACGAATCGCCTCAGGTGCAGGCGCGGGTGAGGAATCACGAAACCCAGGTCATTGATAATTCGGGTCCCGTAAAACAGGAGATCGAGGTCCAGTGTCCGGGGGCCGCCGCGCGTGTCACGATCTCGGCCCAGGGCTTGCTCGACCTCACGGCACACTTCAAGAAGGCTCTGGGGAGTCAGGTCAGTGTCAAGGCGCACGACGCCATTCAAAAACCAGCCGCGACCCGGATCAACTGAATCGATCACCGGTTCCGTCTCGTACAGCGATGAAACCGCCGTGAGTTGGGTAGCCGGCAGCAGGCCCAGCAGCGTGACCGCGCGGTCGCAAAAATCCAGCCGGTCACCCAGGTTCGACCCAAATCCGACAAAGACAGTTTCTCGTGCCATCGCAAACCCTCTACCCTCTCGAAGTACCCTCTCAAAACCCGGCCTTTTTGATGCGTTCCACCGCCTCCACTAGTCGTTCTACAGGAGTCGTTAACGCCATGCGGATATAGCCTTCACCTGCTTCGCCGAAGCCATTGCCAGGCGTGGTGACAATACCAGCCTCTTCCAACAGGTGGGCGGTAAACGAAGCAGAGGAGTACCCCCGCGGCACAGCCACCCAGACGTAAAAGGCCGCGGTGGGTATCTCCATCTCCAGGCCGAGTGATTGGAGTCCCGGGACCAGCGAATCTCGTCGCTCCTGGTACACCTTACGGATGGCGTCTGTGAGTTGGTCGTCAGATTCGAGAGCCAAGATTCCTGCCTCCTGGACGACCTGGAACACACCGGAATCCAGATTGCTCTTGACCTTCCCCAATCCAGCCAGGACATCTTTGTTCCCGACCGCGAACCCGATGCGCCACCCGGTCATGTTGAAGGTCTTCGACAAGGAATGAAACTCTACGCCCACATCCATGGCCCCCTCGACTTCCAAGAAGCTCGGCGGGCGACGACCGTCGTAGTAGATTTCGGAGTAGGCGGCGTCGTGGCACACGATGATCTGGTGCTCAGACGCAAACGAGACCACGCGCTGGAAGAAGTCCTTGCCCGCCACCGCTGCGGTCGGGTTGTTCGGAGAGTTGAGGAACATCAGCTTGGCGCGCTTGGCCACATCCTTGGGGATCGCTTGGAGGTCCGGCAGGAAGCCATTCTTTTTGAGCAGCGGCATGACGTGCGGGGTCCCTCCTGCAAAGCTCGCGCCCACCGGATACACGGGGTACCCGGGGCTCGGGACCAGGACGATATCGCCGGGATTCACAAACGCCAGCGGGACGTGACCGATGCCTTCTTTCGACCCAATGAGGGTCAGTACCTGGGAGCCCGCGTCCAATGTAACGCCGAATCGGCGCTTGTACCAGTTCGCGACGGCCTGCCGAAAGGACAGCTGCCCATCGTATGAGGGGTACTGATGATGACGCGGCTCGGCGGCGGCCAGTTTCAACCGCTCAATGATCGGTGCCGGTGTCGGCAGGTCCGGATCACCGACGCCCAAATTGATGATATCCACCCCGCGGGCAATCGCCCTCTGCTTCATTTCATCAATCGTTGCAAACAGATAGGGTGGCAGGGCGTTGATCCGGCTCGCGTACTCTATCGGAAATCCGGCCATGTGCTCATGCTCCTTTCTCGTGGAGATCAAGGAGGCTCGTCGCTGTAACGTCCATGCACACGAGGCTGCACCCCGATTCCTACCCGCAGAATCCCATAGCCTACTGTACAGGGGGGGGCGCAATCAACGACACGCATGGGCCAGGGGGCTTCTCACGAAGGGACGTGCACGGGGTCAATTCAACTTCTCACTGGCTCTTCCACGCCTTCATACGCTAAAATGATACCCATGGTCCGACGAATTAGAACCGCTCAAGATCTCGCTTGGCTGCTCGACCATACACACGCCTTCCAGGGCGGCCAGATGACCGACCTGCACGTCCACAAGCAACGCTTGTTCGATGAAGCCTCCTGCCGCGAGATAGTCGCCGGAACCACCCTGACCGCCGTGATCCGGTACGAACGTCCCGTGCGAGAGTACGACGGGCTTTACGCGGTGACGCGCGTCGCGAAGTTGACCATGATGGGCGTGACCGATTTTTCCGTTTTCGAGCAAGAGGGAGCGGACTGCTCGGAGATCGGGGTGATTCACGCCGAAGTCTCTGGCAAGCGGCTCCGATTCTGGTTCGATCCGCACGGCGAACTGTACGTCATCTGCGACGAGGCCGAAATCGAGGAAGTCTCCAGGCCCTGCGAGGCTCGCCCGCTTCGCAACGGGATGTCCGAATGGACTTTCCAGGCGCCAGCGGGCGAGCTCCCGGCAGTAAGTTGGTTTTTAGATCGTCTCGACCGAGCCGGGCTCCCCTGCGCGTGGCGCAGGCTCAAGCGCTCCTCCTCCCACCCGGCGCTTCGGTGGGAAGGTTATCTGATCCCAGCTTCCGCCGATGACAGCGCTCCTCGGACCAGCGGCGTTCACGTGCAGGCGTACGGTCCGCTGGATGGCTGCGATTTTGGAATCACGCTTCGGGCGACCGATTCGCGGCAAGACGGGGGCGGCCGGCTCCTGGTGGTGCTGGCTGATATTATCGCCCGGAGCTTTGCCGGCACCTGCCTGGCTGGGAATCAGGTCATGGAACACGACGAATGGCTCCGTGATTATGGCCGCGTAAGCGAGCTGGACGAGTAGCCCCCCCCCCTTACACGCCAACGAAAGGCCAAAGTAAAAAGGTAAAAGGCAAAAACATGGGTGGACACTTTTGCCTTTTCCCTTTTGCCTTTTTACTTGCTCCTTGCGGGAGCAGAGGAGAGCTGTGTTCGCGGAAGACTGCAGAGGTGCGCTAATACTAAGAGGGCGGGGCAGCGCCATTCTTACCGTTCACGCATTCGACGAAGTGCCAGAAGCGCATCGGGTTGACCTTTTCGCTCTTGGCGACCAGTAGCGAGGTGCCTTCCAGCACGTGGTTCAATGAAAGGTCCGTCCGAAACCCCAGATGCTGGCACAGGGGGGAGATCGCCTTCTCGCAGGCAGCGATGAACTTGTTTCCGTTGCTGAAGTGATTGAGCATAATGATCCGTCCGCCCGGGCGGCAGACCCGTATCATCTCGGTCACCACTTTGCGATAGTCCGACACCGCCGTCACCACATAGGCGGCCATCACCGTGTCGAAGCTGTCATCCTCAAATTCCATCTGGCTGGCATCCATGCGCATCAGTTCAACGTGCATCAACTGATACTTCAGCATGCGCCCTCGGGCTTTCTCCAGCATCCCGGCAGAGAGATCGATAGCAACCACCCGGCAATCTGACGGATACAAGGGGAGCGAGATTCCCGTTCCCACCCCCACTTCAAGAATCCGCTCTCCCCGGTTGATTCTTAACCTGCGGACCGCTGCCTCTCGGCTCTCGTGGAAAATCCTTCCGAAAATGTGGTCATAGACGGCCGCATAGGTTGAGTACGCCCGCTCAACTTTCTTTGGATCCATACACCCTCCGTTGGCTCGCACAACCTCCTCGCTGAGAACCCTTCTCGCAACGAGGTATGCAGAAACACTGTGTTAGGGGAGGCTCAACCAAGGCGGGAGACCCGGATGATGCCTGTCGGGAAGGCCCACCTGGGAAAAATGCGGGCTCACTCTAGCGAACTCCGCCCACGGAGTCAACACTCTTGGCCTGAAGAGCTTCACTGAGGTCTCTCGGCAGCCTTCGGCTGACCGACGCGTGGACTCACAGGTTCAAGCTTTCCGTTCGATTTCTGGCATGGTATCGTACCACCTCATGATGCTCGCTGGCTTCTTTGCGCTGTTCCTGCTTCTCGCACTTGTGCTCGGTGACTGGCTGTATTTCACCAGCCTGACGGCACCAGCCAGCCGCTACGGCTGCCGGATTGCACGGCTCGTGGATCACGTGCCACTGGCCACGTTGCAGCCCGTGAGCGAGCGGTTCGACGCCAACGGCGTGCTGCAGCTCCCCCACGGAATCGCTCGCTTTTTCCCAGAAGAGCAGAGGATTCTCCTCCGCCCGCAGTATCGGTTGCTTTCATTGAGGATTCGGACCGCTTGGCCCATGAAGGCCTCGATCGACCTGCAACAGGTTGGCGGGACAACGCGGATGCTGTGCACCAAGCGCGTGCCCTGGTCATCGGCGCTCATCACGCTCCTGTGGTTCGCCCTCGTGGCGCTGGGCACGGTGGGGTTTGTCATCGCGTTTATCGCTCAGGGAGGCGCGGGCTCACTCCGCGGACTCTTAATGGGGCTGGGCATTACCGGAGTGGGCCTTGTGGTGCTGGCCTTTGGTCTGGTCACTGTCTTGCTCGCCTACCGGCTTGAGGATCAGCGCCTGGCCGAGGCCTATCACGAACTACGCGCCGCCTTAGTCCCGGAGGAGATCGGGTCCACAAAGGACGGGGCCGGCACTCAGGAGATGAACGCATCCAAGAATGGCTGAAACTCGGGGGGGAGGTCGCCGGTTCGTCTCGCTCGGACCAGCCCTGCAATAATTCCGCGGTGCTTCATGCTCAGGCCCGATTGAATAAATGCCGCTCGGTACTGGGCCCATTGCCGAGCCGGATCCTCGGCAGTGCGCTCCCGTTCTTCTGGTGTCATCGCGTTGAGCGCCGTGCTCAGGGAGGCAATTGCTTTTTCGATCGTGTGGTACGGAGGCGCGAGCTTTAGACGCGCGTAGAAGAGTTCCAAGCGACGTCTGAAATCGTCGCGGAGCAACTGGGTCGCGTCCACTGCTTTAGTCGTCCTGCTCTGTTCGTCGGCGTGCATGCTGCCTGACCTTCACGCGTAGACAGCATAATGCGCGGACGACCTTCAAGACAAGTGATGGCGGGCTCGCTCGGTGAGCGCTTCAGAGAAGCTGGGTCGTCCCGTTAGATTGTCTCTGCTGAGGTCGGTGGCCCATGGCCTGGAAAACCGTGCCGGCGGTCACTTCTGACGTGGTATCATGCGTCCATGCTGACAGACTCAACCGGGCACCTACCACCTGCTGGAAGCCGTGATGATCTGAAGAAAGTCGCCGTCGAAGCAGCACGGCGTGGCGGCGCGATCGTTCAAGAGAAGGCTCGCCAGGGATTTCGTGTCGAGCACAAGGACGTTGTGAACCTCGTGACGGACGCAGACCGACTCGCGGAGCAGGCAATCGTAGATACGATCCGCTCAGCGTACCCAGACCATCGGATCCTGTCCGAGGAGTGCGGGCAACACGTGGCGGGAACGTCTCTTTTCCAATGGGTCATCGACCCGCTGGATGGAACCACCAACTTCGCGCACGGCTTTCCCTCCTACTGCGTGTCCATCGGACTTGAGTACCACGGCCGGTGCATCTTGGGTGTAGTCTTTGACCCCACGCGGCAGGAGCTCTTTGTGGCTGAGATACACCGCGGCGCGGTTCTCAACGGGGTGCCGCTGCATGTCTCGTCCGCCGCATCCCTCAACGCGGCTCTCCTGGTGACCGGCTTCGCGTATGATATTCGCGAAAGCCCCAACAACAACCTCAATCACTTTTCCCGCTTTGCCCTTCGCGCTCAAGGCCTCAGGCGTACGGGCGCGGCTGCGTTAGACCTCTGTTACGTGGCGGCCGGCCGCTTCGACGGCTTTTGGGAACTCAAGCTCCAAGCCTGGGACATGGCGGCGGGGGTGGTGATCGTCCAGGAAGCGGGCGGGCGGGTGTCAGACTTTAGCGGAGGGCCCTTTTCCATCTATGGCAAGGAGCTGGTGGCGAGCAATGGTCGCCTCCATGACGAGATGCTTGCTGTGCTGCGTCAGGGCTAGGCAAGGTCGCGCTAAGCGTATCCTTTCAGTAGAGGGCGTCCGGTTGTCCCAGCGCGTGGGCCAAATTGATCCGGGCGGCGTTAAAGTTCGAAAGGGCTTCGATCACGTTGTCTCGAGCTCGAGCAATGGAGGTCTGAGCATTCGTGACCTCGAGATTGTCCGCCACTCCCACCGCAAACCGCTCCCTGGAGAGATCTAATTCCCTGAACGCCAACTGGAGGCCCTTCTGGGCGACCCCGACCTGGCGCTGGGTGGACGCGAGGGTCAGAAGCGCATCCCGGACCTCCAGGGTGATCTGATCCGACACATCCTTCATCCGGATGTGCTCCTGACGCACCTGGCTTCGACTCTCTGCTATGCGGCCTTCCCGCTGCCCGCCGTCAAAGACCGGCACCGAAAGCACCACTGCGCCTGAATAGGTCGCGAAGGATTCGTCGAAGCTGCTCCCAATAAACCCATAATCGCCGTTGAAGGCCAGCGACGGAACCCGCTCGCTCGCGACTGAGCTTAACGTGAGCTCGGCCAGCCTCTCCCGTCGCTTCTGCGCTGTCAGCTCGACTCGGTTCGCGCGCGCCACGGCGAGGGCTTCCTGGGGGGATTGCTGCTTCACCTCGGCCAGTTTCAGCTCATCGGTGAGGACCAACCGCACGTCAAAGTCAATCCCGATGGCGCGAATCAGATTCAGCTTGGCGCGTTCCCGCTCGTTCTGGGCGACAAGCAGACGCTGGTGTTCGTTCTCCAGTTGAACCTGCGCACGCGTCACGTCCAGCGCGGTCGCCAGTCCAGCCGATTTCCGATCCTGAGCCAGCTTGAGGAGTTGCTGATTCAGCCCAAGGTTCGCCTCAGCCGCCTGCACAGCGGCCTCCGCCCGCAGCGCTTCCACATAGAGGAGTCCGACCGTGGCCATCGTGTCGCGCTTCGTCGTCTCGGCGTCCAGCTCAGCGACCTCAACGCCGCTCCGCGCCGCCCGCCACCGTTGAATGAGACTCAAGCTGAACAGGTTTTGAGTCAGGGTGCCCCGATTATCGAACACGTTAAACGGCCCCCGCACGGCGTCACCCGCAGTGCCGAAAGTTCCTCCGAAGAAGGTGCGTCTCGTCCCGCTCACCGTGGCAGAGATATTCGGCAGTAACGCCCCCCGGTTGGTATCGGCCAAGCCACGAGCCTCCAAGACCTGTTCCCGAAACACCCGGACCGTTGGATTGTTGTCCACCGCTGCCTGGATGGCATCGCGAAGGCTGAGGCGCAATTCGGGAAGGCCCGCCGACGGATCAGGCCCTGGCTCGGCAGCTCGGGCCAGATCCCATGCCCCTGCAGCGAGAAAGAGGCCCAGCGCAAGGAGGCTCGATCGCAATTCTCTCCCCATACCCGGACCCATTCCTTTCGCGCGCCCCATGCGTTGGCCATCACCCGGAACTTCGGGCGCCAGCCATGTATCACTCGAACCAGCGGCGAACAGCCGTTTATCAGGAATCATGTCGCCAGCAGCTCCATCACGCTTCGCCGCCTCCAGCAGCAATTGGCCCTTCGCCCGGACCCATCTGAGCCTGAGTTCTCATACGGATGTCCATGACAAGACTGAAAAGCGCGGGTACCACCACGAGGGTGAACACGGTTGAGACCGCCAAGCCTCCCAGCACCACACTGCCGATGCCGCGGTAGAGTTCAGAGCCAGCTCCGGAGGCCAGGACCAAGGGCATGAGTCCGCAAAGGGTTGTCAGCGCGCTCATGATAATCGGGCGCACCCGCGTGCGAACCGCTTCACTGATGGCTTCTCTTGGCGACAGTGCGTCACTGTGGTCTTCAAGCTCCAGGGTCTTGTCGCCTCGCCGCCTGACCTTCATAAAATTGAGCGATTGATGGACAATTAAGATCGCATTGTTCACCACGACTCCGATCAGAATGATGAACCCGAGCATGGTCAGCACGTCCATTGCTTGATAGCCGATCACGGCGTTGACCAGCCGCAGGCCAAAGAACCCGCCCACAGCCGCCAACGGAACGGTGAAGATAATCACAAAGGGGTACACGAAGCTCTCGAACAACGCGGCCATGAGCAAGTACGTGATAATCAGCGCGAGCAGAAGATTCCACTTCAAGGCCTCATAGGTGACTGTCAGATCATCGGCGGTCCCGGCGAGCCGGATATTGTACAGCCGACCCAAGCTGCCGCTTTGCTTCAACGGCGTGACCACGTTCTCGCTGATCAGCGTCATGGCGTCTTCGAGCGGCATTTGAACCGGCGGGATGACGCGAATCACGATCGAGCGCTCCCGCTCGATATGATTGATCTGCTCGGGGCCGGCAACCAGCTTGACATCCGCAATGGCCCCCACAGTCGTTACCCGGCCGCTGGGTGTGAAGATTGGCATCGTCTCCAAATCCTGCGTGCGCGTGGCATACCGATCATCACCGCGCAGAGTCAGATCAATTTCATCACCTTCCAACTGAAAGTCACTGGCCTTCGCTCCATCCACCAGCGCATCGATCGCAAAGGCCAGGTCCCGGTTCGTCATCTGGACGTCAGCCGAGCGATCCCGCTTGATCACCACCTGAAGTTCAGGGCTTCCCAGATCCAGGCTTGGCATGGGACGGACCTGGGCGCCACTGATGAGCGCCTTGACCTGTCCAAAGATCCGCCCCCCCAGGGCAATCAAGGTTTCCAGCTCCGGGCCGGAGATTTCGATATCGATGCTTCGGCCCTCCGCCAGCCCTCGCTCGAACAGCCCCCGTTGTGTAATGACGCTGATCACGCCGGGGAGGTCTGCCGTGGCTCGACGGAAGAGCGACAACAACTCCTTTACGCGCGACCCATCGTTCACCCGCCCGCCCATAAAAACCTGGCGGCCGCGAGCCACATAAAAAAAGTTCTTGATGCTAGGTCCATCGAGCGCGGCTTCTTCGACCGAACCCGGCTCGGCTTCCCAATGTGGCCGAAGCACGCTCTCGATCGAGCTGCCCAGTGAAGTGAGCTCCTGGAGGCTGTAGCCGGGCGGCGGGAGAACGATGGCGATGATCAGGTTTCGGTTGCCTTGGGGGAGGTATTCAGCTTGGGGTACCATCGCCCAGCTCAGCCCGATGGCCAGGGACGTGAAGCCTATCACTACAGCCAGTCGCCATCCCGTGCTCCCGCAGAGCCAATAAATGAACGCTCCCACTCGTTGGGAAGACCACCCCCGGCTTCGGGACATCTCCGCCAGCCTGCCAAGGGCGCTCCGCGCGACGGGCTCACCCCGCAGACGATTGTTCTCCTCCTTCGCGCCCGGGGCGACTGTTCTGAGCACCCGCGCAGAGAGACTCGGAATCACGGTAATTGAGGTCACAAGACTTAAGCCGACCCCGGCGCTGATGGCAATCGCGATATCGCGGAAGAGTTGCCCGGCCTGCTCCTCGATGAAGATAATCGGAACGAAGACCGCGATCGTGGTCAACGTACTGGCAAGGATGGCGCCCCAGACTTCAACGGTTCCGTCGTACGCCGCTCGGAAAAGCGGCTTCCCCTCCTGCCGATGGCGGTAAATGTTCTCCAGCACCACGATGGAGTTATCGACCAACATCCCGGCCGCAAAGGTCATCCCGGCGAGACTCACCACGTTCAGGTTGCGGCCTAAGAGCCAGAGCATGATAAACGTGCCCATGATGCTGATGGGGATGGCCAGCCCGATGACCAGCGTGCTGCTGGTGGTGCGCAAGAACAGGAAGAGAACCGTGACCGCCAGCAGGCTGCCGATAATCAGGTTTTGCTGCACCAGCGTGAGCGAGCTGTTGACGTAATCCGCTTCGTTATAGACCTGGTAGAGCGTGAAGCCGAGGGGGTGGAGCACGCCTTCGTTGAGGTCCGCCATCGTCGCCCTGAGGCCCGCCATCGTATCGAGCACGTTGGCGCCAACTTCACGGATGGCATTGACGGCGATAGCCGTCTGCCCCATCTCCCTGACGACATGCTCCGGATCCTTGTAATCGAAGCTGACCGTGGCGATGTCGGCGACATAGACGGGCGCGCCGTTCCTGACCGTGACAACGACATTTCCCACATCATCCGGGCTCCGGTATTCGCCGACCGTACGAACCACATAGCTCCGCTTACCTTCCTCGAAATCCCCGGCGCTGAAATTGCGGTTCTCTTGGTCGAGAGCCTGAGCCAACTGCATGAGCGTGATGGAACGGGCCGCTACCTTGGCTGGATCCACCAGCACGCGGATCTCCCTTTCCCGACCCCCATAGACATTCGACGCCGCAACGCCTTGAACGCGTTCAAACTTTGGTTTAACCACGTCCTCAACAAAATCCCGCATCGTCTCGATGTTGATCGTGTTGCCTTCGGTCGGCTCAAAAATGAACCAGGCCATCGCGGTGCCGCCGGTATTGGCACTCTGGATGACCGGCTCATCCGCCTCGAAGGGATACTCCTTGACCTGGTTCAACCGGTTGGAGACCTGAAGCAGCGCGGTGTCATTGTCCGAGCCGGCGGGGAACCGGAGCGTGATCGTTCCCCTGCCATACGCGCTTTGACTGGTCATCTTCTCCAGCCCTTCCACCCCTTTGAGTTGCTCCTCCTGCTCATCAATGATCTCGCGCTCCACCTCCTGGGGGCTGGCCCCTCGCCAGGTCGTCGTCACCGTGATTTCGGGTTTCTCCACGTCGGGGGTGAGCTGGACCGGTAGCCGTGTGAGCGACGCGACACCGAAGAGCACGATCAGAAGGACTCCCACCGTGACGGTCACAGGGTTGCGTATGGAGAACTCGATCAGGTTCATGGTCTAGTCAAGAATGCGTACCTGTTGACCGGGCAAGAGTCGCTCGTTGCCTAGGATGACCACCCTCATTCCCTCCTGCACGTCGCCTGCGACCTCCACCAGGCCGTTGGTGTAGAGCCCGGGCCGGACCCGCTTTTGAACCGCCCGACCGTCCTGGACCACAAAGATAAACTCATTCCCTCCTCTGAGGACCAGCGCGTCCTTCGGGACCACGAGGGCCGGGTACGCCTGCCCAAGCGACAGGGTGACCCGGGCGGCCATCCCGCTTTTAATCCTCAAGTCTTGGTTCGGGACCTCAACTTTGATCGGAAAGGTTCGCGCGGCCTCATTCGCTTGCGCGACAATCGAGAACACGTGCCCCTCGGCCTCGAACCCGGGGAGGCCGTCGAATACAGCCGACACCGGATCGCCGCGCTGCACATGCTGGATATACCGATCAGGCAGTGGAACGGCGATCCGAACGCGCGACAGATCCACCATCACGACGACCGGCCCGCCCTGCTCAACCCACTGACCGATTTCGGTGCGCTCCTCAATAATCCATCCCGCAAAGGGTGCGAGAATGCTCGATTTGGCGAGTCGATCCTCCACCTGGCGAATTTCAGCATCAAGCTGTGCGAGGCGCTGTCTCAACGCAAGTTCTTCCGCGATTGCGTCCTCGTGCTCCTTTCTAGTCACCAACTCCTTCTCGAACAAGGTCTTGACCCGCACAAGGTCCAGCTTGGCTTGCTCATGGCGAACCTGCCACTCGGCGCGGGACGCGATCGCTGAATCATGCTGGATCTGCAAGGTCTGCGTGCCCAGTCGGGCAAGGAGCTGTCCCCGTTTTACAAAGTCGCCTTCATCGACGGGAAACTGGTCCACCAGACCAGCAATCTCGCTGGCCACCACGCTTCGCTTCCTGGGCTCAGCCGTTCCGACCAGAGTGGCCGAACGGGCGACTTCCTGCTTGGTCACATTCGCCACCCGAACGGGAAACGCCGGCGGCTTCGCCGGCGGCGGCGCAGCCTGCTGCTCATCACCACACCCAAGGAACGCGGCCAGGAACATCACGAGCACGCTCCCGTGTAACAGGAGGCCACCAACCCGTTTCCACTGCGCTGACATCATTCTGCTCCGCATTGCAGCAACAACAGAGCGCCTCTGCCGGCCCAGCCTACAAAACCCTGCCCACTTGTCTGAGGTCTCTCTCATACGATTGACTTGGGCTTGGGGGATCCGCTCCGCTGCCGAGCGAGTGGACGGCTCACGCCCTGGAGGAACAGTGTGAGTAACGACCCGCTCTTGGTGACCAACGAGCCAGGCGGCTTCACCTGGAGAATCCAAAGGTAGATCGTTGAATTCAACATCCCGTGCAACGCATAGGCGGACTCAGCAGGATCGACTGCGCGGAACTCTCCCCGTCGGATACCTGAGCGCATGATGTCTCCCACAAGCTCCAATTGCGCCTGGTAGCGCTTCCAGGTCTGCTCACCGAATGCGCTCTTCAGAGTCCATTCGAACCCGCTCCACTCAGACACGTAGATACGAAAGAAGTTCCGATTCTTCTCGAAATACTCCAGCTTCGTCCGAATCACGGCTTCGAGCTTGTCCGTCGCGGAAGTCGCCACGCTGACACGCTCATCTATAAGCCCGGCGAACTTTTCCATCTTGGCCTCGATCAACGAGAGGTACATCTGCTCTTTGCTCTTGAAAAATTGGTACACTGTGCCGATAGCAAACTCGGCTTCCTCCGCGATCTCGACCATGCTGGTTTTAAAGAAGCCTTTCTGCGAGAAGAGGCGTTCGGCTGCAGCGAGAATATCCTGTCTGCGCCATTCCAGTTCTCGTGTCTTGCGGAGGGATCGTTGACTCATTGGATCACCATGGACAAATTGTGAATGACAATTCTATATAATGATATTATACGTTCATATACTGAAAAGTCAATTCAGCTGCCGCCCTCTCCCGGGCTGTTAACGGGCTGGAGGGGGTCGTCTTTGCGGCAGCGGGGTCCTGGCATGGCTGGCGTAGGCCTCCCAGGCGGCTCTCTGTCCGGGAGCCACAGGCCCGCTCTGGACGTGTACAGATGACTGATGGATGGGTTATGATGGCAACTTGTTCACCACGAAGGAACTTGGTAATGGCAACTCAGACGCCCCCGCCGGGAATACCGCCGGGCGACAAAGAGAAGACGGGCAACGGTAAGGCTGAAGCTGCGAAAGATGTTGAACTCCTGAGGGTGGTGGTCACCCGTGATGGGAAGCAGGTCAGCACGCAGTGGGCGATCCATCCGCAGATCAAGCACGATCTGCTTCCCGAAGAATGGAAAGAGGTCGCGGAAATCATGACGAAGGTGACAGGCATCGTGGGCACGCGCTTTTCCGAGGTTCTCTCCGATGCTGAGCCGGACAAGCCCGGGACAGCCTAAGCGTTGTCGATGTTAAGCATTTCCGATTGGTTCATTCGAAGAACCCCAACCTCCGGCCTTTTAACTGCTCCACCGGGCTAGGGGATCCTTCTCCATGAACCAATGATTCGAGGAACAAATCATCTATGGAGCGATCACATGGAGACCTACTACCACCGGGAGGATCTGGGGAAATTTGCAGACATCGGGAAGGGCAATAAAGAACTCTGGGACAAGTTTTCCAGCTATTACAGCGCCGTCTTTGCCGAAGGCGCGCTGACGGAACGGGAAAAGGCCCTGATCGCGCTTGGCGTGGCGCACGCCGTGCAGTGCCCCTATTGCATTGACGCCTATACGCAGGCCAGCCTGGAAAAGGGGTCAAATGTCGAGGAGATGACCGAGGCAGTCCATGTCGCCTGCGCGATTCGTGGTGGGGCATCCCTCGTTCACGGCGTTCAGATGCGCAATGTCGCCGAGAAGTTATCGATGTAAGACTTAGGCCAGAGGCAATGGGCTAGGGGCGAGTGGCGATAGGGTCCGGAGATAAGAGGGAGGCAAAGAGGGTACATGCCATTTCCGCCTAGTGCCTCTAGCCCCTTGCCACTAGCCTCGCGCCACCTGCCAGTCAGCCTGCTTACGCTGGAAGATATCTATTCTCGCGAAACCACCTCAGCGCATCACGGATAGCGTGCTCCACGGGGTTGCGGGGGTAGTCCAACTCGCGAATCGCTTTCGAACAATCGTAATTCTGCATGTGCCGGAGCATTTCGACGAAGAAGCCCGGAACGGGCGCCGGCCTTCTCAGGATCGTTCTAAACGCCCAGTCCCCAAGCTTTGAGCCGTAGCGCGCGAGCGGGTAGGGGACTGGAGCCAAGGGTGCCATGACCCCGGCCACGCGCGCGATCAGCGCGTTCAGTTCCTTCTGAGTTGTGTTCCAGTTCCCAAGGATGTAGCGCTCGCCGACCCGCCCCCGTTCCGCCGCCTTGATCATCCCCACGGCCACGTCCCGCACATCTATCGCGTTGACATCCCCCTGGATATAAGCTGGCATAAGGTGCCGGGCGATCATCACGATCTGCGTGCCGCTCGTCGGCTTGCTGTCATAGGGCCCATAGAAGGCAGTCGGGTTCACGACCACGGCAGGGAGGCCGTCTCGCGCCGCCTCCAGGACCGCCTGCTCCATCGCGGCCTTCGACATCAAATAGGGATTGTGCGGATACCGAGGGACAAACGGGCATTCCTCGTTCGCCATCCGGCCAGGGCCTGCAGGGAATCCGATGGTCGTGAGGGTGCTGGTGAAGACCAATCGTTCCACCGAGGCACGCCTCACAGCGGTCAGGAGGTTGCGAGTCTCGGCCATCGCCTGCGCTGTGGCGCTCGCGGCCGGGATCGTGTGTGGGGGATAATAGCTGGCCGTCTGGTACACGACGCGCACTCCCTCACACGCGCGGGTGAGCGAATCGGCGTCATTGAGGTCGCCGGTGACGCGCTCGATATCGAGGCCATCCAGCGCCTGGAGACGACTCGTCGCCCGGACCAGCGCGCGCACCGCATCGCCTCTCGCCAGCAACGCACGGACCAAGTTCGCGCCAAGAAACCCGGACGCTCCTACGACAAGTGCTTTCATTCGGGGAACCTCCAGCACTGACGGCCGACCGAGACGGAAAGAGGTGAGAGCAGGAACCCGTCACAAGTACGGGTTCACTGGCAGGGCGAGGGTGAAGTA
This sequence comes from Nitrospirota bacterium, assembly GCA_022545705.1. GTDB lineage: Bacteria > Nitrospirota > Nitrospiria > Nitrospirales > Nitrospiraceae > JACZQN01. The sequence continues at coordinate 6,862 of JACZQN010000013.1, read as the reverse complement.
CTTGCCTTTCTCTTCATACAGGACTCGCTTCTCCACCAAGTGGGCGAGAATCTCGCCCATCGTCTGCGCCGAGCTGTCCACGGTTTCATCACGAGCCTGCAACCCGCTTCGGATCTGGTCCAGGCTCTTGGGAACCTCATTGCAGTATTCAATCGCGAACGCGGCCGGCCACTCGTAGCGCTCCTTCACGGGCGCATCAGGCGAGCGTCCGTCAAAGATCGTGATGTAGCTCTTCGCCTTCGCATAATAGAGAAAGGGCTTGTCCCCCGACGCGTGGTGTCGCTTCCATTCACGAGCAAGGTGGATCAATTCCTCATACACAGGAGGGCTGACACGCGAGTCGACTTCATATTCGAAGTCATAGGCGATCTTCTTGAGATCCACGATCCTCGGGTCATAGACATATTCGTACGCGAGGCCTGGCCCTGTAATTCGGAGGCCGTACTGGTTGGGACGCATAAAGTAAGGGCTAAACCGTTCCAGCCAGATTTTGCCCACGGACTCCGGCGGCTGCAAATGAAACAGGGCTGGAATGAGACGGATTTGCTCGAGGTAATCCTCGTCGGTCTCGCCCGGGAATCCAAGGAGAATGTTCCAGGAGACCTCGATGTGATAGTACAGGGCCCATTTGAGACACTGGATATTCTGCATCGGGCTGACGCCCTTGTCCATCTCATGGAGCTGTCCCTGGCTCAAACTCTCAATGCCCGGCTGCATGCACTTCACGCCGCCTTGCGCGAGCGTCTGGATCTGGCGTTTGGAAAGGTTGCTCTTGGTCTCGATGAAGATGTCCAGGTCCAGCCGCTCCGCCGCGCACGCGCCGAACAGGTTGTCGATGTATTTCATGTCGATAATATTATCCACCAGCCTGAACCGAGTGGTGTCATAGCGGTAGGAGAGCACGTCCAACTCCTTGGCCACTTGCTCGGCGGACTTGGCGCGAAACTTCATGCTCTGCGCGTTCAATCCGCAAAACGTGCAATGGTGCTTCTCGCCCCACCAGCATCCGCGTGAGCCCTCGTACAGGAGAATCCGGTCCAACCCCTTCGACTCGACGCCTACCTCCTTCGATTGCTCGAAGAAATCGTCATAGTCAGGCGGCCCGGTCTGCTGAAAATCGGCGAACAGATGCGGGTTGGGCTGGAAACAGATTTGGCTTCCACGTCGGTATGCCACTCCGGGTGGATAACTATCCTCTTTGCCGGCCAGGATCTCCCTCACGAGCGGGGGGAAGACCTGCTCGCCTTCCCCAACCACCACGAAATCAATCCAGGGAAAGGCCCGGAAGTGTTCCAAGCCCATCTCCCCGTCAAAGTTGGCGCCGCCGAACACGATCTTCACCTGCGGATACAGGTCCTTGATCAATTTGGCCATGGACAGGCTGGCGACATTTTGGTCGAAGGTGGACGTGAATCCCACAATCTTGTACTGGCCCCAGTCGATCGCGGTCATGGCCCAGGTCAGAAACTGGGGAGCAGTGCGGGCGTTGATCTCTTCAAAAAACGAGGTCGGATGGCCGCTCTCTCGCGACACGTCTTCAAACACCGGTTTGAACGTCCGCACGTACTCGTTATGGTTCCTGTTCTCGCGGAAGAGGAGACGGGCGAAGAGCCATTCACCGAAGAGCGCCCGTTTCTCGCAGATGATTTCGTATAAGGGGAAGCCGATTCGCTCGGCAAACCGAAGATTCAGGTAATGGCTTTTCACCCCGATCCCCCGGGATTTCAGCAGCGCCGAGAGGGTGCCCAACTGAATAGACGGGTACTTCGAGGAGCTGAAGGGCATGTTGACCAGGGCTACCGGCGTCCCGTCTCGCATCTGTACCTCAACTACCTCTTGTCCCAACCCTAGGCTGTCACCTGGGCGGACGATTCAAAGACCCGGTCCGCTTTCGCCGCCATATAAAAATCGCTCTCGGTGAGCCCCTTGATCTTGTGCGTCCAGATTTCCACCTCGCATTTCCCCCAGGCCAAGTACAGATCCGGGTGGTGTCCCTCGTCTTCCGCAATGGCTCCCACTCGATTGACAAAGGCCAGAGCTTCAGCAAAGTCCTTGAAGGTGTAAAGTCGCTCCAGGTGGCCCTCTGTGTTCAATTGCCACCCGCGGTTGAGTTGCTGCAACAGTTCTTGGGCGCGAGGCGCCTCCATTGGCGGCACGCCGCCTCGACAGGGAACGCACTTATTGTCGGCAAGACCCATGGTGTCCTCCCCTCAAAAGAAACCCTTTTCGCTTAGCCTGACTCTCTGATGGACATCGGGATGCTTATTGTAATTCCCGGCTGTCAGCTTGGGCAAGAACCCCTGAAATGAGGCAACACGCCCATTTTGGCCTGGCCCCTCTGATGCCCTCTGGCCGGTAAGGCTGCCGTGGTGAACGGTGGGACTCAGTCAGCCTCCTCCGGAGCGCCACCGGATCGAGCCAAATCGTCCAATTTGACCTTGTCCGTGTTGAACTTAGCTGCGGCTGTGGTCATCCGGGCCAGTGCCTCGTCAAAGGAGAGGGGTGGGGCATCCTTTGCTCGGAACCGGATCGGGTTCACCCGCGCAACAACGAAGCTCTTCAGATAGGGACTTGTCAGCCCCTTGGCTTTCAGGGCCTCGACCTGCCGGATCACGACTTCGTCCAGCTCCAACACAGCCTTCGCCCGCCTTTGGCGAACTTCCAGTGCCGCGCGGAGAGGCTGCGATAAGAACTCATCCACCCGCTTCAAGACCGGGTGATACGCCCCGCCGCTGAAACGCGGCCGTTCTTCATAGCACAGGCCCAGGGTGACCAGAGCCGGCTCCTCGAATTCCAAGGCATAGGTATTCTCGCCCAAGTTATCCAGGCGCGCAAGCTCCCTGTACATGCGGATGACCTCTAATGCCTTTTCTCGGAGGTTGTGAGCCTTCTCGGTATTGAGAGCGAGGATCTGATAAGCCGCTGCGGCTTCGGGGACCACGATAGAGGTAATGCTTTTGGCGCCCAACGTGCGCATGGCTGAGAGCCGGTGGTGGCCGTTCGGGGTCCAGTACTTGATCGCGACACCTCCGTCGCCCTGTGCCCGCACCACTATGATCGGATCCAGAAACCGCCCGATCTTGCCGATGACCCCCTCCAATTTACGAACGTGCGTGTCCGAGAGATTACGCTGGTACGGGGTGGGCTCCACTTGCTCAATCGGCAGGGCGGCCATCGTGACCCAGCGGCCACCGTAGGGTTCCCGATAGATGGCCAGCACCTTCCCCCCGTCCTGCTCAATCGTTCGGTGCAGGTCGGCGATGTCTCCCGGTGGCGCCGCCGCCTGAAGCTCCGTGGCCGCCAGTCCTGTCGATGCTCCGGCGGACTTGCGCCGGCGCCGGACTGTACCCGCTCCGCGGGGCCTCTTCGGTTTCTTCTCAGCCATGCCGCGTATGGTAGGGGAGCCGGAGGGGAAAAGAAAGCCCCGCCTCAGGGCCATCCACTCCGTCAAAGGATTGACGACTTGTGAGCAGTACCCGCGTGTTATTGGATCCCGTTGGATCAGTGGGTCAGGCTTCTACCCCATCAAATCGTGAGGTCCGGCAAGCTCAGAAGCCTGGCGAGTTGGCACGGTTCGTGCCCGGTGGTTGGTGTACGCTTATGAGGCGGACCCTGCGAGGCCGGCTGACCCCAGCCCTCTTACAAGGGTCCTGGGAGAAGGTCCCCCCTTCGAGAACAGGAGGATCTTGCATGTGGAATGGAAATCATACTCGGCAGTCGGCCAGCCCAGAGGCAACTACGCCCCGACAGGAAGAGGGAGCGATGATGGCATCGGGCGACCCTGAAACCCAAGACCAGGTGATTGCCTTTGTCGGCGTCGGCATGGCATTCAAGGGAGTCATCAGGTACAGCGGCACGGTCAGGATAGACGGCCGTATGGAAGGAGAAATCCATACCGATGGTGTACTGTTAGTGGGTAAGGATGCGGTCATCACCGCCCAGATCAGCTCACGCATGGTGGTCAGTCGCGGCAAGATCGCCGGGGACATCACCGCGACTGAAAAGGTCAGGCTGCTAGCCCCAGCGACCATGAATGGCTCCGTGAATGCGCCTCTGCTCTCGATGGAGGAGGGCGTGCTGTTCACGGGGACCACCGAGATGCCGCAGGCCGAGGAGGCGATCACCTTCCGTCCTGCCTCCCAGGATCCTGCAACCTCTCATCGAGCCACGTTCCGGTAGCCCAGGCCCCCAGGAACTAGCAGGCAAGCCAGAGCGGACGCGCGACAAGAATCCGGAAATCGCGACCTTCACATCGGTGTGCTTGAGTGGAAAATCCCGATGCCGGCCTTCGGAGATCTTGTTGACAGACGGCGGCCTGAGGCCTGACTTCTCCTTCCCAGCCCACGTCATGGTAGGCCAGACAACAAGGAATGCGGCCATCATTGCAATGACGCCGATGGATCCTGTCCCTGACTGACAGCGCTGAGCGACTTTTCCCTTCATGGTCTTCCTCCCTTATTCGGACTGTGTAAGCGGCTGGTTGCCGCCCACCCATGAAATGCCTCGACAGAGGGAAACCTTTCAGGACGAGGAAGGTTCTTGAAATCTCTCGGTAATCCGGTGGGTTAGACGACTAAATGAGTGGCCGTTCGAATCTCAGCCAGATGGGGAATTGTAGCGGGAGAGGACGATTTCCAAGAAGATCCTGCCGGTGGGGGCTACACGAGTCTCCACCACATAGACCGCCCTTTCCTGTTGAGGCGCTTTCCGTCTATACCTCACTTTTTCGATCATGAGCTCCTGGCTCGCAGCCTCGCTCCGGGCGCGGTTCATAAAGGCGTCGATCGGGGCAGCCCGTGTGCCGCCGCGTTTCTCATTGCGACGGATCGTTGAGACAATGCTCTCGAAGTCCGGCAGGAGTTTCCGCGAGTACACAATAAACGCTCGGGCCTGCACGGTCTGATCTTCCCCGCCTTTGATCACGGTGAGCGGCACCGCATAGCGGGTCCCGCTGACCACTCGGGCATCGACGATCTCTGTAGCTGAGCGGAGGGGGAATGGAAAGAGCACAGACCAGCCTCTGGCCGGATCGCGTTTCATGATGAATAGGTAGCCGTCTTGGTTGACTTCTACGCTCAAGCGGAGCTCTGTCCAGACCTTGAAGAGAGCGTCCGGGTCCGCTTCGGCAATGCTTCCGTCCTTGCCCGGTTTGAGGATGCTATACCGCAGGCCAAGCGGACGCGGCGTTGCTTGGCTAAGCACATCGGCCTCCAGCATCCCGCGGCCAACCACGCCTGAGCGTTCTGCTTCCGCTTCTGGCCTGCGGGCCATCATCTGAGTCTCGAAACTGAACGATCCTGCCGCCGGTTCTTGTGCAATCCCACCGATGTCGGTTCTGCGCCGAACCGGTTGAGCAAAGAAGGCTTTCCGAGCCTTTCCTGATTTCAGCGACTGACTCACATACGCTTGGAATCTCGGAGGCGGCGCAGGCAACTCTGCCGACGCGAGCGTGGGCTCAGATGCACGTTTCGCGAGATCCCGCTTTTCCTTAAGACCGGGCCGCTGCACCCTCTCTTGCCGCACGGCCCGCTTCCTCGCTAGGTCTGTGTCCTCTGAGGCTGCCGGAGCCCGCGGTTGAGACGCTGCAAGATTAAATCTCTCCGATGTGCTCAAGGACGATAGTTTCCCGCCTGCTGGCTCCGTGGGCTTCGCCGGTTCTTCGAGTGACGTCTGTTCATCGTGCGGGAGAGAGGCTATTTCCAGTTGAGCCCCTTCGAAGCTTCTCGAGTCCGCCGTCAGCAACGGTCCCGACGAAAACGGGACCGCCTGTGAGAAGAGCTGGCCGAGAACGAACACCGCGACCCCTGCCGAGGCGAGGCTTCCAGTGAGTGCCCAGCTTGACGGTTCCTGTACCCAAGCCACGATGCGTGCCAGCCATTCCTTCCAAACCGGATCCTCAACCTTCTCGAGCGCCTCCAAGACGCGCTGGCGACTCCGGGGGTCGTCGAGGAGTTCCTTCAACGCCTGGTCGTGTGCCAGAGCGTTGAACAAGGTCTGGCTGCGGAAGGCCGCATCAAAGAGCGCCGTGCGCTCCTCTTGTGTCAGCGTCTTGGTCGCGTAGCCACTGAGCAGTTTTTCAAGATCCATTTCCGGCACCGGTGCTTCTACTGATGTTCACTACGCACCCCTCTCAAGGGGCGCGAGGCTGAGCCCTCCTGCGCGCGTCCGCCGAGCACATCCGTTCCTTCCCAAGACCCTCCCATCAAGTCCAGGAGCTGTTTGCGACACCGAAAATCCCAGGTGTAGACGGTGTTGATCGAGCTCTGGCCCAGCAGGGATTGGATCTCCGCGAAGCTCTTGCCTTGCAACTTCCACCGGAACAGTTGGCGACAGCGGGGGCTTAACCGGGTCATCCCAGCAATCAACTGCTCCAGCATCTCCTTGCGCTCGATTGTTGTATCGGGGTTGTCGCCTGGATTCGCCAAAGCGAGGTCCTCAACCGCCACTTGATTATACTCCCCCCGGCGCACCGACTTTCGATGGAGGTCCAGCATCTTCCACCGCAGCACCTGGAGGGAGAGTGGGAGCAGCTCGCTCAAATCGGTCACGTGGGTATACTTCCTGTGCAAGACGATCAGCACTTCCTGGGCCAGGTCCTCTGCCGCTTCCTTCGATATTCTTGATGCGGCGAAAGCCACAATCCTTTCACGTAACCTGGCCAGGATCTCGCCCCGCTCCATGCTGCCTTTCGGTTGACCGGGCTTGTGGCGCTGGCCCGCGCTCTCCGATTGTAGGGCGGTTTTCAGAGTTTTTCCAGAGAAACGGAGGGTTGAGGTGAGATGAGCGAGCGGCCATGCGCGGAAAGGCCGATTTTCCCCCGTGAAAGTACGGGGCATAAGAAAGCCCCTGACTCCCGGTGAAG